>NZ_JAHHZF010000002.1:496604-645471 GCF_018729455.1 Prosthecodimorpha staleyi | reverse complement strand
CGTGTCCGGACCGCAGCTTCGGAGCCTGTTGCGGCATCGCCCCCCTCATCCCGCCTTCGGCGACCTTCTCCCCCCTTGGGGGGAGAAGGGGAAGGAGCCGGTGGATCGGGGGCGATGAATCCTGCGATCTCTCAACGGGTTACCCCTTCTCCCCCCGTGGGGGGAGAAGGTGCCCGAAGGGCGGATGAGGGGGTCGGTCTGGCGGCCGACCGGATCGGCCCGTGTCCGGACCGCAGCTTCGGAGCCTGTTGCGGCATCGCCCCCCTCATCCCGCCTTCGGCGACCTTCTCCCCCTTGGGGGGAGAAGGGGAAGGAGCCGGTGGATCGGGGGCGATGAATCCTGCGATCTCCCAACGGGTTGATTCCCTTTTCCTGCACGACAGGGGGAGGGCGAAGGCGAAGGGGCGGCCCGATCGGGTGCGATCGCTTTCGTGATTCGTCGACGCGCATGCGAAGCGGCAGCGACTTCTGCGGCGCCTCCTTCGGCAGGACAGGGGGATCGCGGCCGATCGTGCGGGCGCGCGTCCGATCCGGCGGTCTACCGTGTCCGGCGGATGAAGTCGCCGAAGGCGCGGGGGCCGTCGCCGACCTTGACGGTGCCGAGGGTCTTCAGCGTGGTGGCGTCGATCGCCGACAGGGTGTTGGAGAACCAGTCGGCGACCAGGATGCGGCGGCCGTCCGGGGTCGCGGCGATGCCTTCCGGATATTCGCCGCCATAGGCGAGCGTCGCCACCGGGGCGAGGCTCGCGGTGTCGAAGACCGTGATCGTGTCGGCATGCTGGTCGGTGACGAAGGCCCGCCCGCCGGCGAGCGCGACCGCATAGGGCGTGTTGCCGACCGCAACGCGGCCGATCTCGCGTCGGGCGGCGAGGTCGATCACCGAGACATCGTTGGAGCCGACATTGGCCGTATAGGCGCGCCGGCCGTCGGCCGAGACGGTGACCCCGAAGGGCCGCGTGCCGACCGGGACCACCGCCACCACCGTCAGGCTTTCCGCATCGACGATCGAGACCTGGTTGGAATCCCGGTCCGCGGTCAGCACCAGACGGCCGTCCGGCGTCGGCGCGATGCCGGACGGGCTCTCGCCGACCGTCACCTGTGCGGTCACGCTGCCGGCCTCCGGATCGACCACCAGGAGCCGGTGGGCATACCAGTCGGCGACATAGACCGGCCGGCCGGAGGGATGCACGGCGAGGCCGAGCGGGCCGCCGGTGAGACCGATTCGCTTCACGATCGCGCGCGTGTCCGCGTCGATCACCGTCAGCGTCTTGGAGTCAGGGCTGGTCACATAGGCCCGGCGGCCGTCGCGTGCGACCGCGATCCCGGCCGGCTTGCCGCCGATCGGGATGGTGGCGACCGGCACCATCCGGTCGAGATCGACGACCGTCAGGTCGTCGGAGCCCTGATTGGTGACGAAAGCCTCGTCGGCCGATGCCGGACCGGCCGAGGCCAGCGCCGCCGCGGCCAGCAGGGCAAGACCCAGCGCCACGGCCGTCGGCGCGCGGGTCGGCCGGGCGCCCTTCGGGACCCCGCCGAGGCGCCTGTGCCGGGACCGGCGGCGCATCACCGCCGGACACCGGAGCCTGCGGTCCCCGGGCACGCTCAGCTGCCGCTCTCGACCTTCTTCTTCAAGGCTTCCAGGCCGGACGAATAGACTCCCTTGACCGCCTTGATCGCCGCCTCGTCGTTCAGCTCGGGCGGCGGATCGTTGTTCGGGAAGCCGCGATAGAAGGCGCCGCGCCACTCGACCTTGGCCTTGCCGCCCTCTTCGGTCACGGCGATGCGCGAGGTGTAGTTGGTCACGGGCAGGACCTTCACGTCCTCCTTGGTGATCCGGTAGCTGTAGTTCATTCCGGCGGCGTCGTATTTCTCGAGCGTCTCCTCGGGAATGACCGCGCCGCCCTGCAGGGTCAGCGTGCGGGTGGCATTGATCTCGTTGCCGCCCTTGCCTTCGCCCTTGGCGACGGCCGGGTGCCAGCTCATGTCCTGGAAATTGCCGATCACGGCCCAGACCTTGGCGGCCGGCGCGTTGATCTCGATGGTCTCGGTCACCTTCTGGCGGGTCGGGCCGTGGGCATCGGCCGTGGCGGCGACGAGCGCCACGGCGGCGGCCGCGATGGCGGTCAGGGTCCAGTGCTTCATCGTTTCCTCTCCTTCGAGCCGGTCGAATTCGGCCAGATGGTCACTCTTGCCGACCGGGCCAGGGGCTGCCGGTCTCGGTTCTTGGTGCGAGCCGGTCGGCGGGCCGCCGGCATCGAGTGCGCTAATGGGTACTCGCATCCGCGCTGGTCGCAGCTGCGGCGAAATGCCCCTCGATCTTCTGGCGGATCCAGTCCCAGGCCTCGCGCTCGGCCGGACCGGCCGTCTTCGTGATCGCGATTTCCAGATAGGCCATCTCGGTCTCGACCTTGTCGCGCGGCAGCATGCCGAGCCGGGTCGACAGGATGGCGGCTTCGAGCACGGCCGCCTGGGCGCGGTTGAAGCCGGCGAAGGCGCGGTGCGCGACCTCGTGGACCACCCGGCAGCGGAAGCGCGGCCGCGTCGCGTCCTCGGTGAAATCGACCACCTCCAGCTCGAGATGGCCGAAGCAGTCGGCCAGCCGCATGCCTGCAACGCGCTCGGCGGGGACCAGCGGCCAGTCGCGCCGCCCGGTGACGTGGCCGGCGACGACGCGCAGGTCGGTCGGTGCGGAGGCGACCGCGAAGGGATGCCGGTGCAGGTTGTCGATGGCCGGCGACGGCCGGAACGGGGCCAGGATCCAGCCGGCTCCGTCGCGGATCAGCCCGTAGGGCGCCACATGGTGGCTGCCGTCCGGGTTCCGCGTCGCCACCACCGTCTCCAGGATGAAGGGCATCAGTCGGGGTCTCCTCCGGCACCGGCATCCGCGGCGGGATCGCCGGCGGCCGTTCCGTCCGGATCGGATGCAGCGGCGGCCGGGTCCGACGCGGTCCTCTGGCGGCGGGTCGCCAAGGTGTGGCCCGCGTCCTTCAGACGGGTCAAGTCCTCGGTCTTGCGATCCCATGCCGCGCCCCAGTCGAGGGGTTCGTCTTGCGCATAGCGCTTGCCGAGCCGCCATGCGGTTTCCGCCTTGGCGAGCTCGGTGCCGAGATAGAAGGCATGGCCGCCGTCGGTCTCGACCCCCAGTTCCGGGAAGAAGGCGAGCGCCTCGGCATGCACGGCGTGCACGTCGCGATTGTAGACATGGATGCCGTCCTCGACCACCTCGATGCGGAAGTTGCGGTCGCGGACGGCCTCGGCCGCGGCAGCGATGCCGGCGGCGGTGTTGGCGTAGGGCTTGCGGTCGTGCAGGGCGGCGAGCGCGCCGGAATAGCCCTTGGGCAGGGCGCCGTCGCGCCTGGCGGCGTAGAGGATGCGGCGGGCGGCATCGTGTTCGGCGATGGTGCGCCGGGTATGCGGGCTGACCTGGACGACCAGCACGTTGCGGATCGCAAGCTCCGAGGCGATGCCGAGCAGTGTCATGGTGATGCCGGTCGTGTCGGCCTCGGTCAGTTCGGTCAGGTTGCCGGTGCCCATCAGCATCTCGGCCGCGGGCATGGCCTTGCGGAAGGCGTGGTAGCGCACGATCGAATCGGTGAAGCCGAAATGGATCGGGTCGAGGATCGGGTCGGCCAGATAGGGCAGGCCCCAATCCTCCATCCGCCGGCAGGCGCGGATCAGGCTGTCGAGATCCTGCGGGCGGGCCGGCACCAGCACCGGCACGGCGGCGACCTCGCGGGCGAGAGCGAGCGTGTCCTCGTTGAGCGAGAGGAGGAAATCGCAGCCGGCCTCGGCGCCGATCCTGAGTTCGCCGACATCGGCGCTGTCGACCGAGACCGTGAGGCCGGCGGCCTTCAGCGCGCGCACGCAATCGGCGAGATGCGGGAAGGGCGTATCCGGCAGGCAGCCGAGATCGATCACGTCGGCGCCCTGGGCGGCGAGCCCGAGCGCCTTGGCGAGCACGGCCTTGACCGGCAGATCCGGCGCGTCGACGATCTCGGCGAAGATCCTCAGGTCGTATCCGGACAGGTCCGGCACCGCGGCGCCGCGGCCGAAGAAGGCCGGCAGGTCGACCACCTCGTCCGGCCCGCGCCGCACCGGTACGCCGAAATGGGCCGCGAGGGCGTCGAGATCGGCCCGGCAGCGGCCCGGCACCACCACCATCGTGGCCCCCTCCGGCAGGCTCACCCGGCGGCGGATGATCTCCTCGGTCATCAGCGCGGCAACCTTCACGCCGGCATCGATCACCTTCCACTGGAAGGTCTGCCCGTCCCGTCCCCGCCCGTCGATCTCGGCCATCACCGCCTCTACCCGGGCCCGCGCCAGATGGCCGGTCAGCAGGACGATGCGATCCTGGGACGATGGGGGCGGGGCGGGGGCGTCGGACATCGGTTTCCGGTGCGGGCTGGGGCAGTCGGCGGGGCCGCGCGCTGCCGGAGGGATCAGGCCGCGACCGGGCTCTGCCCGGCGGCGGCGAGCATGCGGTCGAGCGCGGCTTCGAGATCCGGCAGGGTCTCGACCACGTCGGTATATTCGAAGGCCTTCAGCGCCTCGGTATTTTGCAGGTCGATCCGGCGCGGATAGACCTTGACCCAGCCCGACGGCGCTTCGGTGTCCATTTCCGGGGCGGTATCGCAGGCGAACACCACCGAGGGTACGCGGCACTTGCCGGCCTGGGCATAGACGTTGGTGGCCAGCGTATCGGAAATGCCGTGCACCGCCTTGGCGACCGTATTGGACGTCGCCGGCGCAACGATCAGGCCGAAATACTGACCCTTGTAGAAATTGCCGACCGGGGCGGCGCTGGCGGTGGTGTCCTTGAAGATGCGGGTGTCCTCGGGCAGGAGCTCGAATTCCTTCTTGTACATCCTGATCACTTCCGCCGCCGCCTTGGTGACGAAGAGATCGAGATGCGGAACCTTGCGCATGAGCGTCAGGCATTCGACGAAATAATGCCCGGAGCCGGTCAGGGCCCAGCCGAGCCGGGGTGTCACGACGGTCTTGGCCACACGCGCATCCTCTTTGCCATCCGATCCGGCCCGGCCCGGTCAGCCGAGCGGGTCGAAGCCGATATCGCCCTCCGGCGCCGCGATCGCAGCGCCCAGCCGGGCGTGATCCGCCGGCCCGAGGATGCGGACTATACCGGAACCGCCGGCCAGGAAAGCCGGAAAGGCGGCATCGAGATGGCCGGCGGCGACGAGCCGCAGCAAGGGCGGGCCGCTGTCCCCGCCTGCCGCCGCCGCGGCCGCCGGGTCGGCGGACTTGACCAGGATCAGGGCGGCGGCGCCGATCTCCCGGGCGACGAACTGGGCGAGGCTGTCGGAGGTCACCGCCCAGGTCTCCGGGATGGCCGGATGACCGTCGCGAAGCGCCACCGGATGCCACAAAGCCTGTCGATCGCGTTCGAATGCCATGGCAACGGCTTGCAGAGAATTGCACAGCGCCAGCGCCGGCCGCCGCTCGGCGATGACGGCGGCGAACTGGCTCATCGCATCGAGCGCGAGACGGTGGGCGAGACCGTCGGAGAAGCCGAGCCGGCCTTGCGCGGTGCGGACCGCATCGGCGAAGAGGCCTCCGCCGCAGACGATGACGGTCGGTCGGGCAGCGCCGATCGCCTGGTCGAGCAGAATGTCCAGATCGGCGCCGGCCATCAGGCTGCCGCCGAGCTTGACCACGACCGGCGTGCCGGTCCTCACGCGGTCAGGCCGAGCCGGCCGGCAGCCGCCGCCCGACAGGCGGCGGCGGCTTCGGCGACCCGGTCCATGACAAGCGGGCGGCGCCGGTCGAGGCCCTCGCACAGCCCGCCGCGGAAGCCGATGAGGTCCGGGCCGAGGGCGGCGAGACCGGCGATGTCGGCAATGCGCAGCGATCCGGCCAGGCCGACCATCAGCCCGTGCCGGCGCGCCAGGGCGACGAAGCCGGTGCGCTCCGAAGGGCTGGTCGCGGCCAGGAGGCCGCCGGCCTTGCCCTCGGTATCCATCATGATGCCGGCGAAGCCTGCGGCGGCGGCGGCCGGCACCAGCGCGAGATCGAGCGCGCGGTCGGCGATCAGGACCCCGACCAGGCGGGTGCGGCCCCGAAGTCTGCGGCCGAGTTCGGCGACCAGCGCGGCCCGGTCCGGTCCGGGGAAGAGGCCGACCTTGACCATGTCGACCCCGGTTGCGGCGACCCGCTCGGCCGCATCGAGAACGCTTTCCGAATCAACAAGATCGCCAATCACGGCGGTGACTGTCCGTGACCGGCCGACGGCCTCCCGGATCGCCCGGATCGCCTCGGCCGGCAGCGCGCCGAGTGCGCCGGCCGCCGGGTCCTTGGCGTCGATCAAGTCCGCCCCGGCGGCCGCCGCGCGGACGGCCTCGGCCGGATCGGCGACGCTGACGAGCAGGTTCGGCATGGCGGCGGTCTCGGCGGCTGTTGGGGACGGGGCGCCAAACTAGCGCTTCGGCCCGCACTCGGGAAGCCGCAAGCGGCCGGACATTCGGCCGCGTTCAGGGCGCAGCGGAAAGCGGCGGGTCGGCGAAGCGGTTGCGGAACAGCCAGCGGACGCCGCGGGTCCAGCTCTCGTCGGTGTCGCCGTTCACGTCGACGCTCATGGTGCGGACAGGCCGGTCGGCGGCCACGTCGGTGACCGTGATGTCGATATGGATCAGGAGCGGCGTCAGCTTCTTGACCCGGCCGAACACGGCCAGCTCGGCCCCGGCTTCCCGGGCCAGATCCGTGCCGCAGCCGTTGCATTTGTGCAGCGGGGCGGCGTCGGCGAGCTTGCCGGCCATCGGCGTGAGATCGACCAGCGCCTGCTGGCCCTTTTCGGCGATCAGCCGCCGGAATTCACCGGTGATCAGCGCCAGACGCTGCCGGTCGGCCTGGTCGGGGCCGCGCCCCTGCAGCATGGCCGCCCCCATAGCGGTCATGCCGGTCGGATCGGCGCTGACTCCGCCGTCGGCCAGTTCGAAATCGAATACCGCGATGCGCGGCGGCTCGGCTGCGCCTGCGTCGAATCCGCCCAGGAGCAGCCCGGCCAGAACCAATCCTGAGAAGACGCTCAGAAGGCCACCTCGGCGCCTCTTCGTCGAAACGCTTGCCGATCCGTGCTTTTGCTGACTTCGTCTCATGGCAGCGAAGCTAGCACGCGGTCCCGGCCCGGCAAGTGGCTCGTGTGTTTAGGATTCTCTTATCTCATTCGGGATTGCCCGCCCGAACCCCACTGTTAGGGTCCCATGCCGGAAACGCATGGGGAGGAGGACGCGATGGCCCGGATTGACGCACAGGCGGCGATGCGCACCGTTCTTCTGACGGCCTGCACCGCCATGGCCGGATGGGCCGGGACCCCGGCCTCGGCGCGTGCCGACGAACTTTCCGTCGGCATCCTGTCGCTGCGTCCGCCGCCGCCGCCGATCTACGATCAGGACCCGCTGCCCGAGGATCTGGGACTGGCCGGCGGCCGGCTCGCGATCAAGGATTCCAACACCACCGGCCGGCTGGTCGGACAGAGCTTCCGGCTCGACGAGACGATCCTCGACGAGGGCGACGATCCGCTGCCCGCCTTCGAGGAGCTGGTCGCCAAGGGCAACCAGTTCGTCGTGCTCAACCTGCCGGCCGCCCAAGTGCTGAAGATTGCCGATGCGGCGAAGGGGCGCGACATCCTGCTCTTCAACGCGGCGGCGGAAGAAGAATCGCTGCGCAACGAGGATTGCCGCGACAACGTCATGCATGTCGCGCCGACCCGGTCGATGCTGACGGATTCGCTGGCACAGTTCCTGGTCTGGAAGCGCTGGCGCAACTGGTTGGTCATCTACGGCCCGCATCCGAACGACCAGCTCTATCTCGATCAGATCAAGCGTGCGGCGAAGAAGTTCTCCGGCAAGATCATCGCCGAGAAGCTTTGGGAATTCGGGCCCGACGGCCGCCGCACGGCGCAGCAGGAAGTGCCTCTGCTGACCCAGGCGCTCAGCTACGACGTGGTGATGATCGCCGACGAAGCCGGCGAGTTCGGCGATTATGTCGCCTATCACACCTGGGATCCGCGTCCGACCGCCGGCACGCAGGGCCTGATGGCGACGACCTGGCATCCCCAGGCCGAGCAGCACGGCGCCGTCCAGTTGAACAACCGCTTCAAGCGGCTCGCCAACCGGCCGATGACGTCGCTCGACTTCAACGTCTGGATGGCGGTCCGAACCGTCACCGAATCCGCCCCGCGCGTGAAGTCGGTACAATTCAAACCGCTCTACGATTTCGTGCGCGGCAAGGACTTCGAACTGGCCGCCTTCAAGGGCGTCGGCCTGACCTTCCGGGACTGGGACTGGCAGTTGCGCCAGCCGATCCTGTTGGCGCAGGCCGCCGCGCTGGTCTCCATGTCGCCGCAGCCGGGCTTCCTGCATCAGCGCACGCCGCTCGATACGCTCGGCACGGACAAGCCGGAATCCAAATGCAAGCTCAAATGAAGCCCGGGCGCAAACCCGGACAGTCGGGAGGATCATCCATGAAGGCGCGGATCGCCGCCGTCGCGGCCATCGCCGGAACGTTGCTGGCCGCCGATGCGGCCGAGGCCTACACGGTCTATGTGTCCAACGAAAAGGACAATACGATCAGCGTGATCGACACCGCGACCATGACGGTCACCAAGACCTTCAAGGTCGGCCGCCGCCCACGCGGCCTCGCGGTCACGCCGGACGGCAAGTATATCGTCGTCTGCGCCTCCGACGATCACCGCATCGAGGCCTGGGACACGACGGACTACAAGCTCGTCCGCACGCTCCCGTCGGGTCCCGATCCGGAACTGTTCGCCTTCTCGCCCGACGGCAAGCTGATGTATGTCGCGAACGAAGACGACAATCTCGTCACGGTCGTCGACATGGAGACCAACAAGAAGGTGACCGAGATCCCGGTCGGTGTCGAACCCGAGGGTATGGCGGTCAGTCCGGACGGCAAGACGGTGATCAACACGTCGGAAACGACGAACATGATCCACTTCATCGACGCCGCGACCCAGAAGATCACCGACAACGTGCTGGTCGACGCACGGCCGCGCTTCGCCGAATTCAGCAGCGACGGCACCAAGCTGTGGACCTCCGCGGAGGTCGGCGGCACCGTCACGGTGATCGACCCGAAGACCAAGCAGGTTCTGAAGCGGATCGAATTCAACGTGCCGGGCCTCAACAAGGAGGCGATCCAGCCGGTCGGCATCCGTATCACCAAGAACGGCAAGCGCGTCTTCGTGGCGCTCGGCCCGGCCAACCGGGTCGCGGTGATCAACGGCGACACCTACGAGGTGGAGAAGTATCTCCTGGTCGGCCAGCGCGTCTGGCAGCTGGCCTTCACGCCGGACGAGAAGATGCTGTTCTCGACCAACGGCGCGTCGGGCGATGTCTCGGTGATCGATGTCGATGCGCTGCGCGTCACCAAGTCGATCAAGGTCGGCCGGCTGCCCTGGGGCGTCTGGGTGAAGCCCGAGTGAACTGGACGATGATGGAGGTCCACGCGTGATCGAAACGGCAGGTCGGACGGCGGGCGCGGCGGTGCCCGCCATCGAGGTCGCCCATGTCAGCCACGCCTTCGGCGCCCGCAAGGCGCTCGACGACGTGTCGCTGGGCGTGCCGCAGGGCGCCTTCGTGGCCCTGCTCGGCCTCAACGGCGCCGGCAAGACCACGCTGTTCTCGCTGCTGACCCGGCTCTACGACAACGTCACCGGCCGCATCGCCATCATGGGCAGCGACCTGCGCCGCCGGCCGACCGAAGCCCTCGGCCGGCTCGGCGTGGTGTTCCAGGCGCGCACCCTCGACCCCGACCTGACCGTTCTGCAGAACTTCACCTACCATGCCTCCCTGCATGGCCTGTCGCGGGCCGAGGGCCGGCGCCGGGCCGAACGACTGCTTGCGCGCATCTCGCTGGCCGACCGGCTCAACGACAAGGTCCGCAGTCTGTCCGGCGGCCAGGCCCGGCGCGTCGAGATCGCCCGCGCGCTGCTGCACGATCCGCGCGTGGTGATCCTCGACGAACCGACGGTCGGCCTCGACATCGCCGCCCGCCAGGACATCGTCTCGCTGGTGCGCCGGCTGGTCGACGAGGACGGCCTCAGCGTGCTCTGGGCGACGCATCTCTTCGACGAGGTTCGGCCGGCCGATCCGATCGTGCTCCTGCACAAGGGACGCGTGCTGGCCCGGGGCACGACGCCGGAACTCTGCGCGCAGGCCGGCGAGCCGGGTCTCGCCGGCGCCTTCCGCAAGATCACCGGCACTCCGACCGAAGAGGCTGCCTGATGCACGGCACCATCCCGCCGGCGGCCGCCGAGGCACCGTTCCGCCTGCCGCGCTTCGGCTACCTGCACTGCTTCTGGGGCATCCAGAAGCGCGAGATCCTGCGTTTCCTCTTGCAGCGCGGGCGCTTTCTGTCGACCCTGGTGCGGCCGCTGGTCTGGCTGTTCATCTTCGCGGCGGGCTTCCGCTCGGTGCTCGGTGTCTCGATCATCCCGCCCTACGAGACCTATGTGCTCTACGAGGTCTATGTCACGCCGGGCCTCTGCGCGATGATCCTGCTCTTCGCCGGCATGCAATCCTCGCTTTCGATGGTCTACGACCGCGAGGTCGGGTCGATGCGCATCCTGCTGACCAGCCCCTATCCGCGCTGGTACCTGCTCGCCTCGAAACTGGTCTCCGGCACGACCATCGCGGTCGTTCAGGTCTATGCCTATCTGGCCATCGCCTATTGGTGGGAAGTCGAGCCGCCGCCGATCGGCTATCTGGTTGCGCTGCCGGCGGTGTTCCTGTCCGGTCTGATGCTCGGTTCGATCGGGCTCTTCGTCTCCTCGCTGATCAAGCAGCTGGAGAACTTCGCCAGCGTGATGAACTTCATCATCTTCCCGATGTTCTTCACTTCGTCGGCGCTGTACCCGCTGTGGCGGGTCAAGGAATCGAGCCTGCTGCTCTATTACATCTGTACGCTCAACCCCTTCACCTACACGGTCGAACTGATCCGCTTCGGCCTGCATGCCAAGATCGACGCGCCGCAGTCCTGGGCGGAATTCGTGGCCATGTTCACCGCCATGGGCAAGGCCAATGCGCTCGATCCCTTCGCCGGCGACCATCCGGCCTTCATCGCCCTTTTGGTCGTCGTGACGACCACCGCCCTGTTCATGGGTCTCGCCATCCTCGCCTACGATCCGTCGCGCGGCCTGATCGGCCGGCGCGGCGGGCCTGAAGGAGCCGCGTCATGATCGCCTTTATGCGCCTCGCCTCTGCCGTCGCCCTTGCGTTGGGTCTCGCCATGCCCGCCGTGGCGGCCGGAACGGACCCGAACTGGCCCTGCATCCAGGTGCGCAATCCGCAGATCGCCGCGACTGCGATCTGGGGCGGGCCGGAAATTCCGGCGACCGCCAAGGAGTGGTGGAGCGAGCAGGATGTCGCCGACGCTGTCCGTGCCATCGCCTCGCGGCGCACGCCGGTCGAGGAGACCGAGAAGATCATCGCCCGGGTGGCCGAGGCGCCCGGCGACAAGACCATGCGCCTGTCGAAGCTGTTCGTCGGCATGCTGGAACGCGTCAATGCCGAGCGCGATCGGGTGATGAACGGCCTCGTCCGCTATGCGCGCAAGCAACAGGCCTTCGCCCGCCGCATCGAGCAGTTGGGCGATCAGATCGCGCTGGTCAAGGCCGGCAAGCCGGTCGAGGGCGTCAAGCCGGAGGATCTGCCGAAGCTCGAGGAGGAGCTGAAGTGGACCATCCGCATCTTCGACGAGCGCAACCAGTCGCTGACCTATGTCTGCGAATCGCCGGGCCTCCTGGAGCAGCGTGCCTTCGAACTCGCCCGGATCATCGCCGAGAAGCTGTGACGGTTCACCGGCGGTTCAGCCGGCGGATCGTAGAGACCGCAAGCATGCCGTTGCGGCATGATGGAGGTCTGCGATGACGGTTGCCGCCCGATCCCTCGTCTGTTCGGTTTTCCTTCTGGCGTCGACAGGTCTGGCCGCCGCCGGAGACGTGGCGCCGCATTTCCACTGCACCGGCAAGGGCGGCCTGATCATCGAAGGATCGGCCGGCGAGGGTCGCAAGCCGAACGTCACCGTGACGATCGGCGCGCAGGTCTCCGAATTCGGGGCCGACGATTCCGTCGCCTACGTCTCTTTCGGTCCGAAGGACGGCGTCTGGACCCTGATCGTGGACCGCACCGCGCCGGATGCGACGGGCTATGTCGAGGTCTATGCGCTGCCGAAGACGCTCCGCTTCAAGCCGATGGAGGGAGAGGACTACGAGATCCGGTTCGCGGGCCGCGCCTGGGCGACGCATCTCGGGTCCAAGTCGGCTCGCGGCGTGGACGTGACCTGCCTCGTCCGGAAGAGCGTCTGATGCCGCGCGCGGCCGGGCTCGCCGCCGCCGCAGGTCTGGCGATCGCGGCCGGCATCGCGCCGGCCGAGGCGGGAGCGATCCGCTGCCTGTTCACCGAACCGTCCGCCGTGATGGTGTGGCGCCCGGCCGCAAGGACGCTGGCCATCGAGGACCCGGTCACGGACTATCCGAAGGTCCGGCGCGACGTGGTGCGCGGTGTGACTGCGCAACGACGGCCGGCCGGCCGCATCGACCTCGTGGCACCGGACGGCCGCGTCCTGCTGCGCCTGCGCCGAGACGGGCGCGGTTCGGACGGCATGTCGGACAGGCGATATCCCTATTCGGCCGTCATGCCGCGCGCGCAGAATCGCGACGGCGGATGCCTTCCCGTCCCTTGACCGCCGCCGTCCCCGCGATGCCGCCGATGTGATCGGCGCCGCAGGGCTCGGCTCGGTGCGGGGCGCCGAAAACCGGCAGGAAGCGGCCTGCGTAGTGTTCCCATTAACAGTTAGTAACTTGCCGGCGCTGCGCCGCCGCCGCATGGTCGCGGCGGGTCGCCCTCGGCGGTGGCTAACGGGTCGCCAAGTTCATGAAGAAGTTTCTCGTTTTCCTCGTCCTGGTCGCGCTTGCGGGGGCAGGCGTCGTGGTCGCCGCGGAGCGCGACCAGCGGGTCGCCGTATGGGTCAATCGCGCCGCCACCTGGGTCGGTGCGAAGCCGCCGTTCGAGGTGAAGACCAACGACGCGGCCGGCGAGCGCTGGCGGACGGCCCCGGTCGAGCGCGGCACGCTGCAATCCGCCGTGCTGGCGACCGGCACGCTGCAGCCGGTGCAGACCGTGCAGGTCTCCTCCCAGGTCTCCGGCCAGATCGTCGAGCTGATCGCCGACTTCAATTCCAAGGTGAAGCCGAACGACGTGATCGCGCGGCTCGATCCGACCACCTTCCAGGGCAGGCTCGCCTCGGCGGAGGCCGATCTCGCCGTCGCGGAGGCGAGCATCCGCTCCAAGCAGGCGACGCTCGCCCGCGCCCGGTCGGAGCTCGTCCGCATCGACGAGGCCGCGCGCGACAGCGACCGCGCGCTCGACCGCGCCCGCCAGTTGGTGAAGACCGGCGCGGTGACCGAGCGCTCGGTCGAGCAGGCCGAGGTCCTGAAGGCGCAGACCTACGCGCAGGTCGTCTCGTCCAAGGCCGACATCGCGCTGGCGGAGGCCGAGATCCGCGTCGCGGAGGCCAATGTCGAGCAGAAGCGCGCCGCCGTCCGCATCGCCCGCACCGATCTCGACCGCGCCACCATCCGTTCGCCGATCGACGGCATCGTCATCGACCGGCAGGTCGAACTCGGCCAGACCGTGGCGGCCAGCCTGTCGGCGCCGACCCTGTTCGTGATCGCGGCGGCGCTGGAGGAGATGCAGCTCGAGGCCTCGATCGACGAGGCCGACATCGGCCGCGTCCGCGAGGGCCAGCAGGTCGCCTTCACGGTCGACGCCTATCCGGGCCGCGGCTTCGAGGGCCGCGTCTCGCAGGTGCGCCGGGCGCCGAAATCGGTGCAGAACGTGGTCACCTACACGGCGGTGGTGACCGCCGACAATTCCTCCGGCGCGCTGTTTCCGGGCATGACCGCCAATGTCCGGCTGATCGTCGACACCCGCAAGGACGTGCTGCGCATCCCGCAAGCGGCCCTGCGCTTCCGTCCGGCGCAACCCGCCGCCGAGGCGCAGACCCAGGGCGGGCAGGTCAAGCGCGCCCGCACCGTCAATGCCACGGCGGAGGAGGGCCGCCGCGCACGCATCTATCTGGTTGGGACCGACGGGGCCCTGAAGCCGGTCGAGGTCCGGGTCGGCCTGGCCGCCGATACCATGGTGGAGGTCTCCGGCGACGGCGTGAAGGCGGACGACCGGGTCGTCATCGGCCGCCTCGACGATGCTCCGGAACGGCGCCGCGCGCCGCTCGGCTTCTGACGGGAGGCGGCCATGGAGGCGCAGCCGGTCATCGCGGTCGAGCACCTGACCAAGACCTATTCGGGCGGCGACGACGTGGTCCGCGCGCTCGACGACGTGAGCTTCACCGTGCCGCGCGGCAGCTTCGTGGCCGTGATGGGGCCGTCCGGCTCGGGCAAGTCGACGCTGATGAACCTGATCGGCTGCCTCGACCGGGCGACCTCGGGCAGGCTCCTGATCGACGGCGTCGATGTCGAGCAGATCGACAGCGACGGGCTCGCCGGCACGCGGCGGGATACGCTCGGCTTCGTCTTCCAGACCTTCAACCTGCTGCCCCGGCTGAGCGCGCTCGACAATGTCGCCATGCCGCTCGCCTATGGCCGGATGCCGCGCCGCAAGCGCCGGCAGCGGGCCGCCGAACTGCTGGCCGCCGTCGGCCTGACCGGCCGCGCCCGGCACAAGCCGCCGCAACTCTCCGGCGGCCAGAAGCAGCGCGTCGCCATCGCCCGCGCGCTGGTCAACGACCCCGCCGTGGTGCTCGCCGACGAGCCGACCGGCGCGCTCGACACCCGCACCGGCCGGGAGATCCTGGCCCTCCTGCAGGCGCTCAACCGCGACGGCCGCACCATCCTGATGGTCACCCACGACGAGGACGTCGCCCGCCACGCCGGCCGCATCCTGCGCTTTCGCGACGGGCGGCTGATCGCCGACGAGGTCGTCGCCGCCCCGCTCGATGCCCGCGTCGGCATCGCGTCGCCGCCGGAGGCGGGACCGGTACCCAACGCCGGGCCGGCGCCCCAAGGCATCGCGGGAGCCGTCGCATGAGCTTCATCGAGGCGACCCGCATGGCGCTCGCCGCGCTGACGGCGAACTGGCTGCGCTCGGCGCTGACCATGCTCGGCATGGTGATCGGCGTTGCGGCGGTCATTGCCACCTTCGCGATCGGCGTCGGCGCGCAGGAGACGATCGGCCGGATCATGACCAGCCTCGGCTCCAACATCATCGTGGTCTGGCCGGGCAACAGCAACATGGGCGGGGCGCGCGGGCCGTCCGGCTCGTCCGGCCGGCTCTCCGAGCGCGATGCGACGGCGCTGCGCGACGAGGTCGCCGAGGCGCTGGTCGTGGCGCCGAGCGTCGCCGGCAATGTCCAGGTCGTCTACGGCAACCTGAACTGGTCGACCCGGGTCAACGGCGTCGGCGAGGACTTCTTCATCGCCCGCGACTGGGAGATCGACACCGGACGCAGTTTCACCGAGGCCGAGGAACGGCGCGGCGCCAAGGTGGCGATCATCGGCCGGACCGTGGCCGAACAGCTGTTCGGCGAAGACGATCCGATCGGCAGCGTGATCCGCATCCAGAAGATGCCCGCGGAGGTCATCGGCGTGATGAAGTCCAAGGGCCAGACCATGTTCGGCCAGGACCAGGACGACGTCATCTTCGTACCGCTCGACACCGCCCGCCAGCGCCTGCTCGGCCGGTTCAAGTCCCGGCCCGACCAGATCGACTCCATCACCTTGAAGGCCAATTCGGCCGAGGCCCTCGACGAGGTCGAGCGCTCGGCGCGCACTGTGCTCGACCGGCGTTTCGCCCAGCAGACGGCCGGCGATCTGTCCGAGGCCTACAATCTGCGCAACCTGACGCAACTGGTCGAGGCGCAGACCTCCGCCGCCCGGACCCTGTCGCGGCTGCTCGGCGTTGTCGCCACCATCGCCCTGGTGGTCGGCGGCATCGGCATCATGAACATCATGCTGGTCTCGGTCACCGAGCGGACCCGCGAGATCGGGCTGCGCATGGCGGTCGGCGCGCGCCGGCGCGACATCCGGCTCCAGTTCCTGATCGAGGCCATGGTGCTGGCCCTGGTCGGCGGCACCATCGGCATCCTGATCGGGGCGGCGACCTCGATAACGCTGGCGCGCATGACCGGCTGGCCGCTGGTCATCGCCCCCGACGTGATCGGCCTCGCTTTCGCCTTCTCGGCCGGGGTCGGCGTCTTCTTCGGCTGGTACCCGGCCACCAAGGCGGCCCGGCTCGATCCGATCGAGGCGCTGCGCTACGAATAGCCCTCCAAGCCGGCCCCGGCCGTTGCCGCAATCGGCCGTTGACCCTGGCGCCGTCCCATGGGAACACCCGCCCGGAGGGGGACGGGATGGCTTCTGTGCGGGATTGGCTGCGGCGTCTGGGGATGGGGCATCGGCACGCGCCGGGGCTGTCGGCCGTGTCGCTCGCCCGCTTCCGGGCCACCCGGACGCTGCCGGTCGACCGCGTGAACCCCGGCGAATCCCCGGGCCGTTTCGACGTCGACACGCTGTTCTTCGACATCTTTCGCGACACGGCACCGGATCGGGTCGTCGCGCTCGGGCCGCGGATCGACACTGTCACGCCCGAACTCGGGCCGATCAGGTTTCGCGCCGGGGGCGCGGACCTCGATGCCGAGGCAAGTCCGGCCCGGCCCGGTCTGCCGCTGATGCGCTGGACCATCTCCGGCCGGGATCTGGGTCGCGCCGGGCGGATCGAAGTGCTCGCCCGGGAGCGGCGTGCCGACGTCGCCATTCAGCCATCCGGCACACACTTGTTCGCCGGCCGGCGGGTTCTTTTGACGCTGTCGCAGGACAACCCTCTCGCCTGGATCCGCGACTGGGCGGAGTATCATGTCCGGACCCAAGGCATCGACGCGGTGCTTCTCTACGACAATGCCTCGACGCGCTATGCACCGCAGGATATCGCCGCCGCCCTGTCGGGCATCGCCGGTCTGATCCAGGTTACCGTCGTCTCCTGGCCGTTTCCCTATGGATTGAGCCAGAACGCCGGATTGGACCGCTTCTGTCAGGTCGGGGCCCTCGAACATGCCCGGCGGCGCTTCCTGGCCCGGTCGCGCGGCGTCCTCAGTCTCGACATCGACGAACTCGTGGTCAGCGGCGGGCCATCGGTCCTCGACCGGCTGGAAGGTTCGAAGGCCGCCGCGATGGTCTTTCGCGGCTTCTGGGCCGAGGCACCCGCCATCGCCTCGGTTGCCGACCGGGATCGCCTGCGCCACCGCGATTGCCTGCTCGGCCTGCGCGGCCAGGTCGATACATCCGACGCCCGCGTCGAAGCCCCATGCCGCCCGAAATGGGCGGCGATCCCGGCCCGCCTCGACGACGATGCCGGCCTGGCCGTGCATGCGATCCTCGGTCCGGACAGCCGCGTCGATCCCGATCAGGTCTGGAGCATCGGCGAGGACATGGTGCATTTCCGCCATCTCCGGCAGATCAATTCCGGCTGGAAGACCGAGCGCTGGAAAAGCGAAGCCTATGATGCGGCGCGACATCACTTCGCGGTCGATCTGGCCGATCGCTTCGACGCGGTCTGGGGTGCCGATACGACCCGGGCGGCCCGGCAGCTCTGGCAGGAGCCCGCCGGTGCGCCGGTGCACCGGATCATCGGGCCGTTCAGCCCACGCTTCGATTTCGTGCTTCTCTGCCTGCAGCGCTCGGGCTCGCATATGCTCGGATCGGCGCTCGGCCGCCATCCGCGGGTCGCCTTTCATGGCGAGTTCGGGCCGCTCCGCCGTCGCGGCGCCTATGTGCCGGTGCCCGGCAAGCTCAACTTCGCCGCGGTCATGTACAATCAAACGGAGGAGGCGGCCGCGCTCGGGGTCGACCTGTCGGCCCTGCCGATCATCCACCTCGTCCGCGATCTGCGCGCGGTGGCGGTCAGCAACTTGCGCAGCGCGCTGTCGCGCCGCGAGCTCGGCCGTGCCCACCGCGCCCATTTTCGCGACCCGGGTGCGATCCCCGCGCAGATGAAATATATGCCCCCGGAAGACGAGATCCGGGACTGGATGGCAAGGCATGCCGGCGACTTCGCCCGGCTTCAGCCGCTGATCGGCGCCAATCCGCGTATCCTGACGATCGACTATGCCGAATTGACCGGGTCGGGAGACGTGCGCGAGATCCTGCCGGAGCCGACCGAGCGGATCTGCCGCTTTCTCGGCGTCGAACCGGCGCCGCTGCCGGTCTCGATTGTCAAGTCCGGGGGGCCTGTCCCGCCGGCGGCGTGAGCGATAGCCGCTCCAGGAGGTCGGCGCCGGACAGGGTGAAATCGCTCGCCAGCCAGAGGGCTTCGGCGGCGGCGAGCAGTTCGCCGATGCGCGGGCCCCTCTCGATGCCGGCCGCCATCAGGTCGCGTCCGCCGAGCGGCAGGCGCGGGGTCCGCCAGCGCCAGGGCAGTGCCAAATGATGGGCGAAGGCGTCGTCCGCCGCGATCCGACCGCGCGCCGCCGCAAGGGCCAGCGCGTCGCGGTGACCGATCTCCCCGGCCCGGTAGAGCAGCCGCCGGGCCGCCATGTCGTCGAAACCGGAGCCGACCGAGCGTGCCATCGTCACGGCGAGCGCCATGCGGTCGCGCGCCGCGCCCGGCAGGCGCAGGCGGTCGGCAAGGCGCGGCGCATCGGTCTCGGTCCAGACCGCGAGACCGGCCAGGAACAGCGGCCAGTCGGCCTTGCCTGCGGGCGCCACCACGGCGTCGCGCGCGACGCCATGCAGCCGTGCGAAGCCGGCGAGGTCGGCGGCCCCACCGAGCACCCGCTGCAACAGGCCGCAATCGCTCATGATCGCCGCCGTCTCGGGGGCTCCGGCGGCAACGACCAGCTTGGCGGTCTCCTGCCCGATCCGCTCGGCGGAGAGCCGGTCGAGCCCGTCGCGTGCCCTAATGCAGGCCGCCAGGCCGGCGGCATCGGGGGCGCCATGCCCATAGGCGGCGTGGAAGCGGAAGAAGCGCAGGATGCGCAGATAGTCCTCGCGGATGCGGTCCTCAGGCCGGCCGATGAAGCGGACCCGGCGCGCGAGGCAATCCTCGATGCCGCCGACCAGATCGCGGACGCGGCCGTCCGGTGCCGCATAGAGCGCGTTCATGGTGAAGTCGCGCCGCAGGGCGTCGGCGGCCCAGTCGCGGCCGAAGCGCACGGTCGCGTGGCGACCGTGGGTCTCGATGTCCTCGCGCAGCGTGGTGACCTCGAAGGGGTGACCGTCGACCACCACCGTGACGGTGCCGTGATCGATGCCGGTCGGCACCGGCTTCAACCCGGCGCGTTCGGCGCGTGCCATGACGATCGGCGGGGCGGCGGTCGTGGCGATATCGACGTCGTTGACCGGCAGTCCCATCAGCGTGTTGCGGACGGCGCCGCCGACCGCCAGCGCCTCGTCGCCGTCGCGCGCGATCGCCCGGAACAGGCGCTGCAGGCGCGGGTCGACGAGCCATCCGGCCCCGGCGATCGAAGCGGTCACTTCGTGTCGAACCGGCCCGGCACCAGTTCCCCGTTTTCCATGTGGGTCGGAATGTAGCGCCCGTCGAGGCCGGCATGGCCGCTGTCGTCGAGCAGGGCGAGGCCCGCAAGCCCGATCGCGACCAGGACCAGACCGGACAGGACCAGCCAGGCCACCGGGGCTGCGGCCAGAAGTCCGTTCTCGCCGACCTGCCCGCGCGCCTTGGCGTAGGCGGCCCAGACCACGAAGGGCGTCAGAAACAGACTGAGTTCTATCAGTACTTGGCGCAGCATCAGATGTAGAGCCTCTCGTATATGCGGCGCAGGATGCCGGCCGTGACGCCCCATATATAGTGATCGCCATAGGGCATTTCATAGAAATATCGCCGCCCGGACGGGGCTTCGCGAAAATTGATGCGGTGATTGTCCGGGTTCATCAGAAATCCGAGCGGCACCTCGAAGACATCCGCGACCTCGTTCGGGTTGGGCGTGGCCCGGTAGCCGGGCCGGATCATCGCCAGAACCGGCAGGATGCGGAAGCCCGAGCGCGTGTGATAGGGCGCAGCGTAGCCGAGCATCTCGACGAGGCCGCGATCGAGCCCGATCTCCTCCTCGGCCTCGCGCAAGGCGGCCTCGGCCGGCGAGGCGTCGGTCGGGTCGATCTTACCGCCCGGAAAGGCGATCTGCCCGGCATGGGAGGAGAGATGGTCGGTGCGGCGCGTCAGGATCACGCTCGCCTCCGGCTCGCGCGCCACGATCGGCACCAGCACCGCCGCATCGCGCAGCCGCGGTTGCGGCTCGAAGAGGCGTCCATCCGGGTTCAGCCAGTCGTCGCCGGTCGGCTCGCCCGCATAGACCGCGTCGGGGTCGAGCGTCAGGCGCGGCTCGGCGACGGCGCGGAAGCGCTGCGGGGCGAAGGGCGAGGCGGCGACGGCGGACGCGTCGAGCGGATCGGAAGCGAGGGGAAGGGGCAAGGGCGGCGTCCGGATCGGCCGAGGCGGCTCGCCCCGGAAACTCATGAGATCAGCCGAGGCTCATCGCCTCGGCGGCTGGGAGAATGGGGAAGAATCGGCCGGTCGACCAGACCCCGAACCAGGGCTCGCCGTCGACCGGAGCCTCGGTGCCGGCGGCGACCAGTTCATACATCACCGCGCGGGCGAGCCGCGCCTCCAGCCGGCCGCGGACATGCAGATAGGGCCTGAGGCCGTGGTTGGCGGCATCGATCTCGAAACGCAGCGGATGCTCCGGCCCGGCCTCGACGATGTCGCCGACATTGGTGCGGAAGACGAGCTTCTGGTCCGCATCCTCGCCCACCGCCTGCATCTCCACGGCCAGGAAGGGTGCGTCGTCGACGCGGATGCCGCATTTCTCGACCGGCGTGACCAGATAGGTGCGGCCGTCCTCGTCGCGGCGCAGCACGGAGGCGAACAGGCGCACCAGCGCTTCCCGGCCGATCGGGGTGCCCATGTAGAACCAGGTGCCGTCGGCGGCGATGCGCATGTCGATGTCGCCGCAGAAGGGCGGATTCCAGCACTCGACCGGCGGCGTGCCGCGGATCTGCCCGGCGCGGGCGATCAGCGCCTCCAGCCCTCCCATCACTTTGCCGTTATCCATCGCTGCGGGTTCCCTGGACCCAGGCCCGGCATGGAACCCGGCCGTTCCAGCCAGTTGGGGCTTCGGCCTTGATTTGTCCACTGTTGATCCATGTGATCCGGTCATGGGACGATCGCCGAGGGCCAGCCCCCGCAGCGTCCCTGCGACGACGCAGCCGGGGCGGCGTGGAATATCCGGGTGCGCAACACCGGGCTTCCTGCCAAGATCGGGTTCGGCAGGCGGACTCGGGGTAAGGGCGATCCCGGCGTGACAAGAGAGGTTCCGGCCGCATGAGTGCGATGAACGAGATGGTCAAGGTCGACGACAAGGCGATCATCGCCGAGGCGGAAGGTGCGGTCGAGACGCTCGCTCGGGTCAAGGCCGGCGTCGGCGAGGTGATTTTCGGCCAGGAGAGCGTGGTCGAGCGTTCGCTGGTGACGATCCTGTCCGGCGGCCACGGCCTGCTGGTCGGCGTGCCCGGTCTCGCCAAGACCAAGCTGGTCGAGACCCTCGGCACCGTGCTCGGGCTCGATGCCCGTCGCATCCAGTTCACCCCCGACCTGATGCCCTCCGACATCGTCGGCTCCGAAGTGCTCGACCAGGCGGGCGACGGCTCGCGCTCGTTCCGCTTCATCCGCGGCCCGGTCTTCGCCCAGCTTCTGATGGCCGACGAGATCAACCGCGCCAGCCCGCGCACGCAGTCGGCGCTCCTGCAGGCGATGCAGGAATATCACGTCACGGTCGCCGGCCAGCGCCACGACCTGCCGCGCCCGTTCCATGTGCTGGCGACGCAGAATCCGCTCGAGCAGGAGGGCACCTATCCGCTGCCCGAAGCCCAGCTCGACCGCTTCCTGATGCAGATCGACGTGCACTATCCCGACCTCGCCTCCGAGCGGCGCATCCTCCTGGAGACGACCGGCGCCGGCGAGGCGCGCGCCGCCGCGGTCCTCTCCGCCGAGCGGCTGGCCGCGATGCAGGCGCTGGTCCGGCGCATGCCGGTCGGCGAGACGGTGGTCGAGGGCATCCTCGAACTGGTCCGCTCCTGCCGGCCGATGGAAGAGACCGACGACATCACCCGCCATATCGCCTGGGGTCCCGGCCCGCGCGCCAGCCAGGCGCTGATGCTGACGGTGCGCGCCCGCGCACTGCTTGACGGCCGGCTCGCGCCGTCGCTGGACGATGTCCAGGCGCTCGCCGAACCGGTGCTGCAGCACCGCATGGCGCTGACCTTCGCGGCCCGGGCGGACGGCATGACGATCGCCCAATTGATCGGCAAGGCGAGGGCTCGGATCGGTTGAGCGACAGGATGAAGGGATCCGGTGTGGCGGACAGGAACGGTCTCGGACTGGTCAAGACGGCGAAGAGCCTGTCCTCGGCCCTGCCGGATCTGCTCGTTGAGGCCCGTCGCGTCGCCGCCACCGTGGCGGCCGGCTGGCACGGCCGCCGGCAGGCCGGGCCGGGTGAGACCTTCTGGCAGTTCCGGCCCTTCACGGCCGGCGAATCGGTCGGCCGGATCGACTGGCGGCGCTCCGCGCGCGACGATCATCTCTATGTTCGCGAGCGCGAATGGGAGAGCGCCCATACGGTCTGGCTGTGGCCGGATCTGTCGCCCTCGATGGACTTCCAGTCCCGCCTGGCCCCCGTGACCAAGCGCGACCGGGCGGTCGTGCTGCTGCTCGCCGTCGCCGACCTGCTCGCCCGCGGCGGCGAACGCGTCGGCGTGCCCGGCCTGCTGCGCCCGACGCCGCACCGCGCCGCGGCCGAACGCGCCGCGGCGGCGCTGACCCATCTGTCGGGTCGCGAGGCCTTCCCGGACAGCCATCCGATCCGCCGCTTCTCCGATCTCGTCCTGGTCGGCGATTTCCTCGATCCCATCGAAACCACCACGGCGGTGCTGACCCGCATCGCCGGATCGGGCGCGCGCGGCCATCTGGTCCAGGTGATGGATCCGGTCGAGGAGACCTTCCCGTTTGCCGGCCGGACGGAGTTCCGCGATCCGGAGACCGGCGCACGCATCGTCGCCGGCCGGGCCGAAGACTGGCAGGCCGCCTATCGCGACCGGCTGGCCGCGCACCGCGACCAGTTGCGCCGGCTCGCCGCGCGGCTCGGCTGGACCTACCTGATCCACCATACCGACCGCTCCGCCGCCGAACCGCTGCTGGCGCTGCACGGCCGCCTGTCGGCCTCGGCGCGCGGCGCCGGCAACGTGAAGGCCGGCGGCTCGGTCTCGACCCTGGAGGTCGCCTCGTGATGGGCCTCCTGCCGCTCGGCTTCACCGCCCCCCTGATGCTCGGCGCGCTCATCCTGCTGCCGGCGATCTGGTGGCTGTTGCGCCTGACCCCGCCGCGTCCGCAGGAGATCGCCTTCCCGCCGACGCGGCTCCTGTTCGACATCATCAAGCGCGAGGAGACCCCGAACCGGAGCCCCTGGTGGCTGACGCTCCTGCGGCTCCTGCTCGCCGCCCTGGTGATCATGGCGCTGGCCGGCCCGGTCTGGCGTCCGCTCGCACGCAGCGACGGCGGCAGCGGTCCGCTCTGGCTGGTCATCGACAACGGCTGGGGCTCGGCCGACCGCTGGGGTTCGATCCGCTCGGTCGCCGACCGGCTGATCGCCCAGGCCGCCGATGCCGGCCGCCCCGTCGCCCTGATAGCGACCGCCGAGGGCACCAGCCAGCCGCTCGACCCCAGCGCCGTCGGTGAGGCGCGCAACCGGCTCGCCGCGTTGGAGCCGCGGCCCTGGCAGCCCGATCGCGCCGCCCTGCTGCCGTCCCTGCGCAAGAGCGCCGAGAAGACCGCGCCGGGCTCGGTCATCTGGCTGTCCGACGGCCTCGACCACCAGTCCGGCACGCGCTTCGCGGCCGACCTGCAGGGATTTGCCGGGGCGACGCCGATCACCGTCTATGCCGGCGGCACCATGCTGCCGCTCGCGCTCGGCGAGACCGAGAACCAACTCAAGGCCCTGACCGCGACGCTGCTGCGCGCCGACACGGCGGGCCCGCGCGGCGGCCTCGTCCGCGCGCTCGATCCGAAGGGCCGCGTCGTCGCCGAAGTCCCGTTCGGCTTCGCGGCCGGGGAGGGGGCGACGACGGCGAGCTTCGACCTGCCGATCGAACTCAGGAACGACATCGCCCGCGTCGAGATCGAGGGCGCCGGCCATGCCGCCGCCGTGCAACTGCTCGACGAACGCTGGCGCCGGCGCGCAGTCGGCCTGTTGTCGGGCGCGAGCGCCGATGCCGCGCAGCCGCTGCTCTCCCCGGTCCACTACCTGACCCGCGCGCTGGCGCCCTTTGCCGAGGTGCGCGAGCCGCGCGCCACTGACACCGCCCAGGCGATCCGCGATCTCGTGCGCCAGAACGTGTCGGTCATCATGACCGCCGACATCGGCACCATCGTCGGCGATGCCGAGAAGGTGACCGAGGACTGGGTCGCCAATGGCGGCGTGCTGGTCCGCTTCGCCGGACCGCGGCTCGCCGCCGTCAAGGGCGGCGACCGGCTGGTGCCGGTGGCGCTTCGCCAGGGCGGGCGCACGCTCGGCGGCGCCCTGTCGTGGTCGCAGCCGCAGGCGCTCGGCAGCTTCAGCCAGACCGGCCCCTTCGCCGGCCTCGACGTGCCGCGCGACGTGACCGTGACCCGCCAGGTACTGGCCGAACCGCATCCCGACCTCGCGCAGAAGACCTGGGCCAGCCTGACCGACGGCACGCCGCTGGTCACCGCGACCCGGCTCGGCAAGGGCTGGCTGATCCTGTTCCACGTCACCGCCGATACCGGCTGGTCGAACCTGCCGTTGTCCGGCAGCTTCATCGAGATGCTGCGCCGGGTCGTCGCCTATTCGTCGGCCAGCACCGGCAAGACCGAGGCCGGCGGCGCCGGGACCGGCCAGGAGGCCGCCGAGGCCGGCAACCGCGCCGCTGCGGGACCGGTTCTGCTCGCGCCGCTGCGCCTGCTCGACGGCTACGGCCGTCCGGTGCTGCCCGGCGCCGACGCCAAGCCGATCCCGGAGGGTCGGCGCGACCTGGAGGTCGGACGCGAACACCCGCCGGGGCTCTACGGAACCGAGGAGGCCTTCGTGGCACTGAATCTGATGCGGGCGGGCGACAGGATCGCCGCGCTCGATCTCTCGGCCGTTCCCACCGCCCGGGTCGAAGTCTACGCGGCCGGCGGCCCGCGCGACCTGAAGCCCTTCGCCTTCGCGGCGGCGCTCCTGCTGCTCTTGCTCGACGGCCTTGCGGTTCTCTATCTCGCCGGCCGCCTTGCGCGCCGGCCGGCGGTCGCCGCAACGATCCTCGCCGTCGCCGCCGTGACGCTGCTGGCGGTACTGTCCGGCAGCGCGGTCGCGGCCGATGCGGCGCGCGAGAAGTTCGAGCGGGATGCGGCCCTCGGCACACGGCTCGCCTATGTGGTCACCGGCAATGCCGAGATCGATGAAGTCTCGCGCCGCGGACTGGAAGGCCTGTCGCGGGTGCTCGCCGACCGGACCGCCCTGGAGCCGGCCACGCCGGTCGGCGTCGACCTGACCCGTGACGAACTGGCCTTCTTCCCGCTGCTCTACTGGCCGGTCGATGCCGGCGCCGCGCGCCCGGACTCCAAGGTGATCACCCGGGTCGACGCCTTCATGAAGAATGGCGGAACCATCCTGTTCGACACCCGCGATACCATCAATGCCGGCGTCCTGCGCGGCACCGGCCGCACGTCGCCCGCCAACGAGGCGCTGCGGCGCATCCTGACCGGCCTGGACATTCCCGATCTGGAGCCGGTGCCGACCGACCACGTCCTGACCAAATCCTTCTACCTCCTGCAGGATTTCCCCGGCCGCTTCGACGGCGGCCCGCTCTGGGTGGAGGCGACGCCGCCGCAGGATCCCGCACAGGCGGCCGAACGCCCGGTGCGTCCGGGCGACGGCGTCTCGCCGATCATGATCACCGGCAACGATCTTGCCGGCGCCTGGGCGCTGACCGAAAGCGGCGACTTCTTCCTGCCGACCGTGCCGAACGATCCGCGCCAGCGCGAGATCGCCTTCCGGGTCGGGGTCAATATCGTCATGTACACGCTGACCGGGAACTACAAGGCCGACCAGGTCCATATCCCGGCACTGCTGGAAAGGCTCGGCCAGTGACCCTGCCCACGGTCGTGCCCCATCCGTCCGGTCCGCCGCGGGAGGATTGCGCCCGATGAGCTGGTCCTTCGATGCCGCGCCGCTCATGCCGCTCTGGCTGATCGCGCTTCTCGGGCTCGGCGCCGGCGCGCTCGCGCTGGTCTCGATCCTGGCCGGCCTGCGCGGCGGCTGGCTGCGCGTCGGCGCGGTGGCGGCACTGGTGCTCGCCCTGATCAACCCGGTCTTCCAGCGCGAGGACCGCGAGCCGCTGCCGAGCGTGGTCGCGCTGGTGGTCGACAAGAGCCAGAGCCAGGCGCTGGGCACGCGCACCCGCGAGACCGAACAGGCGCGCGCAGTGCTGGCCCGCCAGATCGGCGCACTCAAGGGCTTCGAACTGCGCGAGGTCGAGGTCGGCAGCGATCGCGACGGCGCCGGGGCCGACGGCACACGCCTGTTCCAGGCACTCGGCCAGGCGTTCTCGGACGTGCCGCCCGAGCGGATCGGCGGCGTCGTCATGCTGACCGACGGCCAGGTCCACGACGTGCCCAAGGACAAGGGCGCGCTCGGCTTCGACGCCCCTCTCCATGTGCTGCTGTCCGGCCGCGAGCGCGAGATCGACCGGCGCGTGGTGGTCACCACCGCGCCGCGCTTCGGCCTCGTCGGCGCCGAGCAGAAGCTCGCCTACCGGGTGATCGATTCGGGCGCGGTGCCGCCGGGCGGGCGGGTCAAGGTGACGATCCGGCGCGACGGCGAGACCGTCGCGGTGCAGCAGGTCACGCCCGGCCAGGTCGCGACCGCCTCGGTCAAGATCACCCATGCCGGCGACAACATCGTCGAGATCGAGGCCGAGGCCATCGCCGACGAACTGACCACGGTCAACAACCGCGCGGTCAGCACCATCGAGGGCATCCGCGAGAATCTCCGCGTGCTCCTGGTCTCCGGCGAGCCGCATGCCGGCGAGCGGACCTGGCGCAACCTGCTCAAGTCCGACGCCTCGGTCGATCTCGTCCATTTCACCATCCTGCGTCCCCCGGAGAAGCAGGACGGCACGCCGATCCACGAGCTGTCGCTGATCGCCTTCCCGACGCGCGAGCTGTTTCAGGAGAAGATCAAGGATTTCGACCTGATCATCTTCGACCGCTACCAGCGCCGCGGCATCCTGCCGTCGATCTATTTCGACAACATCGCCCGCTACGTGCGCGAGGGTGGCGCCGTGCTGGTCGCCTCGGGTCCCGACCCGGCCGGCGCCGGCAGCCTGTTCCGCACCCCGCTGGCCAGCGTGCTGCCGGCCGAGCCGAACGGCGTGGTGCGCGAGGAACCGTTCATCCCGAAGGTCAGCGCGGTCGGCCAGCGCCATCCGGTCACCCGCGCCCTGCCGGGCGGGGCCTCCGACCCGCCGCAATGGAGCCGCTGGTTCCGCCTGATCGAGGCGACGCCGTCGAGCGGCACCGCGGTGATGACCGGCATCAACGACAAGCCGGCGCTGATCCTGTCGCGCGAAGGCGCCGGACGGGTCGGGCTGCTGCTGTCCGACCATGTCTGGCTGTGGGCGCGCGGATACGAGGGCGGCGGGCCGCACGGTCCGCTGCTGCGCCGATTGGCTCACTGGCTGATGAAGGAGCCGGATCTCGAGGAGGAGGCCCTGCGGCTCGTCCAGCGCGGCCGCGATCTGGTCGTGGAGCGCCAAACGCTGGGCGCCGAGGTCAAGCCGGTGACCATCACCAAGCCGACCGGCGAGACGCTGGACGCCAAGCTCGAACAATCCGAGCCGGGCCTCTGGCGCACCCAGACGCCGGCGCGCGAACTAGGCCTGTGGCGCGTCACCGACGGCGAGCGCACCGCGCTCGCCCATATCGGCCCGCCCAATCCGCGCGAATTCACCGATGTGCTGTCGAGTGCCCGGCCGACCGAGGCGCTGGCCCAGTCGACCGGCGGCGGCGTGCGCCGGCTGGTGCCGAGCGGCGACCAAGTGGTCACGCCGCGCGTGCTGCCGCTCCGCGCCGGCGTCACCCTGTCGGGCAGCGACTGGATCGGCCTGAAGCAGACCAATGCCAGCGTCCTCAAGGGGGTCGACCGCTACGGCTTCTTCACCGGTTTGCTCGGTCTCGCCCTGCTGCTCGGCGCGGTCTCGTTGCTGTGGTGGCGGGAAGGGCGGTAGTCGGCGTCCGGGGTGCATGCCGGTTCGCCGGCGTTCGGGATTTCGATCGAGGTGCGATCGATCGGCGCGCGATGTGCACCGACCATCCCTGGTCCGGCCCCCTCGCTCGCGCTCGTGTGCGTTCGGGATTTCGATCGCGATGCGATCGATCGGCGCGCGACGCGCACCGACCATCCCTCGTCCTGCCCCCTCGCTTGGGCTCGGGTGCGTTCGGGATTTCGATCGCGATGCGATCGATCGGCGCGCGACGCGCACCGACCATCCCTCACCCCCAGCGCCAGTTCTTGGCGGGGCCTTGGGCTTGGGCGTGGGCACCCGGTCTGAGTTCGGCGATGAGGACGCGCCTTGTATCGACCGGGCCCGGCAGCTGCACCCGCTCCGGGGGGACGTGGTGGAAGCCCAGCGGCCCGTAATAGGGCTCGTCGCCAACCAGAAGGACCATGGTGTGGCCGAGCCGGGCCGCAGCCTCCAGCGAGGTCCGGACCAGGGCACGGCCGATCCCACGGTTGCCGAAATCCGGATGGACGGCCAACGGGCCGAGCAGGAGTGCCGGATCCGCGCCGATCCGGATCGGCGTCAGCCGCACGGACCCCGCGACGCGACCGCCGACCAGGGCGACTAGCGACAGATCCGGGTCGGCCGGCACGCCTTCGCGCAGCCGGAAGGCCGTCTTGGCGAAGCGGCCGGGGCCGAAGCCGATCTCGTGCAGATCCTCGATCGCGGCATCGTCTTCGGGCAGTTCAGGGCGAATCAAATAGAGGGGCGCGTGCATCAGCATGGGTCCGGTATCGTCGTCGGTCAGGCGGGCATCGATGCCCGCGCTCGAACCGGAACCCCTGGACCGCACTGCTGCCGATGGCGGAGGCGTCGGGATCAGGATTGGGCGCGCGGGCCGGCGGCGTGGATCGCTCCACGTCGTTCGCCTCGTCGTCGCTGCGCCATGCCGAACCGCACGATCCGCTCCCGTTGACCCTGTGCCGGGTCCGCAATGCCTGCCGGCAGAAGATCGGCTGTCCCGATCCCGCCATGCAGGCATTTTGTCGCTAGCATGAGCGGCACGGTGGTTCAAGGGCGCCGATCGGCTTGAGGGCGAAACGCTGCCTACCAGATGTCGGCGCGCGGGGTGCCTTCGACCACCTCGGCGATGCGCCGCCGGGTTGCCCCGGTGGTCCCCTCCGGCAGGGCGTCGAGCGGAAAGAAGCCGACCTCGCGGATCTCCGCATTGGGCACGAAGGGGGACGGGGTCATCGTGAAGGCGTCGACCACGAACAGCGCCACATGGTCGCGCCGCGACGTCCGGCTGTTCAGATAGAGGCCGAAGATGCGGCTCTCCTCGACCCGGATGCCGCCTTCCTCCTCCAGCTCCCGCACCAGGGCGCGGCCGGCGCTCTCGCCCGGATCGACGCCGCCGCCCGGCAGGTACCAGCCGGGCAGATAGCCGTGTCTGACCAGGAAGATGCGGCGCTGCCCGTC
This sequence comes from Prosthecodimorpha staleyi, assembly GCF_018729455.1. Lineage (NCBI taxonomy): Bacteria > Pseudomonadati > Pseudomonadota > Alphaproteobacteria > Hyphomicrobiales > Ancalomicrobiaceae > Prosthecodimorpha > Prosthecodimorpha staleyi. The sequence continues at coordinate 615,665 of NZ_JAHHZF010000002.1, read as the reverse complement.
GACCACGAAGCCGCGCACGCCCAGCGTCACCGGACGGGTGACGAGGCCCGACCAGGTCACGGTACGCCGCACGATCGGCTTCAGGTGATTCAGCACGCTCGGTGGTCTCCTGTCGGCCGCCAATCTAGCCGAATCCGGTTCATGAAGTCTTCTTGCGCTCGGGAACCCGTGGACGTTGCCGTCCCGCCGCCGCCATGTGGCGACTGCATGGCGGCATTGCCAGGCGGAGGGCTGCCGTTTTGCTGTGCTTCTGCCTATTTGATGGCGTGTGCAATGCACAACGGATGGCCGCCGCGGGCGGTCACGAGACGGCGGTCCGCCCCTGGCGGCAGTGAAGCCGTCCGCATTGAGGACCTGTCATGTTCGCCGTTCTGCGCCGGATGTTCCGGATCGAAAGCTTTTCCTGGGCGCCTGCGGTCGATTGGACCAATCCGCGCGTCGTCGCGACGCTGCGCACCTTCCCGAACAACTGAACCGGCCTGGACACCGGAGCCGGATCGCGTCCGGGCGGTCGCGGCTTGCGGACCGGCGGTCGCGGGCGGGCGTCGGGATCTCCCGGTCGGCATGAAGTTGGCTAGCGAGGCCGTCGCCGGGTTCTGTCCGGCGCTGGCCGCTTTTTGCATGTCTGGCGTTTCCTCGGAAGCCGGCATGGGCTAAAGCGGTCGCGCCGCCGACAGGAACCCGACCGGCGGTCCGGCCGTTTCGCGGACCGGGTTCCCGACCAGCCCCGCGCGAGGCTCATGTATTCCTTCGCCCATCTGTCCGATCCCCATCTCGGCCCGCTGCCCGACGTCCGCCTGCGCGAACTGATGTCCAAGCGGGTGCTCGGCTATCTCAACTGGCGGCTCAACCGCGGGCGCGGCGCCATGCGGCCGACCGTGCTCGACGATCTGGTCGCCGACATGCGCGCCCATGCGCCCGGGCATGTCTGCGTGACCGGCGATCTGGTCAACATCGCGCTCGATGCCGAGGTCCATTCGGCGCGCGCCTGGCTGATGTCGCTCGGCGCCGCCGCCGACGTATCCGTGGTGCCGGGCAACCACGACGCCTATGTGCGCACCGCCCTGAAACAGGCGACCGAGGTCTGGGGGGCGTTCATGAGCGGCGACGGCAGCGAGCATGTCCGCTTTCCCTATGTCCGACGGCGCGGCCCGGTCGCCTTCGTCGGCGTCTCCTCGGCCAAGGCAACCGGCCCGTTCATGGCCACCGGCACTTTCGACGTGAGCCAGGGCATGCGGCTGGCCGAACTCCTGGAGACGCTCGGCCGCGAGGGGCTGTTCCGCTGCGTGATGATCCACCATCCCCCGATCCGCGGCGCGGCGCCGTGGGCGGCCCGGCTGATCGGCGCCGAACGGTTTCGCCGGATCGTGCGCGAGGCCGGCGCCGAACTGGTTCTGCATGGCCATACCCACAAGGGCACCGTCGGCTTCATCGACGGGCCGACCGGCGGCGTGCCGGTCGTCGGCGTGCCGTCGGCCTCGGCCTCGCCGCGAGCCGACCGGCGCGGCGCCGGCTGGAACCATTTCACCGTCGAGGGCGGTCCGGGCGATTGGACGCTGACCCATGTCGAGCGCGGCTTCGCACCGGGGGCGAGCCAGGCCGGCGAGATCGCGCGCCGGACCCTGCGGCCCGGCAACTGACGCCGGGCGGCCGGGGTCCGGCCCGACCTCCGGCCAACGGTCAGCCCGAACGCAGGATCGCGAAGGCGAGCAGGGCCGCGATGCCGAGCGCGAGGCCCGCCGCGAAGGCGGCGAATGTCGACAGGCGGCCGGGCAGGGGCCCGGGCGCCGCGGGCGGTGCCGCCTCCGCAGGGTATGGGACGGCCTGGGCGCCGTGCCCGCTGCCCCGCCGGGCCAGCAGCCAGTCGGCCTCGAAAGCCCGCTCGCGCTCGATCAGCCGCTCGGCGATGTAGTCGGTGACCGCATCGGCCATCCGGTCGAGCACGGGGGTCTCGCGCAGCACCACGCGGCCGAGCCGGGTATCCTTCACGAAGCGGTAGGTGCGCCGGTCGCGCGCCAGGGCGACGTGGCTGGTCATGTCGATCCACAGGCGCGGCGGGTCGGCCGGCGAGATCGCCAGGATGAAGAAATCCACCTCCGGCGGGATGTCCCGGACCACGTCGGCCAGCGCCTCGGCCAGCAAGTGCAGACGGGCGCGCTCGGTGGCGGCGAGGTCTGCAAGGCTGTCGGCCTTCGCGGTGGCGACCTCTTGGACCCGCCGGATCGCCTCCTGCAGGCTGCGGACGGTCCCGGCCGGGCGGCTTGAGGGATCGGCATCGGCCATCTCGAACGGCTCCAAGTGCTCCGGCATGGCCGCAACCCGTCGATCGGGCTTGCGGCGATGGACGCCGATATCCTACCAGCAAGCCGGCCGGGTGCCATCCGCAGACGGCGGGAAACGGGAGACGCAGGGACAATGGCGGAAAAGCTGAGCGGAATCGATCGGGTCCGCCTTGCCGCGACCGATCTCGGTCTGGCGGTCGAGATCGTCGAGATGCCGGGATCGACCCGCACCGCCGAGGATGCCGCGGCGGCCTGCGGCTGTGCTGTCGGCCAGATCGTCAAGTCGCTGGTCTTCGTCGGTGCCGAGACGCGTCGTCCGCTGCTGCTGCTCGTCTCGGGCGCCAACCGGGTCGATGAGACGGGCGTCCGGGCGGCGATCGGCGAGGCGCTGGAACGCCCCGATGCCAGCTATGTCCGGACCACCACCGGCTTCGCGATCGGCGGCGTCGCCCCGATCGGCCACGAGACGCCGATGACCACCTATCTCGACCGCGACCTGCTCGCCTTCGAGACGGTCTGGGCCGCCGCCGGCAGCCCGAAGGCGGTGTTCGCGATCGCACCCGCCCAATTGGTGGAGGCGACCGGCGCGACCGTGATCGCGGTCACCGGCTGACAGGCGCAAGCCAGGGCGGAGACCGGATAGCGGCCTGTCCGACGCGCTGCTATCGCAAAGCCGCGTTGATCAGGTTGGCGAGGCGCGCACCGGCCACGGCCGCCTGCTGCCGTGCGACCGAGCGGGCCGCGGTCTCATAGTCCCGGTCGAGGCGGATCGGGCCTTCTCCGGAACGGACCGGCTCGGCATAGGCGTAACGGCGGGCGAGCGCGGCGCTCTCGGCGAACCAGGCATCCGGGTCGGCGACGGCGGCGCGGGCGCGATCGGGCTGGGGCAGGAGGCTTGCCGACGATCGCACGCGCTTCGGGTCGGTGCCGGCCGGGTCACGGCCGATCGCGTCCTTGACGGCCTGGCGCGGCGTCGAGCCGGTGCCGAGCAGGCGGTCCCAATAGGCATGCAGCGGGATGATCTCGCCGGTCGCCGGCTGCACCTCGACGAAATTGCCCCCGGCATCACCGCCCGGCCGCAGGACGGAACTGCGTGCCACCGCATGCAGCGGTTGGTGGGCATCGGCGACGAGATGGATCAGCCAGACCAGGTCGTAGGAGCGGACATCGTCCGTCGCGCCCGAGTTGTGCGCCAGCGCGGCGGAGAGCAGCTTGATCTGGGAGGCCGCGTCGACCGGATCGGCATGCACGGCCGGCGTGCCGTCCTCGCTGAAGCCGATATCCTTGAAATGCCAGTAGGCGTGCGGGAGCTTGTCGCCCCAGCCGACGTTGCGGCCGGCTTCCGGCCCGTCGACCTTGTCGTCGCGGGCGTCGTAGCCGGGCGTGTCCTTGATCTCGTCGGCCCAGACCGAGGCGCGGATGAAGGCATATTGCCGGCCCGTGGCTTCGTCGGGCGCGCCGGCAGACCAGAGCCGGTACTGCTCGGCATTGACCCGCAGCAGCGCGTCGACCTTGGCCCGAACCGGCTCGTCGAGCCGCTCCCAGGCCAGCGCCGCGATCTGCATGTGGCCGGCATCCCACCAGGCGGCGGCCGATGTCGCCGAGGCCGCGGCCAGGCCGAGCGCGATGAAGAGAGCGGCGGGTCTCATGGCAGGCTCCGGCTGCACGGACCCCGATCGGCCGGGGACCTCGACGATCCTTGCATGCCGGACCGGCCCGAACAACGCCCGCCCGGTGCCGGGCGGCGGACCGTGCGGGCCGGCGCGTCCTCAGTCGTCGTCGTCTTCGATCTCGTCGTCGGCGTCTTCGATCTCGTCATCGGACTCGATCAGAGCGAGCGCGATCGGCGGAACCGTGCCGGTGCGAAGCGTCTGGTCGGTTTCCGCGAACCACAGGCAGGTGATCTCTGTGGCGGTCACCTTGGTCACCGTCATGGCAGGGCCGCCGGAGCGCAGGGAGACGACATCGCCGGGGGAAAACAGGGGGTCGGACATGGAAAACCTCCATCGAAGGAATGCGTCAGCCTAGCTGATTCCCGTTGCGCCTGAAGCGACTGCGGGTTTTCCCGCATGATCAGGGCCACTTCACCACGGGCGGCATCGAGGAGAGGATCGAATCGACATTGCCGCCGGTCTTCAGGCCGAAGATCGTGCCGCGGTCGTAGAGCAGGTTGAATTCGACGTAGCGGCCGCGCCGGACGAGCTGCTCCTCCCGGTCGGCCTCGGTCCAAGGCGTGCCCATGTTGCGCCGGACCAGGTCCGGGTAGATGCCCAGGAAGGCTTCTCCGACCGCCTGCGTGAAGGCGAGGTCCTGCGCGAAGCCGCTGCCGTCGAGATAGTCGTAGAAGATGCCGCCGATGCCGCGCATCTCGTTGCGGTGCTTCAGGAAGAAGTATTCGTCGCACCAGGCCTTGTAGCGCGGATAGTCGGCGCCGTGGGCCTGGCAGGCGGCCTCCATGGCGGCATGGAAGGCGATCGTGTCGGGATCGTCCTGGGTCCGCCGCCGGTCGAGCACCGGCGTCAGATCCGCGCCGCCGCCGAACCAGCGCCGGGTCGTCACGACCATGCGGGTGTTCATGTGGACGGCCGGGACATTCGGGTTGTGCAGATGCGCGATCAGCGAGATGCCGCTGGCCCAGAAGCGCGGGTCCTCGGCGGCACCGGGGACCTGGCTGCGGAATTCCGGGCTGAACTCGCCATGCACGGTCGAGCAGTGCACGCCGACCTTTTCGAAGACGCGGCCCTTCATGATCGACATCACGCCGCCGCCGCCGTCCTGGCCGCTGTGGTCGGTGCGCTGCCAGGGCGTGCGCTCGAAGCGGCCGGCCGGCGCGTGCGCGCCAGCGGCGAACGGGCCGTCGAATGTGTCCTCGATCTCTTCGAAGGCCGCGCAAATGCGGTCGCGCAGGGTCTCGAACCAGGCGCGGGCAATCGTTTTTTCGGTCTCGATAGTGGCGGGCAGGGACAAGGACGACCTCTTGCGGGCTCGGGCGGGAACGGCGCGCGACGGCGGGCCGCCGCCGACACTACTCCGCCGGGCCGGTTGCGGGAAAGCCGCCTGTCTGGCGCAGGGCCTCGCTCAGAATCATGCCGGCAGCCACCGCGACATTGACCGAGCGCATGCCGGGGATCATCGGGATGACGACCCGCGCCTCGGCCAGATCGTGCACGGCATCCGGCACCCCGGCCGATTCCCGGCCGAGCATGAGCCAATCGCCGGGCCGATACGCGAATTCGGTATAGGGCATGGCGGCGCGGGTGGTGACCAGGACGAGGCGTCCGCCGGCCTGCCGGCGCCAGGCCTCGAAGGCTGCAAAGCTGTCGTGGCGGGTCAACGTCGCGGCCGGCAGATAGTCCAGCCCGGCGCGACGCAAGCCCTTGTCGGTAATGACGAAGCCGGCCGGCTCGATGAGATCCACCGCAACGCCGAGACAGGCGGCGAGGCGCAGAATCGAACCCGTATTCTGTGGGATGTCGGGCTGGTAGAGGACAAGGCGCATGGGGTCGTCTCCGAATGCGGACAGGCATGCCGATGTCCTGGCATTCGTCAATGGCTGTCGGGATTTAGGCTTTCATGTTGCGGTGCCGCGACGTGGTCGTAAATCCGGCCGATTGCTGCTTTCGGCGTGCTGGACAATCTTCGGAAGTAGTGCCAAAACACCGCGCGACCGGCCGAAGCTGCGCCAAGGCACGCCGTTTCCTGCCGATCTCGGCGCCCGCCTGCGCCCGTCCGCCTTCTTCCGAAGAACCGCCTTCCGGGCACCCGGTCGCGCGGTTGTCGCGGCAGAGGCGGGTCGAACGGGGCGGAACGGCGAGACGGGTCGGCCGCATGTTCGAGAGGATCCGATCTTGGCTAACACCCACACGGCAGAACCGACCCGCCGCGACTTTCTCTACATCGCGACCGGCGCCGCCGGCGCGGTCGGCGCCGCGTCGCTGGCCTGGCCCTTCATCGCCCAGATGAACCCCGACGCCTCCGCCCTGGCGCTGGCCTCCCTGGAGGTCGATGTCTCGGCGATCAAGCCGGGCCAGATCGTCACGGTGAAATGGCGCGGCAAGCCGGTCTTCATCCGCAATCGCACGCCGGAGGAGATCGAGGCGGCCCGCAAGGTTCCGCTCGGCGAACTCAAGGATCCGCAGACCGACGAGGCGCGCGTCCAGAAGGGCCGCGACAATTGGCTGATCGTGGTCGGCGTCTGCACCCATCTCGGCTGCGTGCCGCTCGGCGGCGTCGGACAGCGCGGCGAATATAATGGCTGGTTCTGTCCCTGCCATGGCTCGTCCTACGACACGTCCGGCCGTATTCGTAAGGGCCCGGCGCCGTATAACCTGCCCGTTCCCTCCGTCCAGTTTCTGTCCGACAAGGTCGTCAAGATCGGCTGATCGCCGGCTTCGGGAGACGAGATCATGCAGGGTCATTCGACCTATACTCCGAACAACGGCTTCACGCGCTGGCTCGAGCGGCGGCTGCCGATCATCAGCTTGGCGCACGGCCAGGCGATTGCCTTTCCGGTTCCGAAGAATCTCAACTACTTCTGGACCTTCGGCGCGATCCTGATGGTCATGCTGGTCTGCCAGCTTCTGACCGGCATCGTGCTGGTGATGCACTACACGCCGCACACCTCCCTGGCTTTCGCCTCCGTCGAGCACATCATGCGCGACGTGAACTGGGGCTGGCTGCTGCGCTACATGCATGCCAACGGCGCGTCGATGTTCTTCATCGCCGTCTACATCCACATGTTCCGCGGCTTCTACTACGGTTCCTACAAGGAGCCGCGCGAAGTCCTCTGGATCCTGGGCGTGCTGATCTTCCTGGTCATGATGGCGACCGCCTTCATGGGCTACGTGCTGCCGTGGGGCCAGATGAGCTTCTGGGGCGCCACCGTCATCACCAACCTGTTCTCGGCCTTCCCGTTCGTCGGTGAGCCGATCGTGACCTGGCTCTGGGGCGGCTTCTCGGTCGACAATCCGACCCTCAACCGCTTCTTCTCGCTGCACTACCTGCTGCCCTTCGTGATCGTCGGCATCGTCATCCTGCACATCTGGGCGCTGCATGTGGTCGGGCAGAACAATCCGGCCGGCGTCGAAGTCAAGTCGCTGCAGGATACCGTGCCCTTCACCCCCTATGCGACGCTGAAGGACAGCTTCGCGGTGGTGTGCTTCCTGATCGTGTTCGCCTGGTTCCTGTTCTACGTGCCCAACTTCATGGGTCACCCGGACAACTACATCGAGGCGAACCCGATGGTGACGCCGGCTCATATCGTGCCGGAATGGTACTTCCTGCCCTTCTACGCGATCCTGCGCGCCATCCCGTCCAAGCTCGGCGGCGTGCTGTGCATGTTCGGCGCCATCGCGGTGATGTTCATCGTGCCCTGGCTCGACACCTCGCGCGTCAAGTCGGGCGCCTACCGGCCGCTGTTCAAGCAGTTCTTCTGGGTGTTCGCGATCGTCTGCGTCGGCCTGGGCTATCTCGGCTCGCTGCCGGCGGAAGGGACCTACGTGCTGTGGGCGCGCGTGCTCACCGCCTACTACTTCCTGCACTTCCTGGTGATCCTGCCGGTTCTGGGCCTGATCGAGACCCCGAAGCCGCTGCCTGCCTCCATCAGCGAGGCGGTGCTCGGCAAGGCGGGTGCCGCGGCGGCGCACAAGGCCTGACACGAGCGATCACGGAGACGAGACCCATGAACATCCATCCTCGTATCGCTCGCTCCCCGATCGCCGGCGCCCTGCGCGCCGTCGCGATCGTGGCCGGCCTCGCGCTGATGTCCGGAACCGTGATCGCCGCGGAAGAAGGCGCGGCGGTGCATCATCCGGAGATCACGGCGCAGAAATGGTCCTTCGCCGGGCCGTTCGGCCGGTTCGACAAGGGCCAGCTGCAACGCGGCTACAAGGTCTACAAGAACGTCTGCGCCAACTGCCACTCGATGAAGTATGTCGCCTTCCGCAACCTCTCGGACGAGGGCGGCCCCGGCTTCACCGAGGAGCAGGTCAAGGCGATCGCTGCGGAATACAAGGTCACCGACGGCCCGAACGACGACGGCGAGATGTTCCAGCGTCCCGCCCGCCCGGCAGACCGCTTCCCGTCGCCCTTCCCGAACGAGCAGGCCGCGCGTGTCGCCAACGGCAACGCGCTGCCGCCGGACCTGTCGCTGATGGGCAAGGCCCGCGCCGCCCATCGCGGCTTCCCGGGCTTTGTCTTCGACATCTTCACGCAGTACCAGGAGTCCGGTCCGGACTACGTCTACAGCCTGCTGACCGGCTACGGCGATGCCCCGCACGGTCAGGAATGCGGCGCGGGTCTGAACTACAACAAGGCCTTCCTGGCGGGCGCCTGCATCGCCATGGCCAAGCCGATCGAGGACGGCGTCGTCGACTACACCGACGGCACCCCGGCGACGGTCGAGAACTATGCCCGCGACGTGTCGGCCTTCCTGATGTGGACCGCCGAGCCCAAGCTCGAGGACCGCAAGCGGACCGGCTTCAAGGTCATGGCCTTCCTGCTCGTCTTCGCGGGCCTGCTGTGGTTCACCAAGCGCAAGATCTGGGCGGACGTGGCGCACTGATCGCCCGCCATCCTGCCGACATGGGAACGGGGCCTTCGGGCCCCGTTCTGCGTTTCCGGGGTCCGATCGGGCGGGCAGGGGGGCCGGTCGCCACTTAGCGCCCCGCGCGGTCCGGTTTCGGGGCGGTCCGCCGAGTTTATTTTTGAATGTGTTTCGTTGCTGTCGTCTCGTTGAAACATTGAAATGAAGACGTAGCGATACTGAAACTCGATAGTGATAGACTTTCTCATCGGCAAGACTAAAAGGCTCTCAACCAATCACGGAGCCAGTCTCGATGTTCGTCCGGTCTCTTGGTCTTTCCTGTTCCTTTCTGTCGTCTCTCCTCATCGTCGTCACCGGTGCGCGGGCAGCGGAAGTCCGCCATGCCGCGCCCGAGCCGGCGGAGACGCTGACCATCCCGGACGTGGTTCCGGCCCTGCCGACCAAGGTCAGCTTCCAGAGCAAGCTGTCGACCGACAGCTACAACCTGATCGATGGCTATCTGTGGAAGCCGGTCGGCGCCTCGGCGCAGGCCAAGGTGCCGCTGGTCATCGTGGCCCATGGTCACACCGGCATGTTCTACTGCGGTTCCAACGCCGCCTATGCGGTCGAGGTGTCGGGCAACTGCAACGTCACGATCCAGTCGCAGTATACCAGTCTTGCTCGTGAGCTGACCGCGGCCGGTATCGGCATGATGCTGGTCAACAGCTTCACGCCGGCGCGCAACGACCGCATCCTGCAGCTGCATGTCAACCAGACCGGATGGGACATCTATCCGCTGGGCCTGAACGAGGACAAGACCAAGCGCGATCCGCTGATCTCCGATCACGCCTCGCGGCCCTACGATCTGGCCGGTGCGGCGGCGGCGGTGGCCACCGTGGCGCCCTGGGCGAACAGCACCAAGCTGGTCGCGCTCGGCTATTCCCACGGCGGCAGCGCCGCCATGGCGCTCGCCCTCAGCAATCATCCGGTCAATACCAGCCCGCTGAACGGTGGCCGCCAGTTCCTGCGCATCTTCGCCACCTATCCGGGCTGCGCGCTGGGCGGCACCAACACCTACTACAAGGCTTCCGCCGCGGTGACGCCGCTCAGCATCGGCACGGGCAGCGCCGACACCTCCGTGCCGCCGGGGACCATGCCCGGCACGCCGTCCGACAAGGGCGCCTGCCGCGAGCGCTACGAGGCTGCCAAGACGGCCGCGGTCGCCGGTAGCGGCCTGTTCAAGATCGACTGGTGGAACTACACCGGCGCGACCCATTCCTGGGAGACCGCGCAGGGCCCCGAGAACGAGGCGGCCCGCGCCCACTGGCGCGCCAAGGTGATCGCCTATGCGGTCTCGGTGAAGTGAGGCAGAGACGGCCGTCCCGTCGCCCCTTGCGCGGGGTGACGGGATGGTCGGCCTTAAGCCTTTGAATCCGCGGCCGTCCGATCGGCGGGCCGGCTTCCGCTGCGCGCCGAAACGCTCTAACCTCGCGGTCTCGACGACGGGAGGGCGCGATGGCGAGGTCTGTGATCGGGGTGATCGGCGGCTCGGGGCTCTACGACCTGCCCGGGCTGGAGGATGCGCACTGGCAGCGGGTCGAAAGTCCCTGGGGCGAGCCGTCCGACGAGCTGCGCTTCGGCACCATCGCCGGGCGGCCGATCGTGTTCCTGCCCCGGCACGGGCGCGGCCACCGCGTCTCGCCCTCCGACATCGACTACCGCGCCAATATCGACGCCCTGAAACGCGCCGGCGTGACCGACATCGTCTCCGTCTCCGCGGTCGGCTCCTATCGCGAGGACCTGTCGCCCGGCACCTTCGTGCTGGTCGACCAGTTCGTCGACCGCACGGTGCGGCGGGCCTCGTCCTTCTTCGGCAAGGGCTGCGTCGCCCATGTCGCCTTCGGCCATCCGACCAGTCCCGGTCTGATGGACCGGCTGGCGGCGGCGGCCGAGGCAGAGGCGATTCCGGTGGTGCGCGGCGGCACCTATGTCTGCATGGAGGGGCCGCAATTCTCGACGCTGGCCGAAAGCCGCGCCTACAAGGCGCAGGGCTTCGACGTGATCGGCATGACCAACATGCCCGAGGCCAAGCTCGCCCGCGAGGCTGAGATCCCCTACGCCACCGTCGCCATGGTCACCGACTACGATTGCTGGCACCCGGACCACGATCACGTCGACGTGGCGCAGGTGATCAAGGTGCTGACCGACAATGCCGACAAGGCGCGCCGCCTGGTCGCCCGCTTCGCCGCGGACTTCCCGCTCGAGCACCCGCCCTGTCCGGTCGGCGCCGACCATGCGCTCGATTTCGCCGTCATGACCGCGCCGGACAGGCGCGACCCCGCCCTGGTCGCGCGCCTCGACGCCGTCGCCGGTCGCGTCCTCGGCCGTTGACGGCAGGCGCCGGCCGGACCCGCAAGACGAGAAAAATCGAACGGAATTGTGGTTTTTACCGATTTGGAAACGACCTCTCTGCAACCTTGGCGACGGGACAGAGGGGGTATCGCATGGTGGATCGCGGTCACGGCACGCGCCGGGGAATCGGGCTCAAGGTCAAGCTGCCGCTGGTGATCGTCGGCCTCGGCCTGTTGGCCTCGGCGACGATCGGAGCGATCGGCTATTTCGAGGCTCGCCAGGGGCTGACGGATGCGGCCGAACGCAATCTCGCCTTCGTGGCCGAGACCCGCGCCAAGGCACTCGACAGTCGGCTCTCCACCATCGTCGGTACCGCCGGCGCGATGGCCGACAGTTCCGCGGCCCACCATGCCGCCGGCAAGCTGGCCGACGCCTTCTCGGTCGCCTCCGTCGACCTGGAGAAGGTTCTGAAATACTACCAGACGCCGGGTACCAAATCGGCGCGCGCGGCACTGGACGGCGCCGACAACCCGACCATCTATTCCTGGAACCACAAGGAGGTGCACGGCACCTTCAAGGCGCAGCGCGACCAGCTCGATCTCGACGACATTTTCGTGGTCTCGCCAAAGGGACAGGTCGCCTATTCGGTGACCAAGTCGACCGAGTTCACCCGCAACGTCAATGAACCGGGCTTTCCGAATGCCGGATTGCGCCGCGCCGTCGAGGCCGCCCTGGCCGCCAAAGGCAAGCCGGTGCTGAGCGACATCGATGCCAGCCTGCCGGAGCCGGAGCGCATGGTCTATGCCGCCCGGGGGATCGGCGAAACCGCCGAAGAGGGGGTGCTGGTCGTCTCTTTTCCGGCCTCGAAACTGCTGGCCGATGCGGTCAATCGTGGGGTCTCGAGCGCCGTGCTCGGTCCGGACGGCAAGCTGAGGCTCGGTGTCGGCGTCGCTGCCCTGGACGGCGCGGTCGCCGAGACCGTCGCGGCGGCCCGGACGGCGGGTCGACCGATCGGCTTTGCTACGGTGGCAGGCACCGGAGCCTCGGGTTTCGCGGCCTGGCGTGCGGCCGAGACGCCCGGCGTCGCCTGGACGCTGGTCTCCGTCCAGGACGCCGAGACGGCGCTGGCCGCGGTCACCACGATCCGGGATCGGATGATGGTTGCGGCCGCGATCGTGCTCGGAATCCTGGCCCTGGTCGGCCTCTTCGCGGCGCGCATGGTCACCGGGCCACTCGGCGGACTGGTCGGCACGCTCGACCGGATGGCGGCCGGTGAACTCGACATCGAGGTCGCGGCCTCGCGCCGGCGCGACGAGATCGGCGATATCGGCCGTGCCGTGGAAGGCATCCGCACGCGCCTGGCGACGGATGCCCGCGAGCGCGAGCGGATGGCCGCGGAGGCCGCGCGGCAGGAGGATGAGGTTCGCCGGCGCATGCTCGGCGGGCTCGCCGAGGATTTCGAACGGGCCGTCGGGCGCGCCATTGCGGAGGTTTCGGACGGCGTGCGCGGCATCGGCCGTTCCGCCGACGCGATGGCCCGGCTCGCCCAGGCGGCGCGCGGCCGCTCCGAGACCGTCGTCTCGGCCGCCGATCAGGCCGGCCGCGAGGTCGAATCGGTCGCCGCCTCGACCGGCGAGCTGGATCGCGCCATCCGCGAGATCGCCGAACTGATCCACAGCACCAACCGGATCGCCGAGGAGGCGGGCCGGCGCACGGTCGAAACCAACGGCATCGTCGGTTCGCTGTCCGGCTGCGCGGTCAAGATCGGCGAAGTCGTCACCCTGATCGAATCGATCGCCAGCCAGACCAACCTGCTCGCCCTCAACGCCACCATCGAGGCCGCACGCGCCGGCGAGGCGGGACGCGGCTTCGCGGTCGTCGCCTCGGAGGTCAAGGCGCTGGCCGGCCAGACCTCCAAGGCGACCGAGGAGATCGCCCGCCAGGTCGCCGAGATCACTTCCGCGGCCAATGCGGCCGCCGGTGCGATCACCGACATCCAGGGACGGGTCGGTGCCATCACCGAGGCGGTATTGCGGGTTGCCGGTGCGGTCGAGGAGCAGTCGGCCGCGACCAGCGCGATCGCCACCGGCGCAGCCGGTGCGCGCACCGGCACCGGAGCAGTCGGCCGCGAGGTCGAGGCGGTTCGTACCGATGCGACCGAGACCGACAAGGCGTCGAGCCTGCTCGTCGAAGGCGTCGAGACGCTCGACCGGCAGACGCAGGGCCTGCAGACGCGGGTGCGGTCCTTCGTCGAGCAGATTCGCGCCGCTTGATCCGACCGCGCCGGCCGGGGACAATCCGCCCCGATCCAACCGCCTGAGTCTGGAGCCCTTGCCTGCCGACCGGAGGGTTCCGGCCGGCGGGACGGGCTTCGGGCCGCGCCCTCGGCCGAACGGGACTGTTCATGGACCTCCGCGACGCGATCCGCACCATCCCCGACTATCCCAAGCCCGGCATCCTGTTCCGGGACATCACGACCCTACTCGGCGATGCGCGCGCCTTCCGGCGCAGCGTCGACCAGCTGGTCGCCCCCTGGGCCGGCGGCAAGATCGACAAGATCGCCGGGATCGAGGCGCGCGGATTCATCCTCGGCGGCGCCGTCGCCCACCAGCTCTCATCCGGCTTCGTCCCGATCCGCAAGAAGGGCAAGCTGCCGCACACCACCGTCCGGATCGCCTATTCGCTGGAATATGGCCTCGACGAGATGGAGATGCACGAGGACGCCGTCGCCGCGGGCGAACGGGTCATCCTGGTCGACGACCTGATCGCCACCGGCGGCACCGCCACCGCCGCCGTCCAGCTCCTGCGCCAGATGGGCGCGGAGGTCGTCGCCGCTTGCTTCGTGATCGACCTGCCGGATCTTGGCGGGGCCGACAGGCTGCGCGCCATGGGTGTGGACGTGCGCACCCTGGTTGCCTTCGAGGGGCATTGAGCGGGGGCGGCCTCCGCCTGCCTTATGTTCAATCCGACACCGGCACCCACATCACGTCCTCGACCCGGTTCGCCCCGGTCGCCAGCATGACCAGACGGTCGAAGCCGAGGGCTATGCCGCTGGTGTCGGGCATGGCGGCGAGGGCGGCGAGGAAGCCCTCGTCGATCGGATAGCGCTCGCCGTAGAGCCGCTGCTTCTCGTCCATGTCGGCCTCGAAGCGGGCGCGCTGCTCGGCCGGATCGGTCAGTTCGCCGAAGGCGTTGGCGAGTTCGACGCCGCAGACATAGAGCTCGAAGCGCTCGGCAACGCGCGGATCGCCGGGCTTGCGGCGGGCGAGCGCGGCCTCGCTGGCCGGATACTCGCACAGAATGGTCGGTCGGCCGATGCCGAGATGCGGCTCGATGCGGCTGACCAGAATGCGGGAATGGATGTCGGTCCAGCTGTCGTCGGCGGCGATGCGGATACCGGCGGCCTCGGCCGCGGCGGCCAGTGCCGGCCGGTCCGGCTCGCCGTCCGGCGCGATGGTCGCGAGGAGATCGATGCCGGCATGGCGCGCGAAGGCGTCGGCGACGGTCAGCCGCTCGGGCTCCGCGGCCGGATCGGCCTCGCGCCCCCGATAGCTCCAGTTACGCAAGCCAGTGATGCCGGCGGCGAGCCTCAGGAGCGCCGCGCAATCCTCCATCAACCGCGTGTAGGGCACGCCGGCGCGGTACCATTCCAGCATCACGAATTCCGGGTGGTGCAGGGCGGTGCGCTCCCGGTTGCGCCAGACCCGGGCGAAATCGAAGATGCGGGCCTCGCCGGCGGCGACCAGCTTCTTCATGGCGAATTCGGGCGAGGTGTGCAGGTAGCGGCGATGCGGGGCGCCGTCCGGGCCGATCAGGTCGGTGGCGAAGCCGTGCAGATGGGTCTCGTTGCCGGGTGAGACCTGCAAGGCCGCGCATTCGACCTCGGTGAAATCCTCGGCCGCGAACCAGTCACGGACCGCCGCCGTGATCCGGTTGCGCGCCAGGAGACGCGGCCGGCGGTCGGCATGGCGGGCTTTCTGCCACCAAGGCGAGGCGTCTTCCATCGAACCACTTCCCTTCTCGGCGCGAAAATGTCAGAGAAACGCCCGAAAGACCCGCTCGCCCGGCGAGACCGGGGTCTCCGGCTATTGTCCGGACCTAACCGAAACCATTCCGAGGTCGCCCCGTGAAGGTCAATGCTCAAGCGCTCCGCCGCGGCAATGTCGTCGAACTCGACGGCAAGCTCTATGTCGTTCTCTCCGCCGAGAGCTTCCATCCCGGCAAGGGCACCCCGACGACGCAGGTCGACATGCGCCGGATCGCCGACGGCGTGAAGGTGTCCGAACGCTGGAAGACCACCGAGCAGGTCGAGCGCGCCTTCCTGGACGAGCGTCCCTTCACGTATCTCTACGAGGACGCCGAAGGCTACACCTTCATGAACATGGAGAGCTTCGAGCAGATCGCCGTGCCGAAGGACGTGATTGGTGACGGCGCGGTCTATCTGCACGAGAACATGGAAGTCCAGCTGTCGCTCTATCAGGGCGTCCCGGTTTCGATCGAACTGCCGCAGCGCGTGACCCTCGAGATCGTCGACACCGAGCCGACCATGAAGGGCCAGACGGCCTCGTCCTCCTACAAGCCCGCGACCCTGTCGAACGGCGTGCGCACCATGGTGCCGCCGCACATCTCGACCGGTACCCGCGTGGTCGTGATGACCGAGGACGGTTCCTACGTGGAACGCGCCAAGGACTGATCGGCCGCGCCGCCGCCGTCCTGCCGATCCCGGATTCGTGTCTTCGATCCGGTCCTGCCGACGCGGGACCGGATCGATTGCATTCGGCCGGCGCCGCTACTCGGCGGCCGCCGTCAGGGGCGTCGGGGCGGGATTGCGGAAGGCCGAAAGACGCGCCGCCTGCCCGTCCTCGAACTGCCTGACGTTGGCCGCCTTGACCGGGCCGAAGCCACGGATCGTCGCGGTCGCCTCCAGGAGCGCGACGGCGGCGGCGTGGTTCGCCGGCGTCAGAGTGCGGGCGATCTCGTCAAGGAGCGCCTCGTGCTCGGCGAGCAGCCGGCGTTCCATGCGCCGCTCCTCGGTCCAGCGGAACGGGTCGAGGAGCCCGCCGCGCAGCGATCGGGCGACGGCGAGCAGCCCGAACACCCGGAACATCCAGGCGCCGAAGCGCATCTTCGCCGGCCGGCCGGTGGCCGGATCGGTTCGGGCGAGAAGCGGCGGTGCCAGATGCACCTCCAGCCGGTCCCAGCTCTCGAAGGCGGCGCCGAGCTGTTCGACGAGCCGGCCGTCGGCATGCAGCCGGGCCACCTCGTACTCGTCCTTGACCGCCATCAGACGGAACAGCGACACGGTCGCGGCCTCGGCGAGGCTCGTGCGGCCGGGCATAACTCGGGCCTCGGCGGCCCGGATCGCTTCGATCCGCTGCCGGTAGCGCGCCGCATAGGCGGCGTCCTGGTAGGCGGTCAGATGGTCGACGCGGCGCGCGATGCGCTCGTCGAGGCTTTCCGACAGCCGCCGGTGATCGAGGCTGCCGGCGGCGGGCCGCATCTGGGCCTCCAACGCGCCCGCATCGACGGCGGCCTGCCGGCCGAGCCGGAAGGCCGCCAGGTTGAAGGCGACGGCGGCCCCGTTCAGGGCGATCGCCTCCTCGATCGCCTGCCGGCCGAGCGGCACGCGGCCCATCTGCCAGGCGAGGCCGAGCATGAACAGGTTGGCGCCGATGCTGTCGCCGAGCAGCGCGGTGGCGAGCCGCGTCGCCTCGGTGAAGCGGCTGAGGCCCGGCCCGGCGCGCTCGCGGATCGCGCGGATCAGCCGTTCGGTCGGCAGCGAGAAGTCGGCCCGCCGGGTCGCGTCGCCGGTGGTGGTCTCATGCGTGTTGACCACGACCGCCGTCCGCGCGGGGGCGATCGCCGCCAGCACCTTGGGCGAGGCGGTGACGACCAGATCGCAGCCGATGATCAGGTCGGCGCCGCCGGCGGCGATGCGGATGGTGGTGATGTCCCCGGGCGTCGGGGCGAGGCGGATATGGCTCGTCACCGCGCCGCCCTTCTGGGCGAGGCCGGCCATGTCGATGATGCCGATGCCGCGGCCCTCCAGATGCGCCGCCATGCCGAGGATCGCCCCGACCGTGACCACGCCGGTGCCGCCGACGCCGGTGACGATCACCGCATAGGTGCGGTCGAGCGTCGGCAGGTCCGGCTCGGGCAGGTCTGGCCCGTTGGCTCCCGTCGTCGCCAGCGCCCGCTTCGGCTTGGCGCCGTGGACGGTGACGAAGCTCGGGCAGAAGCCCTTCACGCAGGAGAAGTCCTTGTTGCAGCTCGACTGGTCGATCTGCCGCTTGCGGCCGAACTCGGTCTCGACCGGCGCGACCGCGACGCAGTTCGACTGCACGCCGCAATCGCCGCAGCCCTCGCAGACCAGTTCGTTGATGAACACGCGCTTGTCGGGATCCGGGAAGGTGCCGCGCTTGCGCCGGCGCCGCTTCTCGGCCGCGCAGGTCTGGTCGTAGAGCAGCACGGTCAGCCCCGGCATCGCGGCCAGCTCGCGCTGCACGCGGTCGAGCGCATCGCGGTGGTCGATCGTCGTGAAGGGCGGGAAGCCGGTATCCGGCGGATACTTGTCCGGCTCGTCGGTGACCACCGCGACCCGGACGGCGCCCTCGGCGGCGACCTGGCGGGCGATGTCGGCGATCGTCAGGCCACCGTCATGGGCCTGGCCGCCGGTCATCGCGACGGCGTCGTTGTAGAGGATCTTGTAGGTGATGTTGACGCCGGCGGCCTTGGCGGCCCTGAGTGCCATCGAGCCGGAATGGTTGTAGGTGCCGTCGCCGAGATTCTGGAAGATATGGGTTTCCTTCGAGAAGGGCGCCTCGCCGATCCAGTTGGCGCCTTCCCCGCCCATGTGGGTGTAGCCCTCGGTGGCGCGGTCCATCCACTGGGCCATGAAATGGCAGCCGATGCCCGCATAGGCGCGATGGCCCTCGGGCACCCGGGTGGAGGTGGAATGCGGGCAGCCGGCGCAGAAATAGGGCGTGCGCAGCGCGACCGGCTCGATCGCCGCCAGCACGCGTTGCGCCTCGGCGAGCCGGGCGACGCGGGCGCGGATGTCGGCATCGTCGGCATGGCACAGGATGCGTTCGCCGATCGCCACCGCGATGTCGTTGGTGTCGAGCGCACCCTTGGACGGGAACAGCCAGTGCCCGGCCTCGTCGCGCTTGCCGACGATCTGGGGCGCGGCGCGACGGCCGTAGAGCTGGTCCTTGATCTGGGTTTCGATCAGCGCGCGCTTTTCCTCGACCACGATGATCAGGTCGAGCCCCTCGGCGAAGCGGGCGAGGCCGGTCGGCTCCAGCGGCCAGGTGCAGGCGACCTTGTAGAGCCGCAGGCCGAGTTCGCCGGCGCGGACCTCGTCGATGCCGAGATCGTCGAGCGCCTGCAGCACGTCGAGCCAGCTCTTGCCGGCCGCCACCACGCCGATGCGCGGCGCCCGGCCGCCGGCCATCACGATCCGGTCGAGCCGGTTGGCGGCGAGCCAGGCGAGCACCGCCGGCATCTTGTCCTCGTGCAGCCGCGCCTCCTGGGCGAGCGGATGGTCCTGCGGCCGCAGATGCAATCCGCCCGGCGGCAGGGCGTGGCCGGCCGGTACCACGGGGGCGACGCGGTCGACGCGGCCGTCGACGACCGCGGTCGATTCGACCGTGTCCTTGACGCATTTCAGCCCGACCCAGACGCCGGCATAACGCGACAGCGCCCAGCCATAGAGGCCGAAATCCAGGATCTCCTGCACGCCGGCCGGGTTGAGCACCGGCATCATGGCGTCGACCATGGCGTATTCGGAATGATGCGCCGTGGTCGAGCTCTCGCAGGTGTGGTCGTCGCCCATTAGGGCGATGACGCCGCCATGCGGCGAGGTGCCGGCCAGATTGGCGTGGCGGAACACGTCGCCGGACCGGTCGACGCCCGGTCCCTTGCCGTACCAGATGCCGAAGACGCCATCGAAGCGGCCCTGGCCGCGCACTTCCAACTGCTGCGAACCCCACAGCGCGGTGGCGGCAAGGTCCTCGTTGATGGCGGCCTCGAACTTCACGTCGGCGGGGGCCAGCACCTTGACGGCGCGGGCGAATTGCTGGTCGAGCCCGCCGAGCGGCGAGCCGCGGTAGCCGGTCACGTAGCCGGCGGTGTTCAGCCCGGCGCGGCGGTCGCGTTCCTTCTGCATCAGCGTCAGGCGGACGAGCGCCTGCGTGCCCGAGACGAAGACCCGCTCGGCCGAGAGGTCGTATTTGTCGTCGAGTGTGACCGCATTGCGCGGCATGCTGTTTCCTCCCGGAACGTTGCCGGCAGCCCGGGCGTTTTGCTCAGGCTGTCATGCGTGGTAGCCGGGCGTCAACGCGCACCAGACGCGGGGCGGTCGCGCGCATGAGGACAATCCCGCATGGGTCTCGTGCGGAGGCGACGCTTGCCCCTTGACCTTGCCCCGAGGGGAAACCTTACCTGGGTGAGCGGACCCGAAGACCAGACAGGAACCGTCCATGACCGCGCCCGCCCCAGCCCCCGCCGTCGTCCCGCCGTCCGGTGCCGGCGCGCGCGACCGGTCCGCCGACCCGGTCGTGCTCGACCTGACCGGCATGACCTGCTCGGCCTGCGCGGTGCGCATCGAGAAGGTGCTGTCGCGCGTGCCCGGCGTCAAACAGGCGACCGTCAACCTCGCCCTTGAGACGGCCGAGGTGCGGGCACCGGGTGTCGAGGGGGCCGCGCTGGTGGCGGCGGTGGAGCGGGCCGGCTATGGCGCGACGCTGCGCGCCGAGGCCGCCCGGGCGCGGCGGCAGGCCCTGGAGGCGGCGACCGCCGAGCGGCGCGCGGAGGAGCGGCGCACGCTCGTGGTCTTCGCCATCTCCGCGGTGCTGACGCTGCCTTTCGTGGTCGGCATGGTGCCGATGGCCTGGGGGGCGCATGCCCACTGGCTGACCCCGACCCTGCAGCTGGCACTCGCCACGCCGGTCCAGATCATTGCCGGCTGGCGCTTCTATGTCGGCGCCTTCAAGGCCCTGCGCGGCTTCTCCGCCAACATGGACGTGCTGGTCGCGCTCGGTACCACGGCCGCCTATCTGTTCTCCGTCGCCATGATCGCCACCCATGGCGAGCACGCGGCCGGCCATCTCTATTTCGAGGGTTCGGCCACCATCCTGACCCTGATCCTGGCCGGCAAGCTGATGGAGGCGCGCGCCCGGCGTGCGGCCTCGGCCGCCGTTGCCAGCCTGATGGCCCTGCGGCCCGATACCGCCATCCGGCTCGCCGGCGATGTGCAGGAAACCGTCTCGATCGACGATCTCCGCGCCGGCGACCGCATCCTGGTCAAGCCGGGCGAGCGGGTCGCCGCCGACGGCCTGGTCGAGGAGGGGGCGAGCGAGCTCGACGAATCGCTGGTCACGGGCGAGAGCCTGCCGGTCGCCAAGGGGCCCGGCGACAAGGTCACGGCCGGCACCATCAACGGCTCGGGCGCCCTGACCGTGACGGTGCGCGCGGTCGGCGAGGACACCGTGCTGGCACGCATCGCCCGGCTGGTCGAGCAGGCGCAGATCGCCAAGGCGCCGGTGCAGAAGCTGGTCGACCGGGTCGCGGCGCTGTTCGTGCCGGTGATCGTGGCGGTCGCACTCGCCACCTTCGCCGGCTGGGTGCTGGTCGGCGCCGACACGGAGGCCGCCTTCGTGGCCGCCGTCTCGGTGCTGGTCATCGCCTGCCCGTGTGCGCTCGGTCTCGCCACCCCGGCCGCTCTGGTCGCCGGCACCGGGGCCGCTGCCAAGGCCGGCATCCTGATCAAGGATATCGAGGCGCTGGAACGGGCCCATGCGGTCGATGTGGTGGTGTTCGACAAGACCGGCACGCTGACCGCCGGGCATCCGGCCGTGACCGATGTGGTCGTGTTCGGCGGACGGGGCGACGACATGCTGCGGCTGGCCGCCAGCGTCCAGGCGGCGAGCGAGCATCCGCTCGCCAAGGCCATGGTGGCGGCGGCCTTCTTCAAAGGCCTCGTGCTGTCGCCGGCGCGTGAGGCCCGGGCGGTGACCGGGCGCGGCGTGACGGCGGTTGTCGACGGCCGCCGCGTCGCGATCGGCAATGCCGCCCTGATGGCCGAACTGGCCGTCGACACGCGCCTCTATGCCAAGGAGTTGGCCCGGCTCGAGGCCGAGGCCAAGACGGTGGTGACGGTCGCGCGCGACGGCGAGGCGGTCGGGCTGATCGCCATGGCCGACCCGATCCGCCCGGACTCGCGCGCCGCCGTGGCCGCCCTGCAGGCGCGCGGCATCGCCTGCCGCATGCTGACCGGCGACGCCGCCCCGGTCGCCGCCGCGGTCGGTGCGGCGCTCGGCCTGGACGGTGTCGAAGGCCCGGTGCCGCCCGAGCGCAAGGCCGCGGCGATCGGGGCGATGCGCCGGGACGGGCGGATCGTCGCCATGGTCGGAGACGGCATCAACGATGCGCCCGCGCTCGCCGCCGCCGATGTCGGCATCGCCATCGGTACCGGCGCCGACGTGGCCCTGGAGACCGCCGGCATCACCCTGATGCGGCCCGATCCGCGCCTCGTGCCGGCCGCCTTGGAGATCGCGCGGGCGACCTGGGCCAAGATCCGGCAGAACCTGTTCTGGGCCTTCGCCTACAATGTCGTCGGCGTGCCGCTCGCCGCCCTCGGCTATCTGACCCCGGCACTGGCCGGCGCCGCCATGGCGCTGAGCTCCGTCTCGGTGGTCACCAATGCGCTGACGCTGACGCGCTGGAAGCCGACCTTGACGGATGGCGACCCGGCGAAGGGCCCGCGGCCCGTCGCAGACTGAGCGGGCTGTGCCGGCCGACGCGCAGCGTTGCGTGTCCGGGGGGAGCGGCGTTCAGGGCTGGCGCGCAAGGCGCGCTGTCAGGGATTGCGCGCCTTGCGGGCGCGGCGCAGCGCGTTGAGGGCGATTGCGGCATGGATGGCGAGCGCGATGCCGAGGCCGGCGAGATGTTCGCCGATCCCGGCCGGCGTGCGGAACAGGGCGAGGCCACCGATCGGCAGGAACAAGAGGATCGCGGTGACCAGGCCCGGATTGTAGGCCTTGAGCCGGACCGCCATGGCGATGTGGCTGACGGCGTTGACCACCATCAGATAGGCCGCCGCCAGGCCCCAGCCGGGTGCCGCCAGCACGGCCCCGTAGAGCGCCGCCAGATTGATCCCCCAGACGCCGGGCAGGTTGATGACCAGTACGTCGGTTGTGGTCAGCGCCTCGACGCCGCCGAACACCCGCTCGTTGACGAAGCGGCGGAACCGGTCGCCGGCATGTTCCTCGACCTGATGCAGCATGTAGGCCGGCCCGGCCAGCAGCACGAGCCCGATCGCCGCGGGCAGCAGCGGCTGCAGCACCAGCGCGGACAGCCCGAAGATCACGCCCGAGGCCAAGGCGGCGGCGACCCAGTGGGCGGCGATCCGATCGACGAGGCGTGACGCGACATCCGGCATGGGTGGCTCCCGACGCAGGCGTCCAGACGCGAAATCCGGGACGGACCGTCATGCTGCCGCAAAGCCGTTACGGAATGGTACCGAGCGCGAGCGTCACGCGGCGCCGATGTCGACCAGCCCGGCCGCGCCGCTCTCCGTGCCGATGGCGAGCGTCATGCCGTCCGGGCTCCAGGCGAGTGCGGAGACCGGCTCGCCGCTCGGGTGGCGCATGGCGACCTCGGCCTGGTCGCCGAAGCGGACCGCTAGCACCATGCCGTCCTGGTAGCCGATCGCGACGACCTCCTCGGTCGGGTGGCAGGCGACCTGGGTGGCGAGCTTCGGATAGGGGCCGAGCTGCAGGGGCGGCTTGCCCATCGGCCCGTCCTTGGCGCTGAACGGCCAGAGGATGGCCGCATTGGCGCCGGCAGTGGCGAGCCAGCGGCCCTTCGGGCTCCAGGAGACCGACTTCACCTTGGCCGGATAGCCGGTCATGCGCATGTGCTTGCCGTCCTCGATGCGCCAGCCGTGCAGGGCCATCTCCTGCATGGTGGTGACCAGGAAGCGGCCGTCCGGCGAGACCGTGATGCCGGTATGGGCGCCCTTCCAGCCGAGTTCGGCCGGGGCGCCCTTGGCGGTCACCCAATGCAGGATCGCCTTGTCGACCGTCGCGGTCGCCAGCCGCAAACCCTTGGGCAGGAAGGCGACGCCGCCGACCGCCTTTTCGTGCGGGAACTCGACCACCTTGCCGTCGGACAGCCGCACCCAGGCCATCCGTCCGCTGGCGAAGGCGACCGCGCCCTGCGGCCCGCAGGCGAGCTGGTCGATCCACTTGCCCTTCTTCTCGAACAGAAGCGTGGTCGCGCCCTCGGCATCGGTCGCCATCACGCGGCCGTCGTCGCCGGCGGTGATCAGCGATTTGCCGTCGGGCGCCGGCACGGCCGCCAGGATGCCGCCGTCATGGACCTGGACGGCGCGCAGATCCGCCGCGTCGTTGCCGAGATGGACGGAACCGTCACCAAGCGCGAAGGCCGTGCGCCCGCCGAGAGGGGTGACGGCAACCACATAGGCGGGGAGGGCAAGAGGGGTCAGACGGGGCAAGGCGGGGATCCGGGCGGTGGGGGATGCGGTTGGGTCGGGGGGAGGCTGGCGGGTCGGCGGAGGCTGGTAGGTCGGCAGCGGCGGATGGAATCCGGCGGGCGGATGATGCCGCGCCGGCCCGTGCCGTCTGCCATCCCCTTTTGGCCTCTTCGGGGCGTCAGGACAACGCCCGGCAGCGGCATGGCGGCACCGGATCTCGTCTTTTCGCGCCGGCCGTCCCGATCCGACCCCGTCCGGCGCGAACCGATCCGGGGCGGAGGAGTGGCCGTCGCGAGCCGAATGCCGGCGTCAGTGGGGCCGACACGTCAGGCGGCGATCCGGCAGGCTTCGAAGCCGGTCCGCAGGCCGGCCCAGTCCAGATCGCGACCGATGAACACCAGCCGGCTCTCGCGCGGCTCGTCGGCCTTCCAGGGGCGCTGGTGGTCGCCCTCGACGATCATGTGCACGCCCTGCACGACATAGCGGTCCGGATCGTCCTTGAAGGCCAGGATGCCCTTGAGCCGCAGGATGTTGGGGCCCTGCGCCTGGGTCTCGCGGTTGACGAAGTCGAAGAACTTTTCCGGGTCCAGGTCGCCCGCCTTGAGCGAGATGGAGCGGACGTCCTCGTTGTGGTGGTGATGGTCGTCGACCAGGAAGTCCGGATCGACCGACAGGATGCGGGTGAGGTCGAAGGCGCCCTTGTCGAGGATCTCGCCGAGATCGACCTTGCAGCGCTCGGTCTCGATGACGCGCGCATAGGGGTTGATGGCGCGGATGTCGCTGCGCACGCGGGCGAGCTGCTCGGGCGTGACCAGATCGACCTTGTTGAGCAGGATCACGTCCGCGAAGGCGACCTGGTCCTCGGCCTCCGGCGCATCGTCGAGCCGGCTGGCAAGGTTCAGCGCATCGACCACGGTGACGATGGCGTCGAGCCGGGTGCGGGCGCGCACGTCGTCGTCCATGAAGAAGGTCTGCGCCACCGGCGCCGGGTCGGCGAGACCGGTCGTCTCGATCAGGATGCCGTCGAAGCTGCCCTTGCGCTTCATCAGGCCTTCGATGATGCGGATCAGGTCGCCGCGCACGGTGCAGCAGATGCAGCCGTTGTTCATCTCGAAGACTTCCTCGTCGGTGTCCACGACGAGGTCGTTGTCGATGCCCACTTCGCCGAACTCGTTGACGATCACGGCGTATTTCTTGCCGTGGTCCTCGGTCAGGATTCGGTTGAGGAGCGTCGTCTTGCCGGCGCCGAGATAGCCGGTCAGCACGGTGACGGGGATGGGGGCGGTCGCGGTTGCGGAGGAGATGGGCGCAGCAGACATGAGCTTTGGCCTCTTCGGCAAATGGAGCGAGCCCCGGACGGGCCGGGGCTCGAAGGTCGGTCATGCGAAGCGTCCGGCGTACCGGTCCGGTCGGGCCTCAGGCCCCGGCCATGGCGGCAGTCAGGAGCTTCACGTTGTGGCGGACCATATCGATATAGGTGGCCGCCGGTCCAGTTTCAGGGGAGAGCGAGTCGGAGTAGATCGACCCGCCGAGCCGGATGCCGGTCTCCTTGGCGATGCGCTCCACGATGCGGCCGTCGGTCATGTTCTCGATGAACACGGCCTTGACCTTCTCCTTCTTGATCTGGCGGATCAGCTTGGCCACGTCCTTGGCAGTCGCCTCGGCTTCGGTCGAGATGCCCTGCGGCGCCAGGAAGGTGATGCCGTAGGCGCCGGAGAAATAGCCAAAGGCGTCATGCGAGGTCAGCACGCGGCGCTCGGAGGCGGGGATCTTCTCGATCGCGCCTTTCACGTCGGCCTCGAGGGTCTCGAGCTTGGCCAGATAGGCGCCGGCATTGGCCTCGTAGGTCGCCTTGCCGTCCGGATCGGCCGCGATCAGGCCGTCGCGGACATTGGCGATATAGGTCTTGGCATTGGCGACCGACTGCCAGGCATGCGGGTCGGTGGCGCCGTGGTCGTGCCCGGCATGGGCGTCCTTGCCCTTGGCCTTGGCCTTTGGGTCGTGATCGTGATCGTCGTCGTCATCGGCCATCTCGCGCGGTGTGATGCCGGTGGTGGCAGTGACGATCGGGGCCTTGGTGCCGGAGGCCTTGACCAGGCGCTGCATCCAGCCTTCGAAGCCGAGGCCGTTGACGAAGACGACCTTGGCGCCGGCGACCGACTTGGCGTCGGCCGGAGTCGGGTTGTATACATGGGCGTCGCCGTTCGGACCGACCAGGATCTTGACGGCGACCCGGTCGCCGCCGACCTGGCGCACGAAATCGCCGAGGATCGAGAAGGTGGCGACGACGGGGATCGGATCGGCGGCGCGGGTCGGGCCGGCGCCGAGCGGCAGGACGACGAGGGCAGCAGCCATCGAGGCCGCTGCGCCGAGGACGGAGCGACGAACAATTCCAGTCATGGGTACCTCCGATATGCGAAGCGCCTGGGCGTCCGGGCGGGGCCTTCGGGCGGGCCCGGAGGGGTGTCAGGCTTCCAGATGCCGGGCCGGCAGAAGGTGACGGATCGCCCCGCCGGCACGGCCGAAGACGAGCGACAGGGCATAGGCCCCGCCGGCGACGAGGATGATGGCCGGCCCGGAGGGCAGGCTGAGGTGATAGGACAGCAGCAGCCCGCCGATGCTCGACAGTCCCGCGATGACGACCGAAATGCCGATCAGGCCGCTCAGGTCGTTGGTCCAGAGCCGCGCGGCGGCGGCGGGCAGCATCATGATGCCGACGGCGAGCAGGGTTCCGAGGGCGTGGAAGCCGCCGACCAAGTTCATGACGACGAGCGCCATGAAGGTGAAATGGACGCGCGCCCCGGCATGTGAGACCGAGCGCAGGAAGGCCGGGTCGACGCATTCCAGCACCAGCGGGCGCAGGATGACGGCGAGCGCGATCAGGGTGCCGGTGCCGACGCCGGCGAGCAGCAGCAGCGTCTGGTCGTCGAGCGCCAGCACCGAGCCGAACAGGACGTGCAGCAGGTCGACATTCGAGCCCCGGGCCGAGACGATGACCACGCCGAGGGCGAGCGAGATCAGATAGAAGGCGGCGAGCGTCGCATCCTCCTTGAGCACCGTCGCCCGGGCGACCGCCCCGGCGCCGAGCGCCACGGCGAGGCCGGCGACCAGGCCGCCGATGGTCATGGCGGGCAGCGACAGGCCGGCGAGCAGGTAGCCGATCGCCGCGCCGGGCAGGATGGCGTGCGCCATCGCGTCTCCGGTCAGCGACATGCGGCGCAGCATCAGGAAGACGCCGATCGGCGCGGCGCCGAGCGACAGGGCGAGGCTGCCGACCAGCGCCCGGCGCATGAACTCGAACTCGGCGAAGGGCTCGATCAGGAGGTCGTACAGCATCGCGGTTCCCTCAGGCCGCCGTGTCGCGGGCGCAGATATGCGCCGCGTCGTCGAAGGCCTCGATCATGCGGCGCGCCGCGAGCAGGTTTCTCGGCGTCAGCACCTCCGCGGTCGGTCCCCAGGCGACCACCTCGCGGGCGATCAGGACGGTCTCCGGGAAGCTGCGCCGGACGGTGTCCATGTCGTGCAGCACGGCCGCGACGGTACGCTTCTCGTCGTGCCAGCGGCGGATCAGGTCGAGCAGGTCGGCGGCGGTCTTGGCATCGACCGCATTGAAGGGCTCGTCGAGCAGGATCAGGGACGAGTCCTGCAGGAGGAGGCGGGCGAACAGGCAGCGCTGCATCTGCCCGCCCGACAGCGTGCCGATGGCGCGGCGCTCGAAGCCCTCCAGACCGACCGCCCGGATGGCATCCTCGATCCGGCCGCGCTCGCCCCGGCCGATCTGCCCGAAGGCGCCGACCTTGCGCCACAGGCCCATCGAGACGAAATCGTAGACGCAGAGCGGGAAGCTGCGGTCGACCTCGGCCAGTTGCGGCAGGTAGGCGATGTCGTGCGGGGCGATGCCGTCGAGCCGCATGCGACCGCCGAGCGGTTGCAGCATGCCGACGATGCCCTTAAGGAGCGTCGACTTGCCGGCGCCGTTCGGTCCGACCACGGCGATCAGCGCACCGGATTCGATCGCGCCGGTCAGGTGGTGCACGGCCGGATGGCGATCGTAGCCGAGCGTCAGGTCCTGGAATTCGATACGGGCGGCCAAGGCGGTTCTCCGCGGCTGCGATCAGGAAAGGGCCCAGGCCACGCCGGCCCAGATCAGGACGGAGAGGGCCAGCGCCACCGCCAGGCGGATGCCGAGCGACAGGCGCAGGAGCGAAAGAGACGGAACCGCCGCATGGGCATGGCGGGCGCCGAGCGCGACCGGCGTGCCGTCGGGCCCATGCCGATGGGACTGGTGGCTGCTGTGATCGTGAGCGGTGGCATCATGGCCTTCTTGGCCCGCGTGATCGTGGCCGGCATGGCCATGGGCGGCATGCCCGTGCCCTGCGTGGCCATGCCCGGAATGGTCGTGGGTTGCGTGATCATGGTCGCCGTGGCCGGCCCGCGTATGCGAATGGGCGTCGTGTGGCTGGCTGGGAGGGGCATGTCCGGCGTGATCGTGCCGGGCATGCCCCCCATGCGCGGTCCCCGTCGCCGCGGGCATCGGCGAGGCGCCGGCATCTTCCGCCGGGAGAGGCGTGAACGGGGAGGGGGATGAGGTCACGGGCTACTCACGGCGATCCGGTGCGGAACGTGCGGATGTTATACTGTAACACTTTGGTTCTGCCAAGGGCTGAGCCATGCGTGCCGGGCCGGTCGGCCCGCCGCGCCCGGCACGCTTCGCTAAGCTGACTGACAGACTTTGCGAAGTTCCAAAGACGCGGCAGGGGGTCAGTCGCAAGCTCCGTTGCCGCCGGCCGCGTCGGTCCGACGCGGCGCGCGGGGAGTGGGGTTGCGCTCGCGGCGCTATCGCTGTGGCAGATGGCATGCCACCATCGCGCCGATCAGCATCGGAGCGACGGAACATGGCGGGACGCAAGGCGGGCATCTGGGCCGAGGTCAAGGCGGCGTTGGGCGACGTGCCCCATGCCGACGATGCCGCGACGCTGAAACTGAAGAGCCGCGACTTCTTCTGGTTCTCGCCGATCCTGAAGCCGCAACTGGAGCATTGCCGCGCCGATCTGGTCGTCGCCCCACGCAACCGCGACGAGGTCATCCGGGCGGCGGCGGTCGCGGCGCGGCTGCGGGTGCCGATCACGGTCCGCGCCGGCGGCACCGGCAATTACGGCCAGGCGGTACCGCTGGAAGGCGGCATGCTGCTCGATGTCTCGGCACTCGACCGGACGCTCTGGGTCAAGCCCGGCGCCGGCCGCTTCGAGGCGGGCGCGCGGCTGCTCGACATGGACCGTGGCCTCTTCGCCGAAGGCCAGGAGGTGCGGCTCTATCCCTCGACCCGAAAGCAGGCGACCATCGGCGGGCTGATCGCCGGCGGCGCGGGCGGGGCGGGGTCCTGCAGCTGGGGTCAGATCTCCGATCCGGGCGCCGTGCTGGCGCTTCAGGTGGTGACCGTCGAGGAGAGCCCGCGGATCGTCGAATTGCGCGGGCCGGACGTGCTCAAGGTGCTGCATGCCTATGGGGTCAACGGCGTCATCACGGAGACCGAGATCCCGCTGGCGCCGCGCCATGACTGGGCCGAGCGCATCGTCGCCTTTCCGGATCTCGCCGCCGCCGCCCGCTTCGGCCAGGCCTTCACGGAGGCCGACGGCATCGCCAAGCGGCTGGTCTCGATCCACGAGCCGCGCATCCCGGCGGCGATCAAGCGGCTGAAACCCTATGCGCCGGACGGGGCGGCGATCGCGATCCTGATGGTCAGCGAGCCGCAGGCGGAGGCCTGCGAGGCGATCGCGGCGGCCCATGGCGGCACGGTGACGTTCCGCCGCACCGCGGAGGCGGCGCGCGCGGCGGCCTTCGACGGCCATGGTGCGATCGCGCCTCTCTACGAATATACCTGGAACCACACCACGCTGCACATGCTGAAGGTCGACCCGACCATCACCTATCTGCAGCTCCGGTTTCCGCCCGGCCGCAATCTCGATCTGGTCGCCTGGGTCGGCGAGCGCTTCCGCGACGAGATCTGGCTGCATCTCGAATTCCAGCGCCGCTTCGGCCGGGTGACCAATTCGGCCCTGCCGATCGTCAAGTTCACCAGCCCGGAACGGCTCTACGCCATCGTCGACGAACTGAATGCCAACGAGGTGGCGGTCAGCGATCCGCACAGCTATGCGCTCGACGATGCCGGCTGGAAGCGCGTCGACAGCGGCGCGGCCCAGTTCAAGTCGCTCGCCGACCCGCATGGTCTGATGAATCCCGGCAAGCTGCGCGCCTGGCCGCCGGCCGAGGCAGCCGAATAGGGATTTCCGAATAGGAATTTCCGGCTGCGGCGACGGGGCAGGGATGCCCCCGACGGGTCCCCTCCGCCAGACGAGATCCGGACCGCCCGACCCGTCGGGTGCCTCGCACCCGTCAGGCTTGCCGCCGAACGCTCCGCTTCACTTGATGACGATGCGGCCCTGCACGGTCTGGTCGATGGTGCCGCGTTCCTTGACGTAGGCCATCACGTCGTTGGCCATCAGCTTGGAGTCGCGCTCGCCGAGCAGGGGCTTCGATTTGATGAACATGCGATAGTTGTCGCCGCCGCGGCCCATGAAATCGTTGATGGCGATCTTGTAGGTCTTCTTCGGGTCGAGCGGCTCGCCGCCGATCCTGACCGAGACGACCCGGCTTCCGACCGGCTTCGACTTGTCGACCTCGACGGTCGCGCCGGAAATCTGCGGGAAGCGGCCGCCGGTCTCGCCGAGCTGGGACAGGCCGTTTTCGAGCGCCGCCAGGATGGTGTCGCCGGTATCGGCGAGGAGCAGGGTGCGGTTGCCGAAGGGCAGCTCGACCAGCACGTCGCGCCGCGAGAAGGGGGCGCCGGCGACATACTGCTTGTTGCCGCGGATGCCGCCGCCATTGGTGATGGCGATGTCGGCCCCGGTCGCCCAGCGCATGCCGTCGGCGATCAGGTTGCCGATCGCGGCCTCGCCGGTACGCACCGTCGTCGAGCGGCTGTCCAGCGGCACGGCGAGCTTGGCGATCTCGACATCGAGTTCGCGCGACAGGTCCTTCCGATAGGTCTCGACGCGCGCCTCCGTCTCCGGATCCGGCTCGACGGTGGCACTGTCGATGATGCGGAAATTCGGCCACCAGGTCACCGCGCGCCGGCCGCTGCGCTCCTCCGCCTTGATGGACAGGTCGACGGCCGTGACATACTCGCCTTCTTCCTTGGACTCGACCATGGCGGTGCGCCCGTCGAACATCAGTGCCAAGTCATGGTCGTCGCCCGACAGGATCAGGTCGAAAGCGCCCGACTGGATCAGCGCGAAATCCTGCACGCGATTGGCATGGGCGACCAGCACGACGAAGTCGACCCCGCCGCTCTTCAGCTTGCGCGCCTCGGCCGACGCCGTCCGGATCAGGTCGGTGAACTTCAGATCGCCCGGCGAGGACTTGTTCGGGCTGTCGTCCGCGGTCACGCCGACGATGCCGATCTTGACCCCGTCGACCTCGATCACGGAGGAATCCTTGAAGCCGGCGACCGGCTCGCCGTTCGGCTCGCGCAGGTTGGCGGCGAGCTTCAGGGGCGATTTCAGCGCCGCCATGCGTTCGCGGAAGATCTGCGGACCGAAGTCGAATTCGTGATTGCCGGGCACGAAGACATCCGGCGGCACCATGTTGAGGATCTCGACGATATGGGCGCCGCGGTCGAAGCCGGACATCAACGACGGCGAGATCGTATCGCCGCCATGGACATAGACCACCGTGCCGCCCTTGGCTTTCTCCGCCCGTACGATCGCCGCCAGCCGCGAGAATCCGCCGCGCTTTTTGTCGCCGTCGATCTTGTAGATATCGTTGACCAGCAGGAAGGTCAGCTTTGCTTCGGCCGCCCGCGCAAGGCCCGGCACCACCGCGACGAGGCCGAAGGCTGCGACGAGCAGGGCGGCGGCGGCCTGAATGAACGGGCGGCGGATACGGTGCGACAGCGGCTGCATGGTCCCTCACATTCCGAAGAACGCAATAGATAACCGGAACTATTCATGAACATCAGTGTGGCAAAGCCATGTTGGCTTGTCCATAGGACTTGTCGCAGGCAACGGGTATGATCGGCCGATGATCGGATCGCACCCTCGGGGCGTATTTCCGGCAGCGGTGCCGCAGCCGCCGTCGCCCCGACTGCGCTTTGAAAGGACCTGACGTTGAATTCCAATCCCGGCCCCGTCGCCGCTTCCGATGTCGCCTCCGATCTCGCCCCCGGGGCTCCCCCGGCGGCCGCCCCTCCGTCCGCCCCGGCGTCGGATCGCGTCGCCCAGTATCGGGCCATCCGGCTTCCCTCCGACCATCCGCCGGTCAGGGCCGGCCGCATCGGCGTGCTGATCGTCGCGCTCGGCACGCCGGACGCCACCGACTACTGGTCCATGCGGCGCTACCTGAAGGAATTCCTGTCCGACCGGCGCGTTATCGAGACGCCGCGCTGGCTGTGGTGGCCGCTGCTCAACCTGATCATCCTGACCACCCGGCCGGGCCGCAAGGGCCGCGACTACGACACGATCTGGAACAAGGAGCGCAACGAGGGGCCGCTCAGGACCATCACCCGGTCGCAGTCGGACAAGCTGCAGGCTTCTCTCGGCGCCGTGTCCGACCGTGCGGTGGTCGACTGGGCGATGCGCTACGGCAATCCGTCGATCGCCAGCCGCCTGGCCCATCTACAGGCCGAAGGCTGCGAACGCATCCTGGTCTTTCCGCTCTATCCGCAATATGCGGCGGCCACGACCGCGACCGTCAACGACGTGGTCTTCGACGTGCTGAAGACCATGCGCTGGCAGCCGGCCGTCCGGACCGTGCCGCCCTATCACGACGACCCGGTCTATATCGACGCGCTCGCCGAGAGCCTGACGGCCAGCCTGTCCGGGCTCGACTGGACGCCGGACGTCGTGTTGTCGTCCTTTCACGGCATCCCGAAGAGCTATTTCGAGAAGGGCGATCCCTATCATTGCCATTGTGCCAAGACGGCGCGACTTCTGCGCGAGGCGCTCGGCTGGGAAAAGGACAAGCTCCGCATGACCTTCCAGTCGCGCTTCGGGCCGGAGGAATGGCTGCAGCCCTATACCGACAAGACGGTCGAGGCGTTGGCCAAGTCCGGCGTCAAGAATCTCGCGGTCATCACGCCGGGTTTCACGGCCGATTGCCTGGAGACGCTGGAAGAGATCGCAGGCGAGAATGCCGAGATCTTCCATCATGCCGGCGGCGTCAATTTCCATGCGGTGCCGTGCCTGAACGACAGCGATCTCGGCATGCGGGTGATCGAGGCGGTCGCACGGCGCGAATTGTCGGGCTGGATCTGAACGGGCGACGGCAAGCGGTCCGCGCCGAGGCCTGCCTCCCAAGCGATTGGAGGCCGGGCTCGGCCTGATCGGGCGTCGCCACGGCCTGCCGCCACGGTGGCGACATGATCGGTTCATGAATGTTGCGATGCTGGACGGGTCCGCATACCTTCCATGTCGGAGGGGCGCGGCCGGGCGTTCGGGGGATCGCACATGAATTTCGTCATTTCGGGCAGCGACATGGTCATCATCGCGATCGTCGCGGTGCTGATCGTCACCGTGTTCGCGGGCGTCAAGACCGTGCCGCAGGGCTCCAATTGGACCGTGGAGCGATTCGGCCGCTATACGCGCACGCTGAAGCCGGGCCTCAACATCATCACGCCCTTCGTCGAGCAGATCGGCGCCAAGCTTTCCATGATGGAGCAGGTGCTCGACGTGCCGACGCAGGAGGTCATCACCAAGGACAATGCGACGGTTTCGGTCGACGGCGTGGCCTTCTTCCAGGTGCTCGACGCCGCCAAGGCGGCCTACGAGGTGCAGAGCCTGGAAACCGCGATCCTCAATCTGGTCATGACCAATATCCGCACCGTCATGGGCTCGATGGATCTCGACCAGCTCCTGTCGCATCGCGACGAGATCAACGTCCGCCTGCTCTCGGTGGTCGATGCCGCAGCGGCCTCCTGGGGCGTCAAGGCCAACCGCATCGAGATCAAGGACATCATCCCGCCGGCCGATCTGGTCGCCTCGATGGGCCGGCAGATGAAGGCCGAGCGCGACAAGCGCGCCGCCGTGCTGGAGGCCGAAGGCTCGCGCCAGTCCGAAATCCTGCGTGCCGAAGGCCAGAAGCAGGCGCAGATCCTGGAGGCCGAAGGCCGCCGCGAGGCCGCCTTCCGGGACGCCGAGGCCCGCGAGCGCCTCGCGGAAGCCGAAGCCAAGGCGACGCTGATGGTCTCCGAGGCGATCGCCAAGGGCGACCTGCAGGCGATCAACTACTTCGTGGCGCAGAAATATATCGAGGCCTTCAAGGAGATGGCGTCCGCGCCGAACCAGAAGGTGGTGCTGATCCCGATGGAGGCGACCTCGATCATCGGCTCTATCGCGGGCATCGCCGAAATCGCCAAGAGCGCGCTCGCCCACGACCGCAAGGCGTGACCCCGCCGTCGGGCGCGCCGGGATCCGTTCCGAGTGCCCGCGCGTCCGCCGGCTTCGTCGTCTGAGGAGAATCCGCCATGGATCTGACCGGCATGTTGATCGGATGGGCCTCCACCGCCTGGTTCTGGCTGATGTTCGGCCTGGTGCTCCTGCTGCTCGAAGTTTTCGCGCCCGGGACCTTCTTCCTGTGGCTGGGCGTGGCCGCCCTGGTGGTCGGCGGTCTCGATCTGGCCTTCGACTTGACCTGGCAGGTCCAGGCAATCGCCTGGGGCGTGCTGTCGCTGGTGCTGCTTCTGGCCGGCCGGCGCTATTTCAATGCACGCGACCTGCAGACCGAGGACCCGCATCTGAACGAGCGCGCGTCGCGCTATCTCGGCCGGGTCTTCACCCTCGCCACGCCGCTTGTCGAAGACCACGGCTCGCTCAAGGTCGACGACACGATCTGGCGCATCTCGGGGCCGGACATGAGCGCAGGAACCCGCATCAAGGTGATCGGCGTCGACGGCCCGATCCTGAAGGTGGATCGGGCCTGATCGGACCGGCCAGGCAAAGGCGCGGCGCGACCAAGTCGTCTCGCGCCCGCCGTCCTCAGGCGACGCCGATGCGCAGCAGGTCGTGCATGTGGACGATGCCGACCGGGCGCTCGTCGTCGACCACCAGAAGCGCGGTGATCGAGGCGGCGTTGAGCATCTCGATGGCGGTGGCGAGCAGCGCGTCCGGGCGGATGGTCTTCGGGCGGCGGGTCATCACTTCGTCGACTGAGCGCACCAGCAGGTCATCGGCGATGTGGCGGCGCAGGTCGCCGTCGGTGACGATGCCGGCGAGGCGACCGTCCTCGGACAGGACGCCCAGGCAGCCGAAGCCGCGCTGGTTCATCAGGAGGATCGCCTCCTTCATGGAGGTGCCGAGCGGGGCGAGCGGTACGGCCGCGCCCTGGTGCATCACGTCGCGGACATGCTTCAGGCTGGCGCCGAGCTTGCCGCCCGGGTGGAAGACCTTGAAGTCCTGCGCGGTGAAGCCACGGCTTTCGAGCAGCGCGATCGCCAGCACGTCGCCGATGGCCAGCTGCAGCATGGTCGAGGAGGTCGGGGCGAGACCGTGCGGGCAGGCTTCCTGCACCTTCGGCAGTTCGAGCACGATGTCGGCCGCCTTGCCGAGCGTCGAGGCGGCGTTCCAGGTGACGGCGATCAGCGGCACGCGGAAGCGGCGGGTATAGGCGAGGATCGAGGCCAGTTCGCTGGACTCGCCCGACCATGACAGCGCGATCACGGCGTCGTCGGCGGTGACCATGCCGAGGTCGCCGTGGCTCGCCTCGCTCGGATGGACGAAATAGGCCGGCGTGCCGGTCGACGCCATGGTGGCGGCGATCTTGCGCCCGATATGGCCGCTCTTGCCGATGCCGGAGATGATGACGCGGCCGCGTGCGGCGCGGATGGTGGCGACCGCCTCCATGATCGCGCGGCCGAGCGGACCGTCGAGCGCGGCGGCGAGCATGTGCATGCTCTCGATCTGGATGCCGAGCGTGCGGCGCGCGGAGGTGAGGTCGGAGGCCTGGTTGCCTTCGCCGGCGAGCCCCGAGATGCCGCGATCCGCCTTCGAGACGATATCGGCGTTGATGAAGCGCATCCCCGTTCTCCTGGCACCTGGGCCGGGTCGGGTTCCGCCCGCCGGGCGGTCCCGATCCCCGGCGACCTCAGCCGGCCTTTTAGCACGTTTGCCGGCTGCGCCAACCCCGCCGATCCGGCCGCCGCGGGAGCGCGTCTCTCTGGCCGGCCGGGCGGCCGGCAAGGAAACCTTAACCATGTCCCTTTACGGTCCGGTAAGGAAGGCGCCCGGCAAGCGCCCGGCGCCCGGCGCCGAAAGGGAAAGAGGGCGGATTTCCGCGATGTTGCGCCGATCCGTTCCGGTCATCTGGGTGCTGGTCGGCGCGGCCGGCGCCGCCGCCGCACAGGGGGCGCCACCCTTGCGCGGATCGGACGGAGCGTTGCCGCCCGGCCTGCAGCAGCTCCGCAGCGATACGGACCCGGTTGCGGCGCGGACGCCGGCCGTCGCGCGCCCGCGCGGTCGCGAATCAACTGCGCCGGCCGGCCGGCGCCCCCCGACCGTTGGCACCAATCCGCCGGGGTCGACGATCGACTGGCTCGGCCCCCCGATCGATCCGCCGGGCCTCGTACCCGCCGATCCGCTGTCCCCCGGCCCCGGCGCGCCGGGCGCTTCCGATGCGCGCGCCGCGGTGCCGGCGGCCGGCGGCGGTACCGCGGCACCGATTTCAGGCACGGGAGCCGGTCCGGCCGCAGCGGGCCCCGGCTCGGCCCGCACCGATACTGCCGGCCCGAACGCGACCGCCGCGAACTTGGCGGGCTTGCCCGTTTCGGGCTCGAACTCGTCCGGCGTCGCCGGGCCCGGAGCGCAACGCGGTCGAGACGGACGCCTGGCAACGACGACCCGGGCCGTTGACCGGCGGGCCCCGACAACGGGCGCGCTGCGGCCGGCGACGCCTGCGCGCGCCGCCGAACCGGCCGCCCCGGCCGATCCGGTTCCGCCCGGCCTGCGCCGGACCGGCGAGGATCCGCTCGCCGACACGGACGAGCCCTATGCCCAGCAGGGCTTCCGCGCCGGCGGCTTCCTGCTCCGGCCGGCGCTGGAGATCGGCGTCGGCCGCACCAGCAACGCCGCAGCCTCCACCACCGGCCGGCCCGGCTCCGTGCTGTCCGTGGCGCCGGAACTGCGGGCGGCGTCGGACTGGTCGCGCCATGCGCTCGAATTCGATCTGCGCGGCAGCTATCTGGCCTATCCGGCCGACCGCAGCCTCGACCAGCCGAGCGCCAATCTGAAGGCGGCCGGCCGGGTCGACCTGGCCGACGGCATGCGGCTCGATCTGAAGGCCGGCTACGCGGTCTCGCGCCAGTCCTCCGGCAGCGCGGAGAACCCGTCCGGGACGGCGGTTCCGTCGACCGCCACGACCGTCACCGGGTCGGCAGGCTTCACCCGCGATGCCGGCCTGATCTTCCTGACCCTGCGGACGGATCTGGAATCGACCCGGTACAGCGGCGGCACGCTGGAGGGCGGCGGCCCGATCGCCGACGCCGCCTCGCGCGACAACGACCGCGTCATCGCCGCGCTCCGGACCGGGTTCCATCTGTCGCCGGCGGTGACGCCCTATGTCGAGGTCCAGGCCAGCCGGCGCAGCTATGTCGAGCCGGCGGCAGCCAAGCTGCGTGACGCCGACGGGCGCGCCGTCAAGGCGGGTGCCGAGCTCGATTTCGGGCCGATCCTGCGCGGCGACCTCTCGGCCGGATGGGCGAGCGAAAGCCCGGCGGGACCGAAGCTCGGCGATCTCGCGGGGGCGACCCTCGACGGCTCGCTGATCTGGTCGCCGACCCGGCTGACGCGGGTGACGCTGACCGCCAAGACCGCGTTCGAGCCGACCACGCTGGCCGGGTCGCCGGGCTCGATCGCGCGCACGCTGGGCGTCACGGTCAACCAGCAGCTCGGTCGCCAGATGGCGGCGGAGGCCGGACTTTCGGCGACCGACCGCCGCTATCAGGGCCTGCCCCTGGAGGAGCGCAGTTCGACCGCCAAGGCCGCGCTGACCTGGAGCTTCAATCCGAACGTCCAGGCCTTCCTGCGCACGCAGTATGACCGGTTCCATTCCACGACGGCCGGCTCCGACTACGATGTCGGCACCGTCACCATCGGACTGCGGCTGCAGAAGTAGCGATCGCGTGCCGATTGGTTTGCGGCTCCGGACATGACAACGCCGCTCCCGAGGTCCGGAAGCGGCGCGTCGAGGGTCGTGCGGCGCCGGGCGGTCAGCCGAGCAGGCGCGCGATCTCCTTGCGGAAATCGGCGTTCAGCTCCGGCCGATCCAGCCCGAAGGCGACATTGGCGGCCAGGAAGCCGATCTTGGAGCCGCAATCGTAGGTCTCGCCGTTGAAGCGCGTGCCCCAGAAGGGCTGGTCGGCCATCAGGCGGATCATCGCGTCGGTCAGCTGGATCTCGCCGCCGGCGCCCTTCTCGTGGCGCGAGAGGTGGTCGAAGATCTCGGGCTGCAGGATGTAGCGGCCGGAGATGAAGCGGTTGGACGGCGCGGTGCCCTTCGGCGGCTTCTCGACCATGCTGGTGATCGCGAAGGCATCGGCGCCCTTGCTCTCGCCGACGCCGACGATGCCGTACTGGTGGGCGAGGGCGGGGTCGCATTCCTCGACCGCGATGACGTTGCCGCCGGTCTCGGCATAGACCTGCATCATCTGCGCGAGGCAGCCGGTCTCCGCCTTCATGATCATGTCGGGCAGCAGGACCGCGAAGGGCTCGTTGCCGACGATGTCGCGCGCGCACCAGACCGCATGGCCGAGGCCGAGCGGCAGTTGCTGGCGGGTGAAGCTGGTCTGGCCGGCGGGCGGCTGATAGCGCGACAGAAGCTCCAGTTCGGCGGTCTTGTTGCGGCTTTTCAGCGTCGCCTCGAGCTCGTAGGCGATATCGAAATGATCCTCGATGACGGCCTTGTTGCGGCCGGTGACGAAGATGAAATGTTCGATGCCGGCGGCGCTGGCCTCGTCGACGATGTATTGGATGACCGGGCGGTCGACGACGGTCAGCATCTCCTTCGGCACGGCCTTGGTGGCCGGCAGGAAGCGCGTGCCGAGACCGGCGACGGGAAATACGGCTTTGCGAATCGGTTTGGACATGGAGCCTGCTTTCGAATGGCCGCCCGAACGTGCAGCGACGGTGCACTAGCCGCCGCTTGCGGCACGAACATGACCGTCATCCTGCCCTATTCGATCGTTCGAAGACCTGCAAGAGCAGCCACGCCCGACGGAAACGCGCAAGCCGGCACTGCGGTTTGCCCGATCCGGGCGCGTCAGACATCCGGGCCTTTTCGAGCGCGCGGGTGCGCATTACATTCATCATTAGGACGACGTTAACCGTATCCGGCCCTAGCTTCGACGGAAGATGCGGGGATCCGATCCGGGTGCCCCGCCGCGCCCCGCCGCTGCGAGGAGATGACCATGACCGCCAACCGCCCACCGCTCGGTGCCTTGCGCCCGATGGACGACGCGAATTCCTTTGACGCCGATGCCATGGCGCCCTCCTTGGGTGTCCGCATGGGCGCGCCGTCGCGGCGCACCGTGCTGGCCGGCGGCTTCGGCGCGGTGGCCGCGGCCGGTTTTGGTGGCCCGGCATGGGGCCAGACGTCGAACTATGAATTCGCCCAGTGGGTTCAGGTGTTCAAGTCGCGGGCGACCGCCAAGGGCGTGCGCGGGGAAATGTACGATTGGGTCATGAGCCAGACCCAGCCGGACACCAAGGTGTTCGAGTTCGACAAGTCCCAGCCCGAGGTGCAGGAGCCGATCTGGCGCTACCTGAACCGCCGGGTCAACGAATGGCGCATCAATACCGGCCGCGAGCGGGTCAAGCAGTATGCGGAGCTGTTCGGCCGCATCGAGCAGGTCTACGGCGTCGACCGCTTCATGCTGTGCGCGCTGTGGGGCATGGAATCGGCCTTCGGCGACGTGGCCGTGAACACCAAATGGATGCGCCCGGTGATCCCCTGCCTCGCCGCGCTGGCCTGGGGCGACGCGCGCCGGCGCAGCTACTGGGAACAGGAGCTGATCAACGCGCTGATCATCGTCGATCGCGGCTGGGCGACGCCGGCCGACATGGTCGGGTCCTGGGCCGGCGCCATGGGGCATACCCAGTGGATGCCCGAGGTGTGGCTCAACATGGGCGTCGATTTCGATCGCGATGGCCGGATCAGTCCGTTCGGCAAGCCCGACGACGCGCTGGCGGGCACGGCGCGCTATCTGGTCGAGCGCGGCAAGTTCCGGCGCGGCGAGACCTGGGGTTACGAGGTCAAGCTGCCGCCGACCTTCAATGCCGGTCTCGCCGACGGCAAGCTGATCAAGACGGTCGCCCAGTGGAAGGCGCTCGGCGTGACGCGCGTTTCCGGCGAACCCTTCCCGCGCGAAGACGACAAGGCCCGCCTCGCCGTGCCGGCGGGGGTCAACGGACCGGCCTTCATGTATCTGCAGAATCTCTACGCACTGCGCTCCTACAATCCGTCGACCAAATACGCGCTGGCGATCGGCCATCTGGCCGACCGGATTCGCGGCGGCGGTCCCTTCGTGCAGCCATGGCCGACCGACGAGCGCCAGTTGAGCCTGGAGGAGGCGCAGGAACTGCAGACCCGCCTGACCCAGCTCGGCTTCGACACGGGCGGAACGGACGGCCGCGTCGGCGACAAGACCCAGGCCGCCGTCCAGGCCTGGCAGCGCTCGGTCGGCATGACGCCCGCCGACGGCTTCCCCTCCGACAAGGTTCTCAAACGGCTCCGCGGCGGCTAGACTGGTGCCTGTTGGGGGGAGGAGGCGCGCCGCCGGTTCGGCCGCGTCCGCTGCTGCCCGGAGGTCCGCCCGATGCCGATCCTGCCCGAGACGATGCCTGCGGCACCCGTGACCGCTGCGCTGCGGTTGCGCGTGGCCGGGTGCGCCGCCGGCCGTCCGGCGACCCGCGCGTGGCGTACGGGCGGCCTGTTCCGGCTTGCCGCCGTTCTCCTGTTCGCAATCGTCTCGGTGCTCGCCTCGCCGCCGCCCGCCGCGGCGCAGAACGACGGCGGCGGCTTCTTCCGCTTCCTGTTCGGCGGGGGCCGGCAGCAAGCCCCGACGCCGCCCGGCGGCATCGGCAACCGGCCGCCGGCCGGACAGTATCCGGCCCCGCCCGGCGGTTTCGGCTATCCCGGCCAGCCGGAGACCGCTGCACCGCCGCCGCGGCCGCGCGTGTCCAATCCGGAACCGCGCATCATCGAGCAACCCAAGGATGCGGATGCCCAGGTGGTGCTGGTGCTCGGCGACAGCCAGGCGGCCGGCCTCGCGCTCGGACTTCAGGTCGCTTTTGCGGATACGCCCTCCGTCAAGGTCGTCTCGAAGGCGCGGCCTTCGCTGAGCCTGGTGCGCGACGACGAATATGATTTCCTCGCCCAGCTGCCGACCATGCTGCAGGAGGGGCGCTTCGACTTCCTGGTCGTGATGAGCGGCATCAACGATCGCCAGTCCTTCTACGACCGCAAGACCGGCCAGAAGACCGACGACCTGAAGACCGACAAGTGGGAGGTCGCCTACCGGGCGCGTATCGGCGCCGTCCTGAAGGCCCTGCGCGAGACCGGCAAGCCGATCTACTGGGTCGGCCAGCCGCCGGTGGAGCGGCCGACCCTGTCGGCCTTTCTGAGCGTCACCAACGGCATCGTCAAACAACTGGTCGAGGCGAACGGGGCGACCTTCATCGACATCTGGCCGGGCTTCACCGACGACGAGGGCAACTTCACCTATTCGGGTCCCGACGTGGACGGCAAGGAAAAGAAGCTCAGGGCCGGCGACGGCACGCATTTCAACCGCGCCGGCCAGCGCAAGCTCGCCTTCTTCGTCGAGCAGTCGATCCGCGATCAGCTGAAGGGCGTGGCCCCGGCCCCCGAGCCCGCGTTGCCGGAAGCGCCTGCCGCGCCGGTGCTGCCGCAGGAGGTCATCCTCGCCGCGCCGCCGCCGCTGCCGCCGGCGCCGTGGAAGAAGATCGGCCCGGTGGTCAGCCTGAGCGGCCAGGTCGCAGCCGACGCCGAGACGGAGCTTGCCGGCGGTCCGCCGCCGACGACGCCCGGCGCGCGCGCGACCGGCAGCATCGTCACTGTCGCGCCGACACCGACGCCCGCGCTGGTGAAGCCCGCCGACGTGATGCCGGGTGGCTTCCCGATCACCGAGACGCCGCTCTATCGCCGCTTCGTGCGCGGCGAGAGCATCGAGGCGCCGACCGGCCGGATCGACGATTTCCGCTGGCGCCGCCCGCGCTGAGGCTGCGGCGGACCAGGCCGGACCGGTTCGGCGGAAACGCGCCATCCGATCCCTGCCGCCCGACCTTTGCAGCCCCGGCATGACAAAGGCCCCGCTGGGGAGCGGGGCCTTGATGATATCTTCCAACTTACTCCGCGACCCGCCGGGGACTTGCCGGCCGGTCGGCAGCGGGATCAGCGTGGCAGTTCGGACTTGCCCATCAGGGCGAGGTCGATCGAGCGGGCGGCCTGCCGACCCTCGCGGATCGCCCAGACGACCAGCGACTGGCCGCGCCGCATGTCGCCGGCGGCCCAGACCTTGTCGACCGAAGTCTTGTAGTCCTCTTCGGTCGCCTGCACGTTGCCGCGGCCGTCGCGGGCGACGCCGATCTCGGTGACCAGCCCCTCCGCCACCGGCGCGACGAAGCCCATGGCGAGCAGGACGAGGTCGGCCTTGAGCACGAACTCGCTGCCCGGAACCTTCTGCATCTTGGCGTCGACCTCGATGCAGTGCAGCGCCTTGACGCG
The DNA here is from genome assembly GCF_018729455.1 of Prosthecodimorpha staleyi. NCBI lineage: Bacteria > Pseudomonadati > Pseudomonadota > Alphaproteobacteria > Hyphomicrobiales > Ancalomicrobiaceae > Prosthecodimorpha > Prosthecodimorpha staleyi. Next base: position 573,226 of record NZ_JAHHZF010000002.1, on the reverse strand, counting down.
GCCGTTCTCGCCCTCGAAGCGTTCGGTCAGCACCGAGAACTGCCGCTCGGCGCCCTCCTCATGCGAGGAGGAGGTGCGCAGCTTCAGAGGCCAGTTCGGCCAGTTCAGGAGCTTGTTCTCCTTCTCGGGCGGCTTCGGCATGATTTCGAGCTGGGTCACCGACAGGGCGCCCTGGCGCACCGAGGTGCCGATGCAGTCCGAGCCGGTATCGCCGCCGCCGATCACCACCACATGCTTGCCGCCGGCCAGGATCTGCTCGACATTGCCGACCGGCTCGTGGGAGACGCGGCGGTTCTGCTGCGGCAGGAACTCCATGGCGAAATGCACGCCGTCGAGCTCGCGGCCCGGGATCGGCAGGTCGCGCGGCTTCTCGGCGCCGCCGGTCAGCAGCACGGCATCGTGGGTTGCCTTCAGCTCGTCGACCTTCAGGTCGACGCCGACATTGACGTTGTAGTGGAAGACGACGCCCTCGGCCTCCATCTGGGTCACGCGGCGGTCGATCACGGTCTTCTCGAGCTTGAAGTCCGGGATACCGTAGCGCAGCAAACCGCCGGCCTTGGCGTTCTTCTCGTAGAGATGGACCTCGTGGCCGGCGCGGGCGAGCTGCTGGGCGGCGGCGAGGCCGGCCGGGCCGGAGCCGATCACGGCGACCTTCTTGCCGGTCTTGCGCTTCGGCAGTTCCGGCTTGACCCAGCCTTCTTCCCAGGCGCGGTCGGCGACCGAGCACTCGATCGTCTTGATGGTCACGGGCGTGTCCATCAGGTTGAGCGTGCAGGAGGCCTCGCACGGGGCCGGGCAGACGCGGCCGGTGAATTCCGGGAAGTTGTTGGTCGAGTGGAGGTTGCGCGCCGCGGCCTCCCAGTCGCCGTGATAGACGAGGTCGTTCCAGTCCGGGATCTGGTTGTTGACCGGGCAACCCGTGTGGCAATAGGGGATGCCGCAATTCATGCAGCGCGCCGCCTGATCGCGCGTTCCCTGCTCGCTCAGCGGGATCACGAATTCCTGGTAGTTGCGGATGCGATCATGCGCCGGCCGATACTTGCGGTCCTGGCGATCGATCTCGAGAAACCCCGTAACCTTGCCCATCAGTCAGTCCCCGTCGCGCCCGCTCATCAAGGCGGCGCTGGTCAAATTCGGGATGCCGGAGGGAGCCGGCGAACGGCTCCCTCGTCTGATCACTCCGCCGCGACGGCCGTGCGCATGCGCTCCATTTCCTGCAGCGCGCGGCGGTACTCGACCGGCATGACCTTGCGGAATTTCGGCAGATACTCGCCCCAGTTGGCGAGGATCGTCTTGGCCCGCTCGGACCCGGTATAGTGCGCGTGGTTCTCGATCAGCTGGCGCAGGCGCTCGCCGTCGTGACGGGTCATGTCGCTCATCACGTCGACCAGGCCATGGGCCTCCAGGTCGCCGACCGCATGGTGGCGGCGGGCGGCCAGTTCCTCTTCCTCGATGACCGGTTCCAGCTCGACCATGGACAGGTTGCAGGCCTTGGCGAAATCGCCGGCCTCGTCGAGCACATAGGCGATGCCGCCCGACATGCCGGCCGCGAAGTTGCGGCCCGTCTTGCCGAGCACGACCACGACGCCACCGGTCATGTATTCGCAGCAATGGTCGCCCGCGCCCTCGACCACCGCGACGGCGCCGGAGTTGCGCACCGCGAAGCGCTCGCCGGCGACGCCCCGGAAATAGCCTTCGCCCTCGATGGCACCGTACATCACCGTGTTGCCGATGATGATCGACTTCTCGGGCGTCAGCTTGGTCGCTTCCTTGGCCGGATAGATGATCAGGCGGCCGCCGGACAGGCCCTTGCCGACATAATCGTTGGCCGCGCCTTCCAGTTCCAATGTCACGCCATGGGCGAGCCAGGCGCCGAAGCTTTGGCCGGCGATGCCCTTCAGCTTGACGTGGATCGTGTCGACCGGCAGGCCGGCATGACCGTAGCGCTTGGCGACCTCGCCCGACAGCATGGCGCCGGCGGTGCGGTCGGTGTTGCCGATCCGGTGCTCGAGGCGGACCTTCTCCTTGCGCTCCAGGGCCGGCATGGCCTCGGCGATCAGGGTGCGGTCGAGCACCTTGCCGAGCTGGTGGTCCTGCCGCTCGGTGTGATGGGTGGCGACGCCGGCCGGCACCTTCGGACGGTAGAAGAGCCGCGAGAAGTCGAGCCCCTTGGCCTTCCAATGGCTGACGGCCTCGGCACGATCGAGATACTCGATCTGGCCGACCATCTCGGCGAAGGTGCGGAAGCCGAGCGATGCCATGATCTCGCGCACCTCTTCCGCCAGGAAGAAGAAGAAGTTGATCACGTGCTCCGGCTTGCCGACGAAGCGCTTGCGCAGCACCGGGTCCTGGGTGGCGACGCCGACCGGGCAGGTGTTCAGGTGGCACTTGCGCATCATGATGCAGCCGGCCGCGATCAGCGGCGCGGTCGCGAAGCCGAACTCGTCGGCGCCGAGCAGGGCGCCGATGATCACGTCACGACCCGTGCGCACGCCGCCGTCGACCTGCACGGCGATGCGGCCGCGCAGATGGTTGGCGACCAGCGTCTGATGCGTCTCGGCGAGGCCGATCTCCCAGGGGCTGCCGGCATGCTTGATCGAGGTCAGCGGGGCGGCACCCGTGCCGCCTTCGAAGCCCGCGATGGTGACATGGTCGGCGCGCGCCTTGGAGACGCCGGCCGCGACCGTGCCGACGCCGATCTCCGAGCCGAGCTTCACCGACACGTCGGCGTCCGGGTTGACGTTCTTCAGGTCGTAGATGAGCTGCGCCAGATCCTCGATCGAATAGATGTCGTGATGCGGCGGCGGCGAGATCAGGCCGACACCCGGCGTCGAGTGCCGGACCTTGGCCACCACCGCGTCGACCTTGTGGCCGGGCAGCTGGCCGCCTTCGCCGGGCTTGGCGCCCTGGATGATCTTGATCTGCATCATGTCGGAGTTGACGAGATACTCCGTCGTGACGCCGAACCGGCCCGAGGCGACCTGCTTGATCGCCGAGCGCATGCTGTCGCCGTTCGGCAGCGGCTTGAAGCGATCCACCTCCTCGCCGCCCTCGCCGGTGTTCGACTTGCCGCCGATTCGGTTCATCGCGATGGCCAGCGTGGTATGCGCCTCGCGGCTGATCGAGCCGAACGACATCGCGCCGGTGGAGAAGCGCTTGACGATCTCCTTGGCGGGCTCGACCTCGTCCAGGGGAACCGGCGTGCGGCCGATCTCCTCGGCCGTGCGGATGCGGAACAGGCCGCGGATGGTCAAGAGACGCCGCGACTGGTCGTCGAGCAGCCGGGTATATTCGCGGAACTTCTCCGGCACATTGCCGCGCACCGCATGCTGCAGGGCGGTGACGATCGGCGCCGTCCAGGCATGCGCCTCGCCGCGCATGCGCACGGCATATTCGCCGCCGACATCGAGCATGGTGCGCAGCGCCGGCGCGTCGCCGAAGGCTTCGCGATGACGCCGCACGGTCTCCTCGGCGATCTCGGCCAACCCGACGCCCTCGATCGAGGTGCGGGTGCCGAAGAAGTAGCGCTGCACGAAGTCACTCGCCAGGCCGACCGCGTCGAAGATCTGGGCGCCGCAATAGGATTGGTAGGTCGAGATGCCCATCTTGGACATGACCTTCAGGATACCCTTGTCGATCGACTTGATGAATCGATAGACGATCTCCTTCTCGGTCAGCGGGTCGGGGAACTCCTCCCGCATCGCGATCAGGGTCTCGAAGGCCAGATAGGGGTTGATCGCCTCCGCGCCGTAGCCGGCGAGCAGGCAGAAATGATGCACCTCGCGCGGCTCGCCGGATTCCACGACCAGGCCGGCCCGGGTCCGGAGGCCCTGGCGGATCAGGTGATGGTGGACGGCCGCGGTGGCGAGCAGCGACGGGATGGCGATCCGGCCCGAGCCGACCGCGCGGTCGCTCAGGATGATGATGTTGTAGACCTGACCGGTCGCCGAGATGCGCACGGCCGCTTCCGCCTGCACGCAGATCGCGTCCAGCGCCGGGCGCATGCCGGCGGCGCCATTGGCGGCCGGATAGGTCGTGTCGATGGTGATGGTGCGGAAGCCCGAGCCCTCGACCGCCTCGATCGCCCGGATCTTCTCCAGGTCCTCGTTGGTCAGGATCGGCTGGCGCACTTCAAGCCGCTTCTGCGCGCTCTCGCCTTCGAGGTCGAACAGGTTCGGCCGCGGGCCGATGAAGCTGACCAGGCTCATCACCAATTCCTCGCGGATCGGGTCGATCGGCGGGTTGGTGACCTGGGCGAAGTTCTGCTTGAAGTAGGTGTAGAGCAGCTTCGACTTGTCGGACAGCGCCGAGATCGGCGTGTCGGTGCCCATCGAGCCGACGGCTTCCTGGCCGGTGGTCGCCATCGGCGCCATCAGGAGCGTCACGTCCTCCTGGGTGTAGCCAAAGGCCTGCTGCAGATCGAGCAGCGACTCGAGCGTCTTCGGGGCCTGGGCCGGCACTTCCGGCAGGTCCTCGGCGACGATCTGGGTCTTCTCGATCCAGTCCCGGTAGGGATGGGCCGAGGCGATCTGGTGCTTGATCTCCTCGTCGGAGACGATGCGGCCGTTCTCGAGGTCGAGCAGCAGCATCTTGCCGGGCTGCAGGCGCCACTTGGAGACGATGGTCTCCTCGGCGATCGGCAGCACGCCCTCCTCCGACGACAGGATGATGCGGTCGTCGTCGGTGACGACATAGCGCGCCGGCCGGAGGCCGTTGCGGTCGAGTGTCGCGCCGATCGAGCGGCCGTCGGTGAAGCAGATCGCGGCCGGTCCGTCCCACGGCTCCATGATGGCGGCGTGGTACTCGTAGAAGGCCTTGCGCTCCTCATCCATCAGGGCGTTGCCGGCCCAGGCTTCCGGGATCAGCGTCATCACCGCATGGGTCAGCGAATAGCCGCCCATGACCAGGAATTCGAGCGCATTGTCGAAGCAGGCGGTGTCGGACTGGCCCTCGTAGGAGATCGGCCAGATCTTCTCGATCTCGTCGCCGAACAGCTTCGAGGTCGTCGAGGCCTGGCGGGCATACATCCAGTTGACGTTGCCGCGCAGGGTGTTGATCTCGCCGTTATGGGCGACCATCCGGTACGGATGGGCGAGCTTCCAGGACGGGAAGGTGTTGGTCGAAAAGCGCTGGTGGACCAGCGCCAGGGCCGAGATGAAGCGCTCGTCATGCAGGTCGCGATAATAGGCACCGACCTGATAGGACAGGAACATGCCCTTGTAGACCATCGTGCGCGACGAGAAGGACACCACGTAGAAGGAGTCCTGGTCGCGCTTGGTCTGGCCGTTCCAGTCCGCGTCGTAGACGAGGCCCGAAATGGTCTTGCGGGTGATGTAGAGCCGACGCTCCAGGTCGTCCTGGTCGGCAAGGCGGGCGGTCGTGGTGACGAAGACCTGCTTCTGAACCGGCTCGGTGGCGCGGACGCCGTCGGACAGGCAGGAATTGTCGACCGGCACGTCGCGCCAGCCGAGGACCTTCAGGCCAGACTCGCGCAGCACCTTCTGGATGATGGTCACGGCGCGGTCGCTATCGGCGGCGTCGCGCGGCAGGAAGATCTGGCCGATGCCGTACTGGCCGGCTTCGGGCAGCGCAAAGCCGAGCTTCGCGCATTCCTGCTGGAAGAAGAGGTGCGGGATCTGGACCAGGATGCCGGCGCCGTCGCCCATCAGCGGATCGGCGCCGACCGCGCCGCGATGCTCGAGATTCTCGAGGATCTTCAGCGCGTCGGTGACGATCGCGTGGCTCTTGACGCCCTTCAGGTTGGCGATGAAGCCGACCCCGCAGGCGTCGCGCCCGCGCGGATCGACGAACAGGCCGCCGGGTTCCGGCAATCCGTTCGGGCCGAGAGACGGGGTTTTGGTAGCGGTGGACGCGCCCGCGGCCGCCGTGGCGGTCGGGGTCCCGGCTCGAGCGGCACCGAAGGGTCCTTCAGCTTCGATCCTGGCCATGGAAACGTCCTCGTCTCTCTTGTCTGCCGCGCGGCCGTCGGCCGGTGGCGGCGTCGTCTCACACCATGCAAGTTCCGGGCACACTCCTTCGCGGTCGGCGTCTCCGCCCGCCGCCGGTCCGTCGAGGGACCCGAGCGTCTGGCGGTCGATGCCGGCCGCGCCGGTATTTCGGAAGGTCGACGGTATCCGGCGCGCAGGCAGTCCCGCATCGGCCGGACTGGTCGCGTCCCCGCTCTTGACGGCGTCTTCGCGCGACCGAACCACCGGCAACCCGATAGCAGGGTTTCCGGTGGAGTTGAATGCCCCACTTCCGGCCGGCAGCCTGCCCCAGCTTGTCGGCCAGATTGGACAGCATTACTGTCCTATCCGCGCCGACCATGCCAGAATTCCCGGCGCCCTGCAAGGCGCAATCTCTGCCGATGCCTATCTTTCTTGCGACGACCAGCGGCTTTCGCGTCCTAAACGGAAAAATTGCCGCATCCGAACGCAAGAATATTGCCGAAACCGGCGGTCGGTTTGCAGCGCGGCGCGTACCGAGGCAGCACTCTGCCGCCAGACGATGCATCGGCGCCGATCCGAGCGGCCGGACCGCGGCGGCGAAAATCCCTGTTCCGCAGACATCCGCGGCACTTCTTTCGCCCGGGCGATTTCGCCGGCCTGGAACATGCGCTAGCTGTACCGCCGCGATCGAGACGAGGGACTGCGCATGATCTTCGCATCCGACAATTGGGCGGGAGCCTCCGAAGCCGTGATGGCGGCGCTGGTCGCCGCCAATGAGGGGCCGGCGCCGGCCTATGGCAATGACGAGATCACGCGGCGGCTGGAAGCCCGGATGTCGGACCTGTTCGAGCGCGACGTCGCGGTGTTCCTGGTCGCCACCGGGACTGCCGCCAACGCACTGGCGACGGCCGCCTTCGCGCCGCCCTGGGGGGCGATCCTGGCCCATCGCGACGCGCATCTGAATGTCGACGAATGCGGCGCGCCGGAATTCTTCGCCGGCACCAAGGTGGTCGGGCTGGCCGGAGCCCGCGGCAAGATCGATCCACGCGGCCTGATCGAGGCGCTCGACGCCATGCCGGCCGGCGTCGTCCATCATGTCCAGCCGGCGGTGTTGTCGCTGACCCAGTCGACCGAACTCGGCACAGTCTATACCGCCGACGAGGTCGCCGAACTTGCCGGCATCGTCAAGAACCGCAACATCGCCGTGCATATGGACGGCGCGCGCTTCGCCAACGCAATCTCGTCGCTGCAGGTTGCGCCTTCGACGTTGACCTGGCGGGCGGGCGTCGACGTGCTCTCCTTCGGCGCCACCAAGGGCGGGGCGCTGATGGCCGAAGCGATCGTGCTGTTCGACCGCTCCCGCCAGGAGGCGCTCGGCTATCTGCGCAAGCGCGCCGCCCAACTGGTCTCCAAGCACCGCTTCGTCGCCGCCCAGTTCGACGCCTGGCTCGACGGCGAGCACTGGCTCGATCTCGCCGACCATGCCAACGCCATGGCGGCGCGGCTGGCGGCCGGTCTCGACGGGACGGCCGCGGCCCGGCTCGCCTGGGCGCCCCAGGCCAACGAGGTGTTCGCCTTCATGGCGCCGGCCACCGCCGCCGCACTGCGCACCGAGGGCGCGACCTTCTACGAATGGCCGGCGGGCGGGCTCGCCGCCGAGGACCGCCCGCGGCCGGGCGAAGTGCTCTACCGGCTGGTGACCAGCTTCCGGACCGAGCCCGCCGAGGTGGATCGTTTCGTGGCCCTGGTCGACGCCGTCTGAACCGTGCCACGGCACAGTTTCGAATCCGGTCGAAATTGCCGGCCGATTCTGTAATTTTCGTCACCGAGGCCGATCCTGCGCCGTCGTAGCGTCAGGGGGCTCGGGTCGCTGTCTCGGCAGCCGAGGGAAACGAGAATGTCGAGCCTGTCTCATCTCCAGGATCTGATGGCGCGGGTCGGGCCGGCCGGCGACCTTCTGATCGTGAACGAATATACGGCAGAGCGCCTCTGGCATATCGGCGTCGAGGACGGCATCGAAATCTTCGCGGAACTCGACGAGGATCGCGACGTTCTCGTCCTCTCGGCCGATCTGGGGGCGCCCGGCCGCAGCGATCCGCAGGCTCTGTTCGAGCTCTGCCTGAGAACCACCTTCGCCTGGCTGGCGACCGGCGGTCTCAGGATCGGGCTCGACCGGACCAGCGGATCCCTGACGCTGCTGTGCGATTTCGGGGCGGCGAGCCTAACGCTCGACGACCTGGTCTATGCACTGAAATCCTTCGGTTCGCGCAGCGTCGCGTGGCGAGAACTCGTCGCGCGCCGCGAGGGCGAGGCCGCCTTGCCGCCGGATTCCCTGTCCGACTACACAATCCTGCGTCTCTGACGCGCGGGGTTCGAAAGCCCGAATCCCGATGGAGACCACGCCATGTCCACGGCGAGCATCAATTCCAACGCTCCCCGCCCGAGCCTGCCGCTGACCGGGCCGCAGGAGACGGCCGCGCCGACGGTCGACAGGTCGACGGTCAGCTTCTCCGACACGAAGAAGACCCTGCACACCCATGCGCGCTTCTCGCTCGCCTCGCCGGAATTCCAGGCGAAGTTCAGCGATCCCGACAGCGTTCGGCAGCGGGTGCAGGGGCAGAAGGATGCGGGCGCGGGTATGCGGCAGGCGATCGACGGCGCGTTCGGATCCGGAACGGCCGAACGGCTGATGGATTTCCAGCGTCCTTCCAACCTGCCGCGATTCGGTCAGACGATCGGCTGAGACCGGGCGTTTCCGGATCCGGGCGAGGTGGCGTGCGGGGCCGGCGCGCCGCCGATGTTCTCAGGAGCCGACGGAGGGCAGCCGACAGCGAGGCCTGCGCGGCACGAAAAAGCGCCCCGGACGGACCGGGGCGCTCTGGCAGTGCTCTGAGACGGGCGGTGGGCCGAGCCGTCAGGCGGCCTGCGCTTCGATCTGGCGCGGCTTGGACGCTCCGGCGGCGATCGGGATCTGACGGGCCTTCATGGCTTCCGGAATCTCGCGCACCAGATCGATGTGCAGCAGTCCGTTCTCCAGGCTGGCGCCCTTCACGACCACGTAGTCGGCGAGCTGGAAGCGGCGCTCGAAGGCGCGCGAGGCGATGCCGCGGTAGAGCAGTTCCTTGCCGCCGGCGTCGTCCTTCTTGTCGCCCTTCACGGTCAGACCGTTCTCCTTCGCCTCGATGGTCAGGTCGGATTCGCCGAAGCCCGCCACAGCCATGGAGATGCGGTAATCGTTCTCGCCGGTCCGCTCGATATTGTAGGGCGGATAGGTCGGCTGCCCCTGTTCGGCGCCGAGCGAGTCGATCAGGTTGAAGAGCCGGTCGAAGCCGACAGTGGAACGATAGAGCGGAGCGAAATCAACACGCATGACAAGTCCTCCAGAGTGAGCGACTGTTTCGGGATTAAGGTCCGATACTTCGGGGAACCCCCGGCATGTCCGATGGACCATGCCTCGCACCGGCCTTGCGGACCCGGTTCCGGCGTCCGCAGCGATGAAGTGGGAAGCGGCGTGCCGGCTTTCAAGGGGGGCAAGACGGCGGCGTCCGCCGCGCGACGGCCGGCCGGTTGAACGGCGGATGAACGCCCGATTCCCAAGGCATTCAGCGCGGATCGGCCATTGTCTTTTCGATCGCTGCGCCATGGCCGACCTTCGGGATACTCGGCGGAGGCTCCCTGAAGGAGGCTCTCGGTTCATGGCGCGGTGTTCGAACCGACCCGGCCCGGCTTCGGGCTAGGCTCCCGTCGCGTCGGCTCCCGCGACGAGGCCCGTTGAGCCGGCGCGCCCGGTCGGATATCTCGGAGGACGGATGTCGGCCGCTGCCGGCATCCGTCCGACCCGGGACCTCCAGTCAGACCCCGGCCCATCCCGGCACCCCAAGTGGGGGCTGCCCGTCCGGAGCCGCCATGACGATCTACGACCACGAGGCCAATCCCATCCCGGGCGGAGCGGTGAGCGGCGAGATCGCGACATCCGACGGAACCCGTCTGCGCTTCGCCCGCTGGCCGGCGCTGGCCGGCACGCCCAAGGGCACCGTCGTCGTCGTGCAGGGCCGCGCCGAGTTCCTGGAGAAGTATTTCGAGACGGTGCGCGATCTCCAGGTTCGCGGCTTCGCGGTCGCGACCTTCGATCTGCGCGGTCAGGGCGGCTCCGGGCGCGATGCCCGCGTCGGTCCGGCCGGACATGTCGGCGATTTTCGCGACTATCAGGCCGATATCGAGGCTGTGATGGCCGAGGTCGTGATGCCGAACTGTCCGCCGCCCTATTACGGCGTCGGCCATTCCACCGGCGCCACCATCCTGATCGGCAGCGCGCCGGCCATGCGCACGCGCTTCCGGCGGCTGGTCCTGCTCTCGCCGCTCCTGGGATTCGGCGACCACGGCTGGCCGACCTCGGTGATCGGGCCGCTGGCCGGCGCCCTGGCGATGGTCGGCTTCGCCCGCACGCAGGTTCCGGGCGCGGCGCGGCATGTCCTTTATCCGCGCCCCTTCGCCGGCAACCGGCTGACCTCCGACGAGCGGCGCTTTTCCCGCGCCGCCAAGCTCGCCGAGGCCCACCCCGAATTGACCGTCGGCGCGCCGACGATCGGCTGGATTCGGGCCGCCACGGACGCCATGGTGCGGCTCGACGATATCGACTTCGTCGATCGCATCCGCATCCCGACCCTGATCGTCGCCGCCGGCGCCGACAAGGTCGTCTCCAATGCGGCGACCGAGCGCTTCGCCCGCACCCTCAAGATCGGCCACATGATCACGATCCCGGGCGCGCGGCACGAACTCCTGATGGAATCCGACATCTACCGCGAGCAGACCTTCGCGGCCTTCGACGCCTTCATTCCGGGCTCCTGAGGCCAGAGGACCTCAGGCTGAAGCAAGCAGCCGGAGCGTTTTCTCGTGCAGGCGCGGATCGCCCGAGGCGACGACCTTGCCGCCGTCGGCGGCCGAGCCGCCGGTCCAGTTGGTCACCACGCCGCCGGCGCCCTCAATGACCGGAATCAGCGCGACGATGTCATAGGCCTGCAGGCCGGCCTCGACGACCAGATCGACATGGCCGGCGGCGACCATGCAGTAGGCGTAGCAGTCGCAGCCGTAGCGGGCGAGGCGGACGCGTGCCTCGACGCGCCGGTAGGCGTCCTGATCGGGCCCCTCGAATAGCGCCGGCGTGGTGGTGAACAGGACCGCGTCGGCGAGGTCCGCGCAGGCGCGGCTCTTCAGCGTCTTCTCGCCGTCGGGTCCGCGATACCAGGCCTGCCGGGTGTCGCCGGCATAGCGCTCGCCGGTGAAGGGCTGCGCCATCATGCCGAGGCTCGGTACGCCGTTGGTCTTCAGCCCGATCAGGGTGCCCCAAACCGGCACACCGGAGATGAAGGCGCGGGTGCCGTCGATCGGGTCGAGCACCCAGACATGCTCGGCATCGGTGCGTTCCGAGCCGAATTCTTCGCCGAGGATGCCGTGCGCGGGATGGTGCAGCCCGATCAGACTGCGCATGGCGGTCTCCGCGGCGCGATCGGCGATCGTGACCGGATCGAAGCGGCGTCCGGTGCCGGCCTCGGTCTTGTCCTCGACCGCCATCGGCGTGCGGAAATGCGGCAGGATGGCCTTGCCGGCGGCGTCGGCGAGCTGGTCGAGAAAGGCGATGAGATCGGGCATGACGGATCCGGCGTTGCGAGGCTTCCCCTCCTGATAGCGCATCCGCCCGCGCTTGCCAGCAGGCCATGCCTGCCATCGGGCCACCAGGCTCTACCTGCCGGGAGGGTCACCCTGTCCGGCCGGCGCTCACCCGATCAGGTGCGACATGCCGTCCCGGTTGGACAATTGGCTTGACCTTTGTGCGCCGCACAGCCATCTTGGGTGCATTGCGATACGGGCGCCTCCCGCCCTATCGCCGCCCTCCTTGGGCGTTTCCTCCCTAGACTTGGGCCGCTGGCAGTTGTCAGCGGCCTTTTTCTTGTGCGTGTTGCCGAGACCGGGGATTGGACATGGACCGGGGATCGGACGCAAGACCCGAGGGGCAAAGCCCGCGGGGGCGGGCGGTCACTCCGCCGCGAGAGGCTCCGCGCGCAGCCCGTTGCCGCCGAGCGTGGTCAACTCGGCCACGAACAGGCCGAGATCACGGGCCAGCCGGTCGAACTGGTCGGTGCGCTCGTAGGTCTCCTCGTTCATGTAGAGACCGCGGTTGATTTCGACCTGCAGGGCATGCAGCCCCTTGCCCGGCCGGCCGTAATGCTCGGTGATGAACCCGCCGGCATAGGGCTTGTTGCGCGCCACCGCATAGCCGAGGCTGCGCAGGATCTCCACGGCACCGTCGACGAGGCTGGCGCCGCAACTCGTGCCGTAGCGATCGCCGAGCACGAAATCCGGCCGGTTCCGGTTGTCCATGCCGCGAATCAGCGACGGCATGGAATGGCAGTCGATCAGGACCGCATAGCCGAAGGTGACGTGCTGGCGCGCCAGCCAGCGCCGGAGCGTGGCGTGATAGGGCTTGTAGATCCGCTCGATCCGCTGCAGCGCCTCGTCGACATCGAGCGGACCGGCGTAGATTTCCTCATGTTCGGCGACGATCCGTGCAATGGTGCCCAGGCCGCCGGCGACCCGGAGCGAACGGATGTTGGCGTAGGAAGGCAGCCGGCCGGCGAACATCTTCGGGTCGAGCTCGTAGGGCTCGCGATTCACGTCGAGAAAGGCACGCGGAAAATTTGCCCGCATCAAGGGCGCGCCGTGGGCAAGCGCGGAGGCGAACAATTCGTCGACGAAGGCATCCTCGGAGCGACGGATACGCTGCGGATCGAGCCGGGACGCCGCCAGGAAGCTCGCCGGATAGCGGCTGCCGGAGTGGGGCGAGTTGAACATGAACGGACAGAGGACGGCCTCGGGCGCGACCACCTCGAAGGCTGTTTCGGTCTCGAAGTCCCGGACGATGCGCACCTTCCTCGTGTGCTCCCCTGGAGGACCGGCCGCCCGGCCGAAGCGGCGCGCGGTTCAGCCGGCGCAGCAACATGTTGCCCAGAAACCACCGGCCTTGTCCATGGGAAGCGATGGTCCGCCGTTTCACCGGATATTTACCCCGGCCGTCGTCTATGAGAAAGAATTGAGGCGCACAGCATGGATGGACGCGGATGGACGTGATGACCCGGATTCTGCTGGCCGAGGACGATAACGACATGCGCCGCTTCCTGGCCAAGGCGCTGCAGAACGCGGGCTACGAGGTGGTCTCGTTCGACAACGGCAAGAGCGCCTACGAGCGCTTGCGCGAGGAGCCGTTCACGCTGCTCCTGACCGATATCGTGATGCCCGAGATGGACGGCATCGAACTCGCCCGGCGCGCCACCCAGCTCGACCCGGATCTCAAGGTGATGTTCATCACCGGCTTCGCCGCCGTGGCGCTGAACCCGGATTCGAACGCCCCGAAGGACGCCAAGGTCCTTTCCAAGCCGTTCCACCTGCGCGATCTGGTGCGCGAGGTCGAGAAGCTGGTTGCCGCCTGACCGGCTGCCGTTGCGGCATCCGATCTCCATACGCGCGCGCGGTCGGGGACGGCGATCCGATCGCGGCGCGGTGCGCCCGAATGGCGCAATATTTGTGGCACGATTTGGGATACCGGATGCCTGACGGACCTTGTCGACCTGACGGATTTGAAATCTAATCCTTTCGATAACAAGGACCCAAAAGGGTCCGGTTTTCGGGAGGAACACCATGAACGAAGTGAAGGCAGTCGCACGTCGCCGATTCCTGACCGGTTCGGCGGTGGTCGCCGCCGCGGCCGTCACGGCCCCGGCGGTCGTCAAGGCCCAGGGCCCGATCAGCATGCGCTGGCAGAGCACCTGGCCGTCGAAAGACATCTTCCACGAATACGCCAACGATTTCGCCAAGAAGGTCAACGATATGACCGGCGGCGACCTGAAGATCGAGGTGCTTCCCGCGGGTGCCGTCGTGCCGGCCTTCGGCCTGCTCGAGGCCGTCTCCAAGGGCACGCTCGACGGCGGCCACGGCGTGCTCGTCTACCATTACGGCAAGCAGACCGCGCTGGCGCTGTGGGGGTCGGGTCCCGGCTTCGCCATGGACGCCAACATGCTGCTCGCCTGGCACAAGTATGGCGGCGGCAAGGAACTGCTGGCCAAGCTCTACGGTTCGATCGGCGCCAACGTCGTCTCCTTCCCGTATGGCCCGATGCCGACTCAGCCGCTCGGCTGGTTCAAGAACCCGATCGCCAAGGAAGACGATCTCAAGGGTCTGAAATACCGCACCGTCGGCATCTCGATCGACGTGTTCACCGCGCTCGGCGCCGCTGTGAACGCGCTGCCGGGCGGCGAGATCGTCTCGGCGATGGACCGCGGTCTGCTCGACGCGGCCGAGTTCAACAACGCCTCCTCGGACCGCGTGCTCGGCTTCCCGGACGTGTCCAAGGTCTGCATGCTGCAGAGCTATCACCAGAATGCCGAGCAGTTCGAAATCATGTTCAACAAGGATCGCTACAACGCGCTGCCTGAAAAGATGCGTGCGATCATCGCGAATGCGGTCGAGGCGGCCTCGGCGGACATGTCCTGGAAGGCGATCGACCGCTATTCCGGCGACTATGCCGAGATGCAGACCAAGGACAAGGTGCGCTTCTTCAAGACCCCGGACGCGATCCTGAAGCGGCAGCTCGAAGTCTACGACCAGGTGACCGCCAAGAAGTCGACCGAGAACGCGCTCTTCAAGGAAATCCTGGAGAGCCAGATCGCCTTCGCCCGCCGCGCCACGCGCTGGGAGCAGGACACCGTGGTCAACCGGCGCATGGCCTACGACCACTATTTCGGGCCTCAGGGCACCTTGCGGCGGACCTGATCCGCCGGCGCCCCACTCTCGCAGGCCCGGCCGGTCCCCCCGGCCGGGCCTGACGGTTTTGCGGGGTCATGACATTCTCCTGACCAAGTTGATCACCTGATCAAGTCACTGACCTGACGACGGGTTCCTCTGACCAACGGACGCCCCGATGACGATCGAGCGGTTCCTGCACGCGATCGACGGCATCAGTACCTGGGTCGGCAAGGCGGCGGCCTGGCTGATTGTGGGACTGATGCTGCTGGTCTGCGCCGAAGTGTTCAAGCGCTACATCCTGAACGCCCCCACGGCCTGGATCTTCGACGCCTCCAACATGTTCTACGGCACGCTGTTCATGCTCGCCGGCGCCTATGCGCTGGCCCAGAACGCGCATGTCCGCGGCGACTTCCTCTATTCGTCGATGCGCCCGCGCACCCAGGCGACGCTCGATCTGATCCTCTATGTCGTCTTCTTCGTGCCCGGCATCGGCGCCCTGGTCTATGCCGGCACGCACTATGCCGCCGACAGCTGGCGCATTGCGGAACATTCCAACGTCACCGCGGATGGGCCGCCGGTCTACCATTTCAAGACCGTGATCCCGATCGCCGGCGCGCTGGTGCTGCTGCAGGGCGTCGCCGAGATCGTGCGCTGCATCGTCTGCCTGAAGACCGGCGCATGGCCCTCGCGGCTCAGCGACGTGAACGAGATCGACGTGGTCGAGGAGCAGCTCGCCGGCAGCGAATATGTCGACGAGGAAACACGCCGGCGCGCCATCGAGCAGGCCCACGATATCGACGAAGCCGCCCGCCAGCGCGGCCGGGGAGACCACCTCACATGAGCGATCCCGCCCTCGGCCTCCTGATGCTCGCGCTGATCGTCGTGGTGATCATGCTCGGCTTCCCGACCGCCTTCACCCTGATGGGTCTCGGCATCGTCTTCGGCTTCATCGCCTATTTCAAATCCGGCCAGGCCTTCGCCGACAACCTGGTGTTCGACCTGATGGTCCAGCGGACCTACGGGGCGATGACCAACGACGTCCTCATCTCCATCCCGCTCTTCGTGCTGATGGGTTACGTGATGGAGCGCGGCGCGCTGGTCGACAAGATGTTCTATTCGATCCAGCTCGCCTTCCGGAACGTGCCGGCCTCGCTCGCCGTCGCCACCCTGGTGGTCTGCACCTTCTGGGGCATCGCCTCCGGCCTGGTCGGCGCGGTCGTGGTGCTGATGGGCGTGATCGCCTTCAACCCGATGCTGCGCGCCGGCTACGACGTGCGGCTCGCCTCGGGGGTGATCACGGCCGGCGGCACGCTCGGCATCCTGATCCCGCCCTCGGTGATGATCATCGTCTTCGCGGCGGTGGCCGGCCTGTCGGTCGTGAAGCTCTATGCCGCGGCCATGTTCCCCGGCTTCTTCCTGTCGCTGCTCTATCTCGCCTATATCGTCGGCTGGGCCCTGATCAACCCGAAGGTGGCGCCGAAGCTGCCCGAGGAACAGACCCGCGTGCCTGTGCCGGAGTGGGTTCCCCGCTTCCAGGGCTTCTACGGGCGCAACATGGCGCTCGGCCTCGCCAAAGCAGCCTTTTCGCCCGGACGGGCCCGCGGCTTGACCGTGAACGGCAAGCCGATGGGCTACGGCGGCGTGCTGCTGCACCTCTTCTACGCGCTGGTTCCGCTGATCATGACCGCCGGCACTTTCGCGCTGATCTGGTGGTATGTCGTCATCCATCAGCAGAAGAAGTCGATGGCGGTGCCGAGCGGGCTCGAAGAGCTCGGCGGCGGCCTGCAGGAACTGGGCGACCCTTCCGCCGCCGCAGAGCCGGCCGCCGCGGCAGGGCCGCCGGAGGGCTTCTACCTGTGGTTCGGCATCCTGGCCGTGCTGGCCGCGCTCTGGATGGCGCGCAGCTACGCGCGCATGGGCGCCGAGAAGTTCGAGGTGGTCAAGCTCCTGACCACCTCGATCGCGCCGCTCGGCACGCTCACCGTCGTGGTCCTGGTGGTCATCCTGTTCGGTATCACGACGGCGACCGAATCGGCCGCGGTGGGGGCCGCCGGCGCCTTCCTGCTCGCCCTTCAGGCCGGCACGCTCGACTGGAAGCGGACCAAGGAGGCGGTGTTCCTCACCGCCAAGACGACCTCCATGGTCTGCTGGCTGTTCGTCGGCTCGGCGCTCTTCTCCGGCGTCTTCGCCATCCTGGGCGGCCAGGCGCTCCTGGAGAAATGGGTGCTGGCGCTCGATTTGACACCGCTGCAGTTCATGATCCTCAGCCAGGCGATCATCTTCATCCTGGGCTGGCCGCTGGAATGGACCGAGATCATCGTGATCTTCGTGCCCATCTTCCTGCCGATGCTGAAGCACTTCAACATCGACCCGGTTCTCTGGGGCACGCTGGTCTTCGTCAACCTGCAGGCGGCCTTCCTGTCGCCGCCGGTCGCCATGTCGGCCTTCTATCTGAAGGGGGTGGCGCCGCCGCACGTCACCATCAACCAGATTTTCGCCGGCATGATGCCCTATATGCTGATCGTGATCCTGTGCATGGTGATCATGTATCTGTGGCCGGGCATGACGCTGTGGCTGCCGGAATTCCTCTACGGGAACTGAGTCGTACCGATGCAAGACCTGACTCAATGGACGGCCCGGGAGGCCGCCGCGGCGATCCGCGACGGCCTCGTCACCGCCACCGATCTCGTCGAGGCCAGCCTCGACCGGATCGCCGCCCGGGAGGGCGACATCCGCGCCTGGGCGCAGATCGATCCCGGCCTCGTTCTCGATGCGGCGGCGCGCGCCGACCGTGCCCGTGCCGAGGGCCGGCCGCTCGGTCCGCTGCATGGCGTGCCGGTCGGCCTGAAGGACGTGATCGACACGGCCGACTATCCGACCGAGCACGGCTCGCCGGCGCATCGCGGCCATCGGCCTGAGACCGATGCGGCCGCGGCGGCGGCGCTGCGTGCAGCCGGGGCGATCATCCTCGGCAAGACGGTCACCTGCGAACTGGCGACCCATATTCCGGGGTCGACCCGCAACCCGGCCGATCCGGGCCGCACGCCGGGCGGGTCCTCGTCCGGGTCGGCGGCCGCCGTCGCCGACCGCCACGTGCCCCTCGCGCTCGGCACGCAGACGCTCGGCTCGGTCATCCGCCCGGCCGCCTTCTGCGGCGTCTACGGTTTCAAGCCGAGCTTCGGCGCGATCCCGCGCCCCGGCGTGCTCGAACAGTCGGGGAGCCTCGATACGGTCGGGGTCTTCGCCCGCTCGATCGAGGATCTGGCCCTGATCGGCGACGTGCTGATCGGCTACGACCCGCGCGACGGCGCGACGCGCCCGCGCAGCCGGTCGACCCTCATGGCGACCGTCGAGGCCGACTGGACCCTGCCGCCGACTTTCGCGCTGGTGCGCTCCGACCGCTGGTCCGATCTTGCGCCCGAGCAGCGCGAGGCGATCGACGAACTGGTCGGCGAACTGGGCGCCCGCGTCACCGAGATCGCATTCGATTTCGCCTTCGAGGAGGGCATCGCGGCCGCCAAGCTGATCCGCGAGGTCGAGTTCGCCCGCGCCTTCGGTTCGCTCGCCGACCGGACGCCGGATCTGATCCATCCCGAGCTGCGTGCCGTGGTCGAGCGCGGCCGCGCCGCCTCGGCGGTGGCCTATCTGGACGCCAAGGAGACGCGCGAGCGCCTCGAACGGCTGGCGCGCGCGATCTTCCTCGATCACGGCACGATCCTGACGCCGGCGGCGCTGGGGCCGGCCCCTGTGGGCCTCGCTTCGACCGGCGACCCGCATTTCTGCAGTCTTTGGACCTTCCTGGGCACCCCGGCCGTCAGCCTGCCGCTGTTCGAAGCCGACGGCCTGCCGATGGCGGTGCAACTGGTCGGCGCCCGAGACGACGACGCCCGGCTGCTGCGCACGGCCCGTCTCCTGGTGCGCAGCCTGGCGGCGGCCGAATAGCCGCCTGGCCGGCACGCCCCCGGGCGGGGCCTGGACGACCGGGCCTCGATGCCTGGTCGCGCGGCGACCAGGCGACCGCGGACCGACAAGCGGGCGACCGGCGACCGGGCAAGCGGCTCTCGGCACCGCCGGCGGTGAAAAAGAGAGGCGCGCGGCTTCGGCGCGGAGACCGCGGGCAGAGCCGGAGCAGAGGCCGGCGCCGGACTTTTCCACACCCGGCATGCCGCCAAGGCGTCGCCAAAGTCCCGTTGCGGTCGGCCCACCGCAGCCAAAACGGCGCAAGCGGCCGGTTTCGGCCGCATCGAGCGAAGGCGGCGTCCGCACGCTCGCCAGCATCGGGTTTGAAGCCAGCTTTCCGCTTGCACCCCCGAACGAGGTTGGCTATAGACCACCTCGCCGACGGCATCCCGAACCGACGGCTCATGGAATGGGCGTGTAGCTCAGCGGGAGAGCACTACGTTGACATCGTAGGGGTCACAGGTTCGATCCCTGTCACGCCCACCATTCCTCCGATCCCTCCGCGCTTTCGAAATCCGAACCGATCATCCGTGCCGCTGGGCACGGAATGGCGCCTCGTCGGTCCGAACCTGCGCCGTGACAGAGCGGGTTGTGCGGCGCCGATCGCAGCTCGGCGTGATCGCGCGGTGCGGACGGGTCCGGTACGACGGCTCCGGGCCGGCTTCAGGCGAAGATCCGGCCGGTCAGCAGCTTGACATAGGTCTCCACGACCAGCTCCGACGGCCGCACGAACTGGCCGTCGACATAGCAGAAGCGGCCGCTCAGATATTCGCGCGTCGACAGCAGCATCTGCGTCAGAATGTCGATCTCGCGCGGGTCGCTGATGCGCAGGTTGCCGCGCCGCAATTCGTATTCCATGGCGCGCCGGTAGCTTTCCGACTGCATTTCGAGATGCCGGCGGAAGCCGACCGGCGCCTGCACCATGCCTTCGCTCAGGATCTTGAACAGGTGCGGCGACTGTTCGAGGAAATCGAAGAAGCCGCACAGGCGTGCGCGCTCGCGCTCGATCGGATCGTCCGGCGCGGCTCTGACCCGGTCGCGGATCAGCTCATGCAGCTGTTCGCTGATCGCCGGCAACAGCTGATCGAGCAGATCCTGCCGCGATTCGAAGTAATTGTAGAAGGTGCCCTGCGCCACGCCGGCCCGCGCGGTGATCAGCGCCACCGAGGCCCCCGCATAGCCCTGTTCGCCGACGATCTGGATCGCGGCCTCGAACAGGCGCGTCCGCGTCACCTCCGCCTTCTCAGCGCGACTGAGGCGTGTCCGGCTCGGCCGGACCGGGGTGGAGACGGATTTGGGAGCCACGGCAGGAGAGTCGGTCATGATGTCAATAACCCTAGAGGACGCCATCCGGGCCGTCAATTTGGATGAATTGTGACTCGTGGTTCATTTCTCTTTACAAGGCCGGAAATCGGACTAGCATGACGATCACCGCGTTGCCCGTGGGAGGTTCCGGACGGAACGGCAGGGCGGTCGGGCCGGACAATCCCGGACGAAACAAAGCAAAGCCTGCCAATCGGGATGCAAGTCTCGAAACGAGTATGGCTGCCTTGGGGAGGAATTCATGATCCGACATGTCAAAACGCTTCTGGCCGCGACGGCGATGCTTGGTTTCGCTCTTGCCGAAACCGCTGCGGCGGCCGACCTGATCATTTCGAGCGGCCTCGGCAAGCCGCATCTCTGGGTCGGCGCCCATATGGACCCCTTCGCCGACGCGATCGAGAAGGGCAGCGGCGGCAAGGTCAAGTTCACGCGCTTCTATGCGGGCGAATTGAGCGCGGTCGGCCGCGAACTCGACAGCCTGAACGGCGGCGTGATCGGCGTCGCCGCGCCGCTGCTGGCGCCCTATCACGAAGGCCGGTTCCCGCTCTCGGACGTGTCGCAACTGCCGACCTACGGCACCACCTCGCCGATGGTCACCCGGGCCTACCAGAAGCTGCTCGATTCCGACGTGAAGCTCAAGGACGGCAAGACCTTCTATCAGTACGAGATCGGCGGCAAGGGCATCCGCGTCTGGGCGCTCGGTGCGACGGCTCCCTATTCGATCTCGACGGTGAAGAAGGTCCTGAAGGAACCGCAGGACTTCAACGGGACGCCGCTGCGCGCCGGTTCGGCCCTGCACACGATCATGCTCGGCAAGCTCGGCGCCACGCCGGTGACCATTCCGGGTCCGCAGGCCTTCGAGGCCGCTTCGCGCGGGACGATCGAAGGCCTGGTGATCGCCATTTCCGACTGGCCGTCCTATTCGCTGCAGCAGGTGCTGCGCCATTCCATCGTCGATGTCTCGATCGGCCATTGGGAAAGCTATCTCGCGATCAGCGACGCCGCCTGGGCCCAACTGACCGACGAGCAGAAGCAACTGTTCGACAAGACGGCGCGCGAGATCGCCCTGAAGAATGCCGAGCAGTGGGAATCCCGTGTCGGCACCGTCCGCGAGGATTCGATCAAGAAGTATGGCGGCTCCTTCGTTTCGATCAACACCCTGCCGGCGGCCATGAAGGGCCATATCGAGACCGCGGCGGCGAATACCTGGACGGCCTGGATCGAGAAGACCGAGGCGGCCGGCCATCCGGCCAAGGCGGCGGCGCGGCTCTATGCCGAACTGATCCAGGCGGAGGGCGGCAAGCTGCCGGCCGGCGTCGCGGAATATCTCGCAAAGTGATCCGTGGTCGGCGTCGCCGCGGCGGCGCCATTCCCTTCACCCGAACCACGGAACTCCCATGAGCAAGGACTGGATCATCTGGGCGGTCACGGCCTGGATCGTCGTCTTCATGCTGGCCGGGCAGGCGGTCGCGACCTGCCTGCTCGGCGCCGGGCTCCTCGGCGTGGCCCTTTGGATGGGCCCCGCCGTGCTCAACGGCATCGTCGGCCAGGACACCTTCTACACCGCCTCGGCCTATACGCTGTCGATCATCCCGCTCTATCTCCTGATGGCCCAGCTACTGCTCAAGGGCGGCGTGATCGTCGACCTGTTCCGGGTCGGCCATCGGCTCGCCGGCTACAAGCGCTTTCCGCTAGGCATCGCCACCATCGTCACCGGCGGCCTGCTGGGTGCGGTCTCCGGTTCCGGCACCGCCAGCGCGGCCGCGCTCGCCACCTTGGCCGGGCCTGAACTGCAGAAGGTCGGCTACACGCGCAGCTTCTCGGTTGCCCTGACGGCGATCTCGGGCTCGCTCTCGGTGATCATCCCGCCGAGCCTGCTGATCATGATCTACGGCTCGCTGACCGAGGTGCCGATCGGGCATCTGTTCATCGGTTCGATCGGGCCCGGCCTGCTCTGCATCCTGGTCTATATCGGCTGCCTCTATTTCCTGGGCGAGGTCGAGCCGGGTGCGATCGACGGCTCGCGCGTCGAACTCGACGAGGATCCGCGCCAGGCCCGCCGGTCGGTGCAGGCCTTCACCTTCGTGGTGGTGCTGATGGTCGTCGTCTTCGGCGGCATCTATGGCGGCATCGTCACGGTCGGCGAGGCCGGCGCGCTCGGCGCCTTCGCGGCCTTCGTCGGCATGATCGTGATGGGGCGGGTCGGGCCGAAGCAGATCGCCGCGGCGCTGGTCGATTCCGTGAAGGTCTCCGCCATGCTGCTGATGCTGCTGATCGGTGCGCAGATCTTCTCCCGCTTCATGTCCTTCTCGCGCCTGCCGACCGAGCTTCTGGAATTCGCCCAGCCGCTGGTCGCCAATCCGACCGTGCTGGTGCTGGTGCTGATGGGCGGATTGTTCGCGGCCGGCATGTTCATGGAGGAGGTCACCACCATCGTGCTCGCCGTGCCGCTGATCGAACCGATGATCGGCGCTGCCGGCATCGACACGATCTGGTTCGGCGTGATGGCCTGCTTCGTCATCTCGCTCGGCCTGCTGACGCCGCCGGTCGGTCTCGTCGCCTTCTCGGCCGCGACCGCCGCCCGAACGCCGGTCGGGCCGGTGTTCCGGCCCTGCCTCGTCTTCTCGACCTTTGCCGCCGTCATTGTAGTCGGTGCCATGATGCTTTTCCCCGGCATCGCCACCTGGCTGCCGAGCCATCTGAACTGAGGACCGCCATGCGTTTCTGGAGAGCCGTCTGGGCCCTGGAATGGGGTCTCGCCGCCATCGGCGCCGGGTCGATGCTGTTCATCATGATGATGGTCACGGTGATCAGCGTCGCCGGCCGCTATTTCCTGCAGGTCGACCTGATCCCGGGCGCCTACAACATCGTCGAGCGGATCCTGTTTCCGCTGCTGGTCTTCTGGGCGCTGCCGATCGCCCACCGCGAGGGCATGTTCCCGCGCCTGGAAACCATCGCCGACGCGCAGCCGCCGCGCCGGCGCGCCCTGATCGGAGCGGTGGCGACGATCGTGGAGATCGTCGTCTACGGTCTCTTCTTCTGGTTCGTCGCCCGCTTCGTCTGGCAGAGCGTCGAGACCAACCGGACCATGCAGATCGGCACCACCTTCCTGCCGGTCTGGCCGATCCTTCTGACCATGCCGCTCGCCTTCGGGCTGATGCTCCTGGAAATGGGGCGCCTGCTCCACCGCGACGTGCGCCGCGCGCTCGGTCTCGATACGAGCGTCGACGAACCGGCCCAGCAGCAGGGGAGCCTCGTCGTATGAGTGTCGCGGCACGCCAACCGGTCGCCGGTGAGCCGCCCGTGCGGAGCTTCGATCCGACCGATACCGAGGCGGTCCGCGCCGCCCTGACCGAATTCGTCGCGGCGGAGACCGGCGGCCCGGTCGAGATCGGCTCCCTGCGCCGGTTCACGGTCGGCTTCTCCTGGGTCACCTACGGCTTCCACGCCATCTGGTCGGCCGGCGGGCGCACGGTCTCGCGTGACCTGATCCTGCGCGCCGGTCCGCCGACCGGCATCTTCAGCCCCTACAGTGCCTTCCCGGAATTCGTCACCCTGCAGGCCCTGGAGGCGAGCGCCGTGCCGGTGCCGCGCGTCTACTGGCATTCCGACGACCCGTCGATCCTGGGGGCGCCCTTCTTCATCTGCGACCTGGTCGCCGGCGAGGCCCCGATTCCCTGGACCCGCGACGGCGGTCCGGCCTTCGACGACGAGCGCCGGGTCCGGCTCGGCGAGCAGTTCGTCGCGGCCCTGGCGGCGCTGCACAATTTCGCCTGGCAGGGCACGCCGGTCGCCGCGATCGACGGTACCACCGATCCGCGCCGGACGGCGGCGGCGCAGGTCGACCTGTGGATGGGCTATCTTGCCCGCTGGTCCGAGGACCGGGTGCCGATGCTCGACCTGGCCGCCGCGTGGCTGCGCGAGAAGGCGCCGGTCGCCCGGCGGGTGACCATCACGCATGGCGACTTCCGGATCGGCAATTTCCTGGAACAGGACGGCCGTATCACCGCGATCCTCGACTGGGAACTGGTCCGGCTCGGCAATCCGGTCGAGGATCTCGGCTGGATCTGCCTGCAGGCCTGGCGCGGCCGCTCGCCCTACATGTGCCATTTCTTCGAGCGCGAGGACCTGCGCGACCGCTATGCCGCGCTGACCGGGCACGAGCCGACGCTCGCCGAGATGGCCTACTGGGAAGCCTTCGGCACGTTCAAGCTCGCCATCATGCATTACGGCGCCACCGACTGCTTCGCGCGCCGCGGCTTCAACGACCTGCGCATGGCCGGGATGGGGGCGCAGATCCCCCGCGTCCTGCTGCAGGTGGAATCGGCCATGGAGCGCGCATCGTGAATATCCCGCTGACCCGGCTGATCGACGGCATCATCGCGACGATGCGCGCCGACGTCATCCCGAACGTCACCGATCCCTATGCGCGCGGCCAAGCGGTCGGGGTGATCGACTTGCTCAACAACATCGCCCCGCGCGTGGAATGGGCGCATGCCCCGCAACTGCGCCGCATCGAGGCCAAGCGCGCCTTGCTCGACCGGATCTGCGATCTCGTCCCCGAATTGTCGCCGGCTTGCGCCGAACTGCTGCAGCCGGCCCCGGCGGAGGAGCCGGGCGGCATGGCGCGCCGGCTCGACGCGGCCATCAGCGATGCCATCGCGCTGCTCTGGCCGCGCCGGCACGAGGCGCACTGCGCTGAGGCCGCATCCCTGATCAAGCTGCATCTGCATGACGAACTGACGGCCGAAATGAAGATCACGCGCAAGCCGCTCTTCGCCGAGATCGCCGGCGGAGCGGACGGCGCCAAGAACGCCTGAAGGCAAGAACGACGGCTCCACTGGGAGGGTGGACTATGGTGTATCATCTCGATCCGCGCATGCCCCCGCGCGAAGCCTGCGTCCAGCGGCATCAATTGGAGCGCTGGGCGGCCGAACAGCCGGACAAGGTCTTCGCCATCTTCATGGACGGGACGAGCTGGACCTATGCGGAGACGCTGCGCCAGGCGATCCTGACCGCCAACGCGCTCCGCGCGCTCGGCGTCCGCCAGGGCGAGCGGGTGCTGTGCTGGCTGCCGAACAGCGCCGACTGCCTGAAGGCCTGGTTCGGGCTGAATTTCCTCGGTGCGGTCTTCGTTCCGATCAATCTCGCCTATCGCGGCAACCTCCTGCGCCACGCCGTAAGGCTGTCCGAGGCGCGGCTCGGCATCATCCATGCCGACCTGCACCAGCGCCTCGGCGAGGTCGAACTGGGCCTCCTGCAGGAGATCGTCGTCATCGGCGGCGAGGCCCGGCCGGTGCCGGGGCTGACCGTGCACGGGGCGGAGCGGTTCCAGTCCACGGATGAGACGCCGCCGGAGCTGGAGCGCCCGATCGCGCCTTGGGACATGCAGTCGATCATCTTCACCTCGGGCACGACCGGCCCGTCCAAGGGGGTGATGTCGTCCTACATGCATCTCTACAGCATGTCGAAATCGGCCCCGTTCCTGAGCGCCGACGACCGCTACATGGTCAACCTGCCGATGTTCCATTCCGGCGGCGTGATGCCGGTCACCGCCATGCTGATCCATGGCGGCTCGATCGTGGTGGTCGAAGCCTTCAACACCGAAGCCTTCTGGCCGACCGTGCGTAAGACCGGGATCACCACCGTCGTGCTGCTCGGCGTGATGGGCGGCTTCCTCCTCAAGCGCCCGCCGAGCCCGGACGACAGGAACCACACGCTGCGCACCTGCACCTATGTGCCACTCAACGAGACCGCGCCGCAGTTCCACGAGCGCTTCGGCACGGAAATCCACACCCATTTCAATATGACCGAGATCTGCATGCCGATCGTCTCGGCGCCGAATCCGACCGCGCTCGGCAGTGCCGGTCGGGTCAGGGACGGGGTCGAGGTGCGTATCGTCGACGAGAACGACTGCGAGGTACCGGTCGGGACGGTCGGCGAACTGATCCTGCGCACCGAATGTCCCTGGGCCTTGAACCACGGCTATTCGGGCAATCCGGAGGCGACCGTCAGGGCCTGGCGCAATGGCTGGTTCCATACCGGCGACGGCTTCCGCAAGGATGCCGAGGGCAACTTCTTCTTCGTCGACCGGCTCAAGGATGCGATCCGGCGGCGCGGCGAGAACATCTCGTCCTTCGAGGTCGAGTCCGAACTGCTCGCCCATCCGTCGGTTCGCGAGGCGGCGGCCGTCGCGGTCAAGAACGAAATCGCCGAGGACGAGGTGCTGGCCGTCGTCGCGCTGCGCGAGGGCATGAGCCTCGATCCGGTCGACCTGATCGAGTTCCTGCGGCCGCGCATGCCGCATTTCATGATCCCCCGCTACGTGCGCGTCGTCGACGCCCTGCCGCGCACGCCGACCTCCAAGATCGAGAAGTTCAAGCTGCGCGACGAAGGCCTCGCCGCCGACGCCTGGGACCGCGAGGCCGCGGGCATCCAGGTCAAGCGCGAGAAGATCGGGCAGCAGAACGCCTAGAGCAAGGTCCGATCCGGGCGGCCCGCTCGGATCGGAGAAGGCTTGCGCCAACAAAGGCATGCAGGAGCCGCATCCGATCCCTTCGGATCGGATGCGGCTCGAGAGCCCCGGCGGGGCGGGCCACATCGCCCCGCGGATGGTCAAGTCATTGAGATCCAATGGTTCACGCGGGCCCGTCCGGGCCGGATCGCTTCGATCCCGCCGGGACGCGCCCCAGGAGACTGGGAATGTTCGCCGAACTCTCCTCGCATGCGCGCGATCTGCGCGACCGGCTGACCGCCTTCATGGCCGAGCACATCTATCCGAACGAGCGGGCGCTCCTGGAGCCGCCGGCGGAGGCGGAGCGCTGGGCGCCGCGTCCGCTCGCCATGGCGCTGATGGCCAAGGCGCGGGCGGCCGGCCTCTGGAACCTGTTCTACAATCACGGTCCCGAAGGGCAGGGGCTGAGCAACTTCGAATATTCGCAGCTCTGCGAAATCCTCGGCCGATCGCTCGCTGCGCCCGAGATCTTCAATTGCAACGCGCCCGATGTCGGCAACATGGAGATCCTCGCCGCCTACGGGACGCCCGAGCAGAAGGCTCAATGGCTGGCGCCGCTGCTCTCCGGCGAGATCCGCTCCTGCTTCGCCATGACCGAGCCGGCGGTCGCCTCCTCGGATGCGACCAACATCGAGACCGCGATCACCCGCGACGGTGACGACTACATCGTCGAGGGGCGCAAGTGGTGGGTCACCGGGGCTCCCTCGGCGCGCTGCAAGGTCGCCGTGGTGATGGGCAAGAGCGACCCGACGGCGGCGAAGCACAAGCAGCAGTCGATGATCCTGGTGCCGATGGACGCGCCGGGCGTGCGGGTGGTGCGTCCGCTCCGGGTCTACGGCTTCGAGCATGCGCCGCTCGGCCATGCCGAGGTCGTCTTCGACCGGGTGCGGGTGCCGGCCGCCAACATGCTGCTCGGCGAGGGGCGCGGCTTCGAGATCGCGCAGGGCCGGCTCGGCCCCGGCCGCATCCACCATTGCATGCGCTTCATCGGGCTGGCCGAACGGGCGCTGGAAAGCATCTGCCTGCGCGCCAAGTCGCGCGTCGCCTTCGGCTCGGTGCTGGCCGACATGGGGGCGGTCCGCCAGGTCATCGGCCAGTCGCGCTGCGACATCGAGCAGGCCCGCCTAGTCACGCTCAAGGCGGCCTGGGCGATGGACCGGCTCGGCAACAAGGCCGCCCGCAACGACATCGCGGTCGCCAAGATCGTCGTGCCGACGATCACCGGCGCGGTCATCGACCGGGCCATCCAGATCCATGGCGGCGCCGGCGTCTCGCAGGACTTCTTCCTGGCCGAGGCCTTCGCGGAGACGCGCTTTCTGCGCATCGGCGACGGTCCCGACGAGGTCCATCGCGAGGCCCTGGCCCGCGCCGAACTGGCCCGCTGGGCGTGAACGCGGACGAAGAACGCAAGCCAAGAGACGAAACGAAACGGAACTGGGGAGGATGCTGGTGTCTGATCGGTATGTGATGCGACCCGAGCATGAATACATGCATGCGCCGGACAGCTCGCCGAATTTCAACGAGAGCGTCTACACGAACGGCTTCGACCCCGAGCGGCGGTTCGGCGGCTGGATGCGGCTCGGCAACCGCGTCAACGAGGGCTATGCCGAGCTTTCGGTCTGCCTCTACCTGCCGGACGGGCGGATCGCCTGCCAGTTCCTGCGGCCGGAGATCACCAGCAACGACCGCTTCGACGCCGGCGGGCTCCGCTACACGGTCGACGAGCCGCTGAAGAGCGTCTCGATGCACTATGACGGCGATCTGATCATCGTCGACGACCCGGACGCCCTGCGAGATCCCAAGCATCTGCTCGCCCACGGGCCGCGCCTGAAGGGGCGCGTCTCCTGGCAGCACCAGGCGGAATCGCCGGTCCACGGCGGCGAGCCGGCCCATGACGGCGTCCAAACCATGTATGGCCGCGACTTCTCGTTCGGCCATTTCAACCAGCATGGCCGGGTCCGCGGCACGATCGAGGTCGGCGACGAGCGCTGGACGCTCGACGGGCGCGGCTGGCGCGACCATTCCTGGGGCCCGCGCTACTGGCAGGTGATCTACTACTACCGGCTGTTCATCGCCAATTTCCCGAACGGCGACGCGATGATGCTGCTCAAGATCACCGACAAGACCGGCAAGGTCCGGCGCGAGGGCGTCCTGCTGGTCGACGGCGTCTACGAGGACATCCTCGATCTCGACGTGCAGACCGACTGGACCGAGAAGCAGGACCCGCGCTTCGTCCGCCTCGGCGTCATGACCGCCAACCGCAAGGTGCGCATCGACGGCGAGATCATGACGCTGGCGCCGCTGCGCAACCGCCGCAAGGCCGGCGACGAGACGCTGGTCTCGCGTATCGCCGAGGGCTTCACCCGGTTCCGCTGGGGCGACCAGGAGGGCGTCGGGATGACCGAATATATCGAGCGGATCGAGGACGGGAAGCTCGCCGGCTACCCGCTCTGACGGGGCGCCGGGGCGGGCGGGCACCTGGGTGCCGGCCCGGACGGGATGGGGACTTCGGGCAGGGGAGACGTCGGCGATGGTGCGAGGGCTCAGCCAGGAACGGATCGTTCTGACGATCGCCGTGGTGCTGTTCGTCCTGTTCTCCGTGCTCCTGCCCGGCTTCCTGTCGGCCGGCAATCTCCTGTCGCTGATCCAGAACGTGTCGATCCTCGGCATCCTGGGCGTCGCCATGGCGATCGCGATCATCGGCCGCGGCATCGATCTCTCGATCCTGTCGACCATGCCGGTCTCGGCCGCCTGGCTCCTGACGCTGGTCAATGGCGGCATGCCGATCGGACTCGCCTTCGCCTGCGCGCTCGGCTTCGTCATCGCGGTCGGGATCATCAACGGCACTCTGATCGCCTATGTGGAGATCCCGGCGATCTTCGCGACGCTCGCCATGGGCATCGTGGTCTACGGCTTCGGCAAGGCTTTCATGACGCCAATCGACGCGGTCTATACCGGCCGCGGCGAGTCCTGGTTCTACGCGATCGGCAGCGGCCGGGTGCTGGGCATCCCGGCGCCGGTCATCGTCTTCGCCCTGGTGGCGGCGGCGGCCTTCCTGTTCCTGCGCACCCTGAAGCCCGGCCGCTTCATCTACGGCATGGGCGACAACCCGCTGGCCGCCCGCGTCACCGGCATCCCGGTCCGGCCGATGATCCTGCTGCAATATGTGATCATCTCGATCATCGCCCTGATCGCCGGGATCGTCATGGCGACGGCGCTCGCCGGCATCAACACCCGGCTCGCCCTGTCGACCATGGTCTACGACGTGATCCTGGTCGTCGTGCTCGGCGGCATCGGGCTGGCCGGCGGCAAGGGCGGCATCCGCAACGTGGTCGTCGGCACGCTTCTGATCGGCATCCTGCTCAACGGGATGACGATCATGAACCTGACCTACACCGTGCAGAGCATCCTGAAGAGCGTGATCCTGCTCCTGGCCATCGTGGCCGACACCCTGCTCAACCCTCGGGACGAGCAGACGGCCCAGCATGGCGACATCTAGGGGGGATCGAGGCGGAGGAGGCCCCTCCGTCCCGTCACTCCGAACCCCCGACCTTCCGACCCCCCGGAGCCGGAAGCGGACGTGCAGACCCCAAAACGATAAACTGGAGGAATGCCATGATCGGAAAGTCATTCTGGAGGGCGGCCGCTGCCGCCGCTGTCCTGGCGAGCGTTGCCGGGACCGTCGCGGCCGGCCCCTATGACGACGGCCAGTCGAAGAAATACTACGAGACCATGAAGGGCAAGCGCGTCGCCTTCGTGCCGCTCTCGATGGGCTTCGACCTGACCGAGGGCTGGAATGCCGGCCTGCAGAACCAGGCCAAGGCGCTTGGCTATACGGTCGACGTGCGCGATCCGAACTGGAACGTCGAGGCGGCCGTGCAGGCCGTCAACGGCTTCATCGCCGACAAGCCGGACGTGCTGATCCTGCATCCGCTCGACCAGCAGGCCTATAACCGGCTGGTGCCGAAGGCCCAGAAGGAAGGCATCTACGTCGTCCAGGTGAATCTCAAGTCGGTCGTCAACGGCGACGCCTATGTGGGCACCGACTGGTACGACATGGGCGTCCGCCAGGCCCAGCTGATGGCCAAGACCTGCGGCAAGGCCGCCGGCAAGAACGGCAAGGTGGCGATCATCACCGGCCAGGCGGCGACGCCGACCGTGATCATCGGCAACCAGGGCATGGACGATGTCTTCGCCGAGAATCCGGACATCAAGATCGTCGCCAAGCAGTCGGCCGATTTCGATCCGTCCAAGGCGCAGGCGGTCACTTCGACCATCCTGAAGCAGAACCCGGACCTGTGCGGCATCATCGGCATCTGGGACGGCCAGGATACCGGCGTCGCGGCGGCAGTGCGCGAGGCCGGCATGCTCGATCAGGTCTTCTTCATCAGCCAGGGCGGAGGCAACAAGGCTGCCGCTTGCGACAACATCGCCAACGGCAATTTCGACGCCTATTTCAGCTACGACGTGCCCGGCCAGGGGCGCGATCTGAATGCGGCGGTGAAGATTCTGCTGCAGACCAAGCCGAAGCCGGGCAGCGCCTCCTTCGCGCTCTACACGCCCCTGAAGCTGATCACCAAGGACACCCTGTCGGCCTCCTCCTGCTGGACGCTCGACCAGCTGAAGCGCGACGGCGGCTGAGACCGCGGTCCCTCCGGTCCGATCTCCCGGCCGGCAGCCCATGCCGGCCGGGCCTTCCCTGGTGAGGAGTGACGAGATGGCGGCGTCGGAAGCCTGGACGCGCTGGCGGTACCGCTGGATCCCCGACAAGGTGGTCGGCGAAATCCTATCCAAGAGCTGGATCGACACCCTCATCCCGGGCGTGATCCTGGCGGCGGTGCTCGCCTTCTTCAGCCTGAAGCTGCCCGGATTCCTGAGCGGGTCCAATCTCGGCGACATCGCGCAGATCTACGGCGAGTGTCTGATCGTGATCGTCGGCATCACCTTCGTGATGATGGCCGGCGGCATCGACCTGACGGTCGGCTCGACCTTCGCCTTCTGCAATCTGGCGGCGCTGCTGCTGATCAATTCGATGGAGATGAACCTCGCCCTCGGCATTCCGCTGATCATGCTGATCGGCGGCGCCATCGGGCTGATCAACGGCCTCCTGATCGGCTATCTCGGCATGCGCGCCTTCCTGACCACGCTGGTCATGCTGATCATTGTGCGCGCGATCGTCGACCAGGGCCTGCTCGACTACGGCCAGACCATCAGCCGCGGCTTCAATGCCTCTTCGGCCTGGGAGTTCATGGGCATCGGCACGGTCTTCGGCGTGCCGTCGAGCCTCGTCGTCGCGGCCGTGATCGCGCTGGTCGGCCATGTCGTGCTGACGCGGATGCGCTTCGGCTGGCACGTGATGGCGGTCGGCGGGTCGCGGCGCTCCGCCTACAATGCCGGCATCCGGGTCAAGCGTACCGTCTGCCTGACCTATATGATCTCCGGCCTGCTGACCGGGCTGGCTGCGACCTTCTACGCCGCCCGGCTGACCAGCGCCGGCACCGATGTCGGCAAGGGCCTGGAAGTCACCATGCTGACCGCCGCGGTGCTCGGCGGCATCAGCCTTGGCGGCGGGCGCGGCTCGGTCATCAAGGCGATGCTCGGCGCGGTCATCGTGCTCCTGGTCCAGAACAGCCTGATCCGGATGGGCTTGACCAGCGGCACCAGTTCACTGGTGCTCGGGCTGATCCTGCTCGCCGCCGTCGCGATCGACGTGCGCTGGGTCAAGAACCGGCACAAGATCCTGGCGCGCGCCTATGTCTCGCCGACCTATTTCCGCCTGCCGCCGCTGCCCGCGACGGCCGAGGGCTCCGGCTCGCCCTATGCGCTCAACGACCGTCTGCGCGGCGTCGAGGCGATCGGCCTCGGCGAGCTCGACGGCCCCGAGGACGTGATCTTCGACCGCGACGACAATCTCTATTGCGGCAGCCGGCACGGCGACATCATCCGCTTCTTCGCGCCGGACCATCAGCGCTCCGAGATCTTCGCCCATATCGGCGGCCATCCGCTGGGACTGGCCTTCGATCCGGACGGCAACCTGCTGACCTGCGTCGGCGGCATGGGGCTCTACCGGGTCTCGCCGACCGGAGAGGTCACCAAGCTGTCCGACGAGACCAACCGCAGCCTGCTGTCGATCGTCGACGACAGCCGCCTGCGCCTCGCCGACGATCTCGACATCGCCCCGGACGGCCGGGTCTTCTTCAGCGAGGCGACGATCCGCTACGAGATGTATGACTGGATGGTCGACGCGCTCGAGGGCCGCGGCAACGGCCGCATCATCTGCTACGACCCGCGCACCGGGCAGTCGCGCACGGTGCTGCCGAACCTGCAATTGCCGAACGGCATCTGCGTCGAGCCGGGCGGCCAGTCGCTCCTGTTCGCGGAGACCTGGGGCTGCCGCATCACGCGCTGGCATTTCGACGGGCCCGACAAGGGCCGGCGCGAGGTGGTCATCGACAACCTGCCGGGCTATCCGGACAACATCAACCGCGCCTCGGACGGAACTTTCTGGTGCGCGCTCTGCGGCATGCGCTCGCCGGTGTTCGATCTCGCCCTGCGCATGCCGAGCTTCCGGCGCCGCATGGTGCAGAAGGTCGGCCGCGACGACTGGCTCTATCCGAACATGAATACCGGCTGCGTGATCAAGTTCGACGCCGCCGGGACGATCCTCGACGTGCTCTGGGATCTCGGCGGCGAGGCGCATCCGATGATCACCTCGATCCGCGAGCACAAGGGCCATCTCTATCTCGGCGGCATCTACAACAACCGCGTCGGCCGATACTGCATTCCGGGCGCCGACCCGACCTGGACCTCGAACGCCGCCTATTGGGGAGACCGGTCGTGATCGGTCCGCTGAAGCGCCTCTGGGACGGCTTCCGCGGCAGCGGGGACGCCGCCGTGACCGTGCCGCCGATGGACGGCGCGCTGCGCCCGAACCAGCTCCTGGAGACGGCGCGCCTCGTCGCCGCCGTGCCGTCGCCGGACGACCTCGCCACCGACGGCCGCAGTCTGTTCGTCTCGTCCGGGCCGCGCATCCTCCGGTTGGCCGATGGGGCGAGCACCGTGACGGCCGAGTATGGCGCCGAAATCACCGCGCTGGCGGCCTCGCCGGGCGGACGGATCGCGGCTGCGGTCGCTTCCGACCATCTCGTCGTGACGGAACCGGACGGGGCGTCGACGACGATCGCCCGCCTCGGCGACGGGCCGATGCGCTGCATCACCGCGCTCACCTTCGCGGGCGAGGGCGCGCTGCTGATCGCCCAGGGCTCGGCGCAGCGCGCGGCGGACGGCTGGAAGCGCGACCTGATGGAGCGCCGCAGCGACGGCGCGGTCTGGCGGCTCGATCTCGCCTCCCGGCAGGCGGAGCGCCTGGCCGGCGGGCTCGGCTGGCCGCTCGGCCTTGCACTCGACGCGGCCGGCGGCATCCTGGTCGCGGAAAGCTGGAAGCACCGCATCGTCGCGCTGGCTTCCGCCGAGGCGCCGCGGCCGGTGCTGGCCGATCTGCCGGGCTATCCGGCGCGGCTGCACCGGGACCCGGCCGGCGGCTTCTGGCTCGCCCTGTTCGCCCCGCGCAACCAGCTGATCGAGTTCGTCCAGCGCGAGCCGGCCTTCCTGGCACGCATGGTGGCGGAGATTGACGAGGCCTATTGGGCGGCGCCCTCGCTGCGCCCCTCGGCGACCTTCCTTGAACCGTTGCAGGGCGGCGCGCAGAAGCATCTCGGCATGCTCAAGCCCTGGGCGCCGACCCGCTCCTGCGGGCTGGTCGTGCGGCTCGACGACGCGCTCCGTCCGGTCGCCTCCTATCACAGCCGCGCCGACGGCCGGCGCCACGGCGTGTTCACCTGCCTGCCCTTCGGCGGCAAGGTCCATGCGGCCGCGAAGGGCGGCGACGCGGTGGTCGAGATCGATCCGGCCGTCGTGCCGGCTGCCGGACGGGGAGCCCAGCCATGACGGCCCTGATCGAGATGCGGCAGGTGACCAAGGCCTATCGCGGCGTGCCGGCGGTGACCAAGGTCGACTTCGTCCTGCGCGAGGGCGAGATCCATGCGCTGCTCGGCGAGAACGGCGCCGGCAAGTCGACGCTGACCAAGATGATGTGCGGCGTGACCCTGCCGACCAGCGGCGAGATGCTGCTGAACGGCGCGCCCGTCCGCTTCGAGACGCCGGCCGAGGCGCTGGACAACGGCATCGCCATGGTGTTCCAGGAAACCAGCCTGGTGCCGTCAATGACGGTCGCGCAGAACCTCTATCTGGGCGACGAGCGCCTGTTCAACCGCATCCGCGGCCTGAACATCGCCGCGCAGACCTTCCTGCAGTCGCTGAATTTCAACGTCAATCCGACCCAGCTGGTCTCGGCGCTGGGTGCGGCCCACAAGCAGATGGTCGAGATCGCCCGCGCGGTGCGCAAGAAGGTGCGGGTGATCATCTTCGACGAACCGACCGCCTCGCTGACCCCTGAGGAGAAGCACCATTTCTTCGCCCTGGTGCGGCGGCTGAAGCAGAGCGGCGTCTCGATCATCTTCATCTCGCACGCGCTTGAGGAGGCGCTGGCCATTGCCGACCGCATCACGGTGCTGCGCGACGGCGAGATCGTGGCCAGCGACGACGCCGGTGCCTTCGACCGCGACCGGATCATCCGCGCCATGGTCGGCCGGTCGCTGTCCGGCTCGCTCTACCGGCGCGAGGCCGGCCAGGCGGCGCGGCCGGTCGGCGAGAAGGTGCTGAGCGTGCAGAACGTGTCGATGGGCAGCATCGTGCGCAACACGTCCTTCTCGGTCTATAGCGGCCAGATCACCGGCATGTTCGGCCTGATCGGCTCCGGGCGCACCGAATCGGCCAAGATCATCGCGGGCGTCGCCAAGCGGAACTTCTTCAACGGCGGCGAGGTGCGCCTGCACGACCGCTCGGTCCGCTACCGGGTGCCGCGCCAGGCGGTCGCCGACGGGATCGTCTACGTGACGGAGGATCGCAAGCTCGAAGGCTTCTTCGAGACCATGACCATCCCGGAAAATCTCTATCTGGGCGCGCTGGCGGCCGGCACGGCGGGCGGAATGCTCGTCGACATGGCCGAGATGCGGGCGCTGGCGGCGGAATGGACGCGGACGCTGAATGTCCGCGCGATCAACCCGAATGCGCGCGTGATCGAGCTGTCGGGCGGCAACCAGCAGAAGGTCGTGATCGCCAAGTCGCTGGTGCAGAAGCCGAAGATCATCATCTTCGACGAGCCGACCCGCGGCGTCGATGTCGGTGCGATCGCCGAGATCCACCAGTTCATCAACGGCCTCGCCGACCAGGGGCTGGCCGTGGTGGTGATCTCTTCCTACCTGCCGGAGATCATGAACCTGTCCGACCGCATCCTGGTCTGCCGGTCCGGCCGCGTCGTCGAGGAGTTCGGCCCGGACGAGGCGACCGAGGAGAAGATCATGTACGCGGCTGTGCACTGACGAGGCTGTGGGTGTGATTTAGCCGGCTAAGGCTCCCGTCCATCGAGCACGAGGCCCTCGGCGATCGCCAGCCAGACCAGGTGGGCGTCGGTGCGGGCGCCGAGCTTGGCCTTGATCTGGGAATGGTAGTTCTGGATCGTCTTCAGGCTGAGGCAGAGCGCGTCGGCGATCTCCTCTGCGGCCTGTCCGGACGCGAACATGCGCAGGATCTCGGCCTCGCGCGGGGCCAGCTCGTCGAGCGGTCCGCCGCGCCGGGTCAGCCGCTCGGCGGCGAGATCGGCGGCGATGTCGGCGCTGAGCGCCCGGCCGCCGCGCGCCACCGTGTCGATCGCCCGGATCAGCTCCTCCGGCGGGCTGGTCTTGGTGACGTAGCCGCTGGCGCCGGCCTCGAAGGCCTTGAGGGCGAAGGGCGCGCTCTGGTGCATGGTGAAGACAAGGATGCGGGCGGTCCGGTCCCATTGCCGGATGTGACGGATCGCCTCCAGCCCGCCGGCGCCGGGCAGCGACAGGTCCATCACGGTGAGGTCCGGCGTCGCGCTCTTGAACAGCCGGTAGGCCTCCGCGGCGGTCTCGGCCTCGGCGACGACCCGGTGGCCGGGCTGGCGCTCGATCAGCCGGCGGTAGCCCTCGCGCACGATCGGATGATCATCGACCAGCATGATCGAGAGCGCCGTCATGACGCCACCGCCGCGGCCAGGGTGGATGGGGCGGTCGAAGCGACCGGGATCTCCGCCGAGATCGACAGGCCGCCGGCCGACCGGCCGATCGACAATCGCCCGCCCAGCGCGCGGATGCGTTCGCGCATGCCGGTGACGCCGAGGCCGGGGCTGTCGGACAGCCGCTCGGGCGCGCCGCCGCCGTCATCCTCGACCGTCACCGTCAGGGCCCCGGTCGGCCCGGGGCCGCGGCGGATGCGCACCAGCACGGTCGCGGGATCGCCATGGCGGGCGGCATTGGTCAGGCATTCCTGAACCAACCGGTAGATGCCGAGGGCCTCGGCCGGCGGCGTCGCGCCGAGATCGCCCTCCACGTCGAGCAGGAAGCGGGTGCGGCTGCCGCGATGGCTGTTCCACGATCCGACCAGGCTGCGCAGCGAGGCGGCGAGGCCGACCTCCTCCAGATCCGGCACGCGCAGTCGCGCCAGGGCCCCGCGCAGGGTCGCCTGCATGTCGGCGATCAACCGGCCGATCGAGCGGGCGTCGCGCGGGATGTCGGGCCGTTCGGGCGGAGCGTCGGAGGCGATCGAGGCGGCGAGCGCGCCGCCCGCGGTCAGGCACTGGCCGAATTCGTCGTGGAGTTCGCGCGCCAGCATGCGCCGTTCCTCCTCCTGCACCTCGAACAGGCGCCGCGTCAGCCGGCCGCGCTCCTCGGTCGTGCGTTCGAGCCGCGCGGCCAGGTCGTTGAAGGCGCGGGCGATGCCGTCGAATTCGGCGGTGCCGGAGGCCGGCAGCCGTGCGGCGGCCGCGCCGGATCCGTCGGCGCCGTCCTCGAGATCGCGCAGCGCCCGCACGATGCCGCCGACCGGCCTGAGCGCATGAGCGACCGCGAGCCAGGCGAGCAGGCACATGCCGGCCGCCATCCCGGCCGCCGCCCCGGCGACCAGGCTGACCTGCTGCCAGGCCTGCTCGGTCGCCGCCTGGGTATCGACGCTCGCCCGGATGGTGCCGAGCCGGTGGCCGCGGAACACCACCTCCCGCACCACCGCCTCGCGCGGGGCGGCGAAACGTTCGAACAGCGTCGCGAACCAGGCCGGAACCGTGCCGCCGAGCCCGTCGCGGGCATTGCACAGGCTGCTGTCCGGATCGGTCGGGGTCGAGACCACGATGCACACGCCGGGCAGCACGACGCTGCCGCTCGCCCGCGCGGTCCAGCCCGACAGCAGTTCGGTGCTGGTGACGCCGAGGCTGCCGAGGCCGGGCCGATACATCCAATGCCGCTCCAGCCGGTCGACCGAGATCTCCGCCCCGCGCTGCAGCCGGGCATCGGTGGCGTGCAGCACCCACAGGATGGTTCCGGCGAGCGCGATCAGCGCCACCGCGGCGAGACGGACGGTGATCCGGGCGATCAGGCTCATGGGTTCGAACGCGCTCCCTGCGGGTCGGCCGCGGCACCCGCAGGTGGCCGTGGCGATGCCCGAACGCCAGCGTGATCGGACGGACCCGACCGCACAATCTGCCACGGCCGCCCCCGGTGCGACATGGCGTCTCGCCGGATCGGGAAGAATTCCCAGGGATGGCAGGGCGTCCGGCTCTGGCATCCGCCGCGCGTCGGTGGCCGTATGGAGCGAGGGACGTGCGGAGACGCGTTCGCCGGGAGGGATGGAGACAGCATGGATGCCTTGCCGAGGGCCGAGGGGCCTTTTGCCGATGCGGCGGCGCGGATGCCGACCGCCGCGGCGTCCGTGGGGGTGGCCGGGGCGGCCGATGCGGCGGCGGCCGACGACGCGGCTTCCGCGATCGGCCGGCTGGTCGCGAGCCTTCAAGGCGGGCTGATCGGTCTGGACAGCTTGGTCGAGCGCCTGATCGTCGCGCTGATCGCGGGCGGGCATGTCCTGCTCGAAGGGGCGCCGGGCCTCGCCAAGACGCGGGCCGTCAAGCAGCTCGCCGACGGGCTCGCGGTCGGCTTCGCGCGCGTCCAATGCACGCCGGACCTGATGCCGGCCGACATCACCGGCACCCAGGTCTGGCGGCCCGACCGCGGCGCCTTCGAATTCGTCGCCGGGCCGGTGTTCCAGTCGCTGGTCCTGGTCGACGAGATCAACCGCGCGCCGCCGAAGGTGCAGTCGGCCCTGCTCGAAGCCATGGCGGAGCGCCAGGTGACCGCCGGCGGGCACACCTATCCGCTGCCCGAGACCTTCATGGTCGTCGCGACCCAGAACCCGATCGAGCATGAAGGCACCTTCCCGCTGCCCGAGGCGCAGATCGACCGCTTCCTGCTGCATGTCATGCTGACGCTGCCGGATGCCGGTGCTGAACGTGCGATCCTCGATCTGGTCGAGCGCGAGGGCCGGGCCGGCGCGGAAGCCGCGCCGCACCGGCTCGATGCCGCGACCCTGCTGGCGGCCCGCCGGGCCGCAGGCGCCGTGCATCTCGCTCCGGCTTTGAAGGACTATATCGTCCGCCTGGTCATGGCGACGCGCGACGGCGGTGCCGCCCCCGAGCTGCGCAAGGCGATCGAGCACCCGATCTCGCCGCGCGGCACCCTCGCCCTGGCGGCGGTCGCCCGGGCCCGCGCCTTCCTGCGCGGTCGCGACCATGCATTGCCCGAGGATGTCGCCGAGATGGCGGTCGATGCGCTGGCGCACCGGCTGGGGCTGACCTGGCGGGCGAGCGCGGAGGGCGAGACCGCGCGCGGCCTGATCGGCCGGCTCCTCGAAACCGTCGCGCCGCTGTGACGGCGACCGCTCTTGCCGATCTCGGCCCCGGCGTGGCGCCGGATGCGGAGCATCTGCTCCGGCTGCGCCACTGGGTCCGTGCCGACCGCGCCGCGCCGCGCGCCGCGACCGCTCTCCCAGGCGGCTTCGTGGTGCGCCGGCGCGGGCGCGGCCTGGAGGTCGACGACATCCGCCTCTTCGCCGAGGGCGACGACCTGCGCCATCTCGACCGCAACGCCACCGCCCGCACCGGCGAGCCGCATGTGCGCACCTTCCGCGACGAGCGCGAGCGGACGCTGCTGCTGCTGGTCGACCTGCGCCCGGCGATGCTGTGGGGCACGCGGCGGGCGCTGCGCTCCGCCGCTGCCGTCGAGGCTGCGGCGCTCGCCGGCTGGCGGGCGCTGGAGACCGGCGGGCGGATCGGGCTCCTCGCCTTCGGGGCCGGCGAGCCGGTCTTGGTTCCGGCGCGCGGGCGGGTGCGCGGCATGATCGCCGTCGCCGGCGGACTGGCGCTGGCGCACGACGCCGCGCTGGCCGGGGCG
The DNA here is from genome assembly GCF_018729455.1 of Prosthecodimorpha staleyi. Lineage (NCBI taxonomy): Bacteria > Pseudomonadati > Pseudomonadota > Alphaproteobacteria > Hyphomicrobiales > Ancalomicrobiaceae > Prosthecodimorpha > Prosthecodimorpha staleyi. Next base: position 533,330 of record NZ_JAHHZF010000002.1, on the reverse strand, counting down.
CTCGGGGCCGGCCCGCGGGGCGGGGCCGCGCAGGGGGACGACCGGGCCGACGAACCCAGTCTCGCCGCCGGCCTCAGGATCGCCGCGCGGCTGGCCCCCAAAGGTGCCACCGTGCTGCTGGTCTCGGGCTTCGATCACCCGGGCGCGGATTTCGACGAGGCCGCCGGCCTCATGATGCGCCGCAGCGACCTCGCCGCCCTCGTGGTGGTCGACGCCCTGGAGGCCCGCGCCGACGGCGTGGTCTATCCCTTTCTCGGCACGGCCGGCGCGATCCGGCGCGGCCGGATCGCCGCGCCGTTCGACCGGGCGACCGATCCGCGCTTCCTCACGCTCGACCGGCTCGCCGTCGCGGCGGCGCCGATCCGGGCGGAGGCCGGGCCGGCCGCGATGGTCGAAGCCCTGGAGGCGCTCGATGGCCGCTGCTGAGCCCGCCCCCGGGGCCGTCGTCCCGCTTCCGCCCGGCGCGCTCGCCGGTCTGGTCGACATCCGCGGCCCGCAGCCGACGCTCGAAAGCCTGGCGGCCGACACGGCGATCGCGATCGCGCTCGGGATCTCCCTGGCGATCGTCGCGGGGCTGGTGGCGCGTCCCTTCGTCGTCGCCCGGACGAGCCCGCGGGCACGCGCCCTGGCGGCCTTGCGCGCCGCCGCGGCGCTTCCGCCCGACGAGGCTGCTCCTGCGCTCGCCCGCGCGCTCGCCGACCATGTCGCGGCCCACGGCGGCCCGTCCGGTTCGCTGGCCGATCCCGCGACCCGCGCGGCGCTCGACCGCTTCTTCACCACCGACTGGTTCTCCGGCCCGGAGGCGCAACGCTTCGCCGCCGCGCTCTACCGGCCCGACACGCGTCTCGACGGCCGCGCGATCGCCGACCGGCTCGCCGGCCTTGTCGGAGGGCGGCGGCCATGATCGGCGACTTTTTCGCGAGCCCGCTCGCCCTGCTGCTGCTGCCCCTGCCGCTCGCCGCGCTCCTCCTCCTGCCGCCGGCGGTGGGCGAGGAGGGCGGCGCGATGCGGGTGCCCGAGACCATCGCGGCGCGGCTCGCCGCCGGCATCGGCGCGCGCGTCGCCGGCCGGTCGCGCCTCGGCCTGGCGGGTCTGCTCTGGATCGCGCTGGTCCTGGCCCTGGCCGGGCCGCAGCGGCTGGAGCCGAGCGCGGCGCTGCCGGTCTCGGGGCGCGATCTGGTGCTGGTGCTGGACCTCTCCGGCAGCATGGACCGCAAGGATTTCGAGATCGACGGCACGCCCGCGCGCCGGCTCGATGCGGTCAAGAAGGTCGCGGCCGCCTTCGTCCGCGGCCGCACCGGCGACCGGATCGGCCTCGTCATCTTCGCCGAACGCGCCTTCTTCGCCGCACCGCCGACCTTCGACACCGAGAGCGTCGCGCGCACCATCGAGGCCGCGACCATCGGCATTGCCGGCCGTTCGACCGCGATCGGCGAAGGGCTCGGGCTCGGCCTGAAGCGGCTCGCCAAATCCTCGGCGCCGTCGCGCGTGGTCATCCTGTTGTCCGACGGCGCCAACAATGCCGGCACGGTCGGTCCGCGCGACGTGGCGCTGCTGGCGCGCGATCTCGGCATCCGCGTCCACACCATCGCGCTCGGCGCCAACGAGCTCGGCATGGCCGGCGACGACCCGGATGCGGTCGACGCGGCGACGCTGCGGCGGGTCGCCGAACTGTCCGGCGGCACGGCCTTCCGGGTCCGCTCGACCGGCGATCTCGAAGCCGTCTCGGCTTCGCTCGACGCCATGGAGGCCAACCGCGGCCGGGCCGCGGCCGCGCAGGTGTTCCGCACCTATTGGGTCTATCCGGCCGTGGCGGCGCTGCTCCTGGCGCTCGCGCTCGCGGGGTCGGATGCCGGTCTTCTGACGCGTGCCGGCCTGGCGCAGGCTCGCGGGCCGGTCGTCGGCCGGAGGATGCGGCGCCGGAGCACGGGATCGGCGCCCGATCGGGTCGGCGGTTCGGAAGCCGTGCCGGCCGGCGCGCCCGGGACGGCCCGGCCGGATCGCCATCGGGAGGCGGCATGATCGAGCTCGTCGGACTGATCCTGTTGCGGCCGTTCTGGCTGCTGGCTGTGCCGGCACTGGCGCTGGCCGCCTGGCTGTTGCGCCGGCGGCGGCGCCGGATCGCCGCCGCCTGGACGGAGGCGATCGACCCGCCGCTGCGCGCCGCGCTCGAAGCCCTCGGCCGCGTCGAAGCTGGGGCGCCGCTCCGGGCCTTCGGACCGCCCGGCCTCGCGCTGGCGGTCGCAGCGATCCTCGCCGTAGCGCTGGCCGGGCCGGCGCGCGAGACCCGGGCCGGGGCCAGCTTCCGCAATCTCGACGGCGTCGTGCTGATGGTCGATCTTGGCACCCGGGCAAGCACGCCGGAGCGCCTGCCGGCGGCGCTGATGGCCGCGCGCCTGCTGGCCGAGGCGGCCGGCTCGCGCCCCGTCGCGCTGGTGGTCTATGCCGGCGACGCCTATCTGGCGTCCGGCTTCACGACCGACGCCGACGCGCTCGGCACCACCATCGCGGTGCTCGACGGCGAGACGGTGCCGGATCGCGGCGACCGGCCCGATCTCGCCCTGGCGCTGGGCCGGCGGCTGGTCGCGGAGGCTGGCATTCTGGCCGCCGATTTCGTGCTGGTCGCGCCGGATGTGCCGCCGCGGCCGGCGCTTCTCGCCGGTGCGCGCGCGGCCGCGGCCGGCGGCCATCGACTGTCCATCCTTGTCTCGGCGCCTTCGAGCCTCGGCGCTGCTCTCGAACCGGTCGCCCAACTCGGCGGCGGACGGGCGGCCAGCGTCGCCGATCCGTCGCCGCTGGCGGCGCTGCTCGCCGACCGCCCAGCCAGCCGGCTGGCCGCGACCGGTCTTTCGGCCCTGGTGGTCGAAGACCTCGGACGCTTCGTCCTGATCGCGGCGCTGTTTCCGGCGCTGCTCCTGTTCCGGAGGCGCGGATGATCCGGCTCGCCGTTGCGATCCTGGCCCTGGCGGGCGTTCTGGCGGTCGCGGCGATCGCCGACGGGCGCGCCGCCCTCGGACGGTTGCTGTTGGTCGTCGGCTGGCCCGAGCCTGCGGTCGGCCTGTTCGACCGGCCGGAGGCGATCGGCGCCGCGCTCTACCGGGCGGGCCACTACGGCGAGGCGGCGGACGCCTTCCGCCGGGCGGGCGCGGCCTTTGCCTTCGACCGCGGCGACGCGCTGGCCCGTGCCGGCCGGCTGGCCGAGGCGGTCGAGGCCTTCGACGCGGTGCTGGCCGGCCGGCCGGACGACCGCGATGCGGCCGCCAATCGGGCCCTGGTCGCGGCACTGATCGCCGGTCGCGAGGCCTTGCCGCCGGAAGGGACGATCGACGGCGGGGCGGCGCTGACGGAGAAGAAGTCCCGTGCCGGCGAGGCGCGCAGCGAAGGCGACGAGCAGCCATCCGGCGGCGACGGCATGGCCGGCGATCAGCAGGCCGCTTCGTCGAGCTCGGCCGAGGGCGGCTCGCGGGTGGCGCGCAAGGGGGCGACCGACACCAAGGCGCAGGCGGCGGGCGAGGGGCGTGCCACCGGGGCGGCCACCGACAGCGATGGCGTCGGCAAGGCCAGCGTGACCGATGCGGTCATCGCCAAGGCGTTCGAGGACGTCCGCAAGCGCGAGATGGGCAAAAGCTTCGACGCCCAGGCGATGGCGGCCAACCGCGAGTGGCTGGAGACACTGGCCGATGATCCCGGCCGCTACCTGAAGCTGATCATCGCGGCCGAGCAGACGCGACGGCGCGAGGCCGGTCCGATCCCGACCGAATTGGACGTTCTTTCCGGAAAGGCTTCGCGATGATCCCGGGCCGGATCTCGGTTTTGCAGGCATGCCGTCTGGCCGTCGTGGCCGGAGCGGCATTCGTCCTGGTCTCCGCCGTCGCAACATCCGCGATCCGGGCCGAAACAGCGGACTTCGTCGGGCCCGACGATGCCCGCCTGACCGTGACGATCGATGCGACGGCGCCGGAGCCCTATGCGCGTGAAATGATCCTGGTGCGCATCCGCGGGCTCTATACCGTACAGATGACGCTCGAGACGCTCGACCAGCCCGATCTGACCGACTTCGCCTGGATGCAGCTCGGCCGGGACCGCTGGACCAGCACCACGGCCGAGGGCCGGCCGGCGCGCAGCTTCGAACGCATCATGGCGTTGTTTCCCAAACGGGCGGGCGTCCTGACCGTGCCGTCGTTCCGCCATCACTTGACGTTGCTGGCGCCGGACGGGGCGCGCGTGCCGCACGACGTGGTCTCCGCACCGGTCGCCGTCACCGTGCAGGCCCCGCCCGCGGGCAGCTGGTGGCTGCCGGCGCGCGCCTTGCGGCTGACCGACCGCTTCGATCGCGATCCGACCGCCTTGCCGCCGGGCGAAACCGCGCGGCGGACGGTCACGATCGAGGCTGAAGGCATCTCTGCCGACCAGTTGCCGCCGATCCCCAGCCTCAGGGCGCCGGGCGTGATCGCCTTTCCGGAACCGGAAATGCGCACCAGCCGGCTGACCCGCGAGGGGCCGGTCGCGACCGTCGTCTGGCACTGGACATTGCGGTCGATGACCGGGGAGCCGGCCACCGTGCCGGAAGTGGCCATCCGGTGGTTCGACACGCAGACGCGCAGAAGCGAAGCGGCCATCATGGCCGCCACCACCGTGGCCGCACCGGGCCGGTTCGGCGCGGCGGTCGCCGGAACGGGCGAGAGACTGGCGGCGCTGCGTGCGTTCGCGGTGCCGGGCGGAGTGGCTGCCGGCTTCGCGCTCGGCCTCGGCCTGCTGCTGGCCGGCCGGCGGCTCGATCGGGCGGGGCTTCGCCGGGCGCTGTCCCGGCTGGCGCCCGATCCCGACCGCAACGCCATGCGCCGCGCCGTGCGCGCCGGCGATGCCGCGGCCTTCCGGGCGGCCGCATTGCGCTGGGCGGGCCGGACCGGCTGCGCGCAGGACGCTGAGGTTGTCGAAGCCCTCGCCGGGCTCGGCGTGGCAGTCTTCGGCCGATACGGGCAGGCGGCGGCCCCCGGCGACCTGCGCCGCCGGTTGGGCGCCGTCGATCGCCTGTTGGTCCGGCGCCGTCGCCGGAGGTGACGATCACGGCCGCCACCGTCCCTTGCGGTGGGGACGGGCGTCACAGCACCAGGTCGGCCGCCGCGCTGGCCTCCAGCACCCGCCGGGCGTTCGGCAGGTCGTTGCCGTCGACCTTGGCGGCGATCGCGGCCTCGTCGAAGCCGAGGTCGCGCCAGCGGGCTTCCAGCCGTTCGCGCAGCACGGCTTCTGGAACCTGCAGCATCGCGGTCAGGTCGAGCCAGGGGCGCACCGCGCGCCACGGCGCTTCGTCGAGCAGCAGCCAGTTGCCCTCGACGACGACGATCTCGGCCGCCGGCTCGATCAGTCGGGCGCCGGCGCGGGCGATTTCTATGGCGCGATCGAAGACCGGCACGGCGACCGCAGCCTCGTCGCGTGCTGCCAGGCGCTTCAGGCATTGCACCAGGCCGGCCACGTCGAAGGTCTCCGGGGCGCCCTTGCGCGGGCGCATGCCGGCCGGGTCGAGCACCGCGTCGTCATAGTGGAAGCCGTCCTGGGAGAGCAGCGCAGCGCGACCCGGGCGGGTGGCCTGGAGACGGGCGACCAGGGCCTCCGCAAGGGTCGACTTGCCTGAACCCGGCGGCCCGACGATGCCGACCAGAAGGCGCCGTCCGGTCGCCCGGGTTTCGATGGCGGCGGCCAGCGTGGTCACGCGATCGGCAAGGTCCGTCATGGCGCCCGGCCGCCCTGCCGCGCGAGCCAAGCCCGCGCCTTCGATCCGCTCTGCGTGATCGACGCCGCCGGCCGGGAGAAGCTGTGCCGGGAGACCAGGAGGTCGCCGGTCAACCGTCCGGAGCGGATCGCCTCGACGCTGTTGCCGTCGACCACGAAGGTCGGGCGCCCCCCGGCCAGGGCGACCCGGTGCACGGCATCGGAGACCGCCCAGGCCCTGGCCAGGAAATAGACGGACTTGCCGTCCGCAGCGAAGGCCGGGTTGTTGATGCCGAGGAGGTTGGTCTTCGGCTCGGCCCCGCGCTCGGGGGCGACCAGACGGCGCTCCGGTCCGCCCTCCGCGGCGACCAGCATCAGCGCCACCGGCTGGCCTTCGTCTTCGTCCGCGTCGGGCTTGCCTTCGGGGCGCAGGAAGGCGACCTGCCGACCGTCCGGCGACAGAACCGGATCGCGGTCCCCCGGTCCGGCCGAGACCACGCGCCGGCTGCCATCGGCGGCGATGACGACGATGCGGCCGTCTTCCGCCGCGAGGCGAATGGGATCGGCCAGGGCGGCGCCGTTGAGAAGGATCAGGAGGGCGACGGCGTATCCGGGCAGGGCGGTCATGACAGTCTCCGACGGCATCGCGCCAGCATGACGGCCGGGCCGGGCGTCGGCAACCGCCTGATGACTGCGGCCGACGCGGGGGGCCTCGGCGCGTCAGCGGCCTTGTCCCGCTTCGCGCCTGCGGCTATGCGGAAGGCTGTCCAGGAGAGGTCCCCATGGTGTCGAAGCTCGATCAACTGCGCAGCATGACCACCGTCGTCGCCGATACCGGCGATATCGGCGCGATCCGCGCGCTCCGGCCGGTCGATTGCACCACCAACCCGACACTGGTCCTGAAGGCGGTCGACACCGACGCCGGCCGGGCGCTGCTCGACGAGGCCCTGGCCTGGTCGGCCGGGCTTGGCCTGGCCGGCGAGGCGCGGATCACGGCGGTGGCGGACCGCCTGGCCGTGTCGATCGGCGCCGAATTGGCCGCGCTGGTTCCCGGGCGCGTCTCGACCGAGGTCGATGCCGATCTCTCCTTCGACACCGATGCCACCGTCGCCAAGGCGCGCGCCATCGTCGCCGCCTATGCGGAGCGCGGCATCGGCCGCGACCGCATCCTGATCAAGATCGCCGCCACCTGGGAGGGGATCCGGGCCGCCGAGATCCTGCAGCGCGAGGGCATCGACTGCAACCTGACCCTGATCTTCTCGCTGGTCCAGGCGGTCGCCTGCGCGGATGCGGGCGCCTATCTGATCTCGCCCTTCGTCGGCCGGATCCTCGATTGGCACGTCAAGGCGGCGGGACGCAGCTTCGGGTTGGAGGAGCATCCCGGCGTGCAGTCGGTGCGCGCGATCTACCGCTATTTCAAGGCCTACGGCATTGCCACCGTGGTGATGGGCGCCTCGTTCCGGTTGATCGGCGAGGTCGAGGCTCTGGCCGGCTGCGACCGGCTGACGATTTCGCCCGCCCTGCTCGACGCGCTCGCCGCCGACCAGGGCACGCTGACGCGCCAGCTCGATCCGGCCGCGGTCGGCGAGGCGCCGGAGCGGTTGACGCTCGACGAGCGCGCCTTCCGCTGGCGGATGAACGAGGACGCCATGGCGAGCGAGAAACTCGCCGAGGGCATCCGGCTCTTCGCCGCCGACCTGCGCAAGTTGCGCAGTCTGGTCGCCGCCCGGCTATAGGATCGTCTGGCGGGCCGGTCGAGAGCTCGGGGCCGGCAACGCGGCCCCGCAGGGCCGCGACCATCGGCGAGGCGGTCGCCCGCTAAGGCTCAGACCGCACCCAGAATCAGGCGGAATTCCTTGACGAAGCGCTCGGCGGACGAGCGTTCCGCCACGCGGGCCATGATGGCCAGAACATCGTCCCACAGCGGCGTACCCCAGGCCGCGTGAACGCGGTCGATCGCCGCCAGGATGTCGTCCGGCGCCAGGGACGCTGCCGTGAACGGATAGTCGGCGCCCAGATAGTATTGCGCCTCCCGATTTGCGGCGTCGACGATCACCGCCGCGCCCAGATGGGCGGCCGTGAAGCCCTTCAGGAACGGTTTGCAGCTTTCGTCCTTGCGCGGCAGGCGGACGGCATAGTGGCACTCGAAGTCGCCGATCCTGTCCAGCCAATCCGTACCGGAGCGCTGCGTGTCGATGGGCACGATGGTGACGCGCTCGGCGATGCCGGGCGTCAGCACCGTGTTGGGAAGCTCGCCGAAATAGCCGATCCGCGGCGCGGCGGATGGAGCCCTGCCGTGGCCGGCGGGCAGGCGAGGATCGACGGTGTGGGTCAGATGATAGCGCGGCGTTGCCGGAAACTGCTCGGCCAACTCGCAATAGCCTTCGATCGACGAGGCGATCAGCCCGTCGAGCAGAGGGACCAATTCGGGCCGCGCCGGCAGGTCGACGAAATCGGCCAGGACCCGGTTGCCGCGCTCGGCGAGGGCGGCGATGCGCTCCGGCGTGATCGTCTGCAGCAACCCCTTGGTCAGGATGACCACCTCGTCGGCCATCTCGAAATCCGACCGGATCGCCACGTCGACGCCGTGCGCGCGCAGGATGTCGACGGCCTGGAAGCCGCGCATCACCGTCGTGCCGGTCGTCCGCCTGTCCTGCGCAAATAGGATGCTGCACCGGCGGTCTCCGGCCGCCAGCGCGGGACGGCTGGCGGCGCCCGGGATCGCATGGGCGATCTTGCGGATCCAGGCGTTGCCGCGGGCATTGCCGTAGACCGGCGGCATGATGGCCGGCCGCTGGGCCTCGAGATGGAACAGGGCACCGAGGCTGATCTGGTCGCGCGTTGTGGTGCATTCGATTTCCGCCCACCAGGCGGCCATCAAGCGGCGGACATCGGTACTTTCGTGGCGACGCCACAGGATCGACGCTTCGATCAGTCCGGTGCGCGGCGGCACGCCGGAGTTGAGATAGCGCGCTGCCTGGGCGTAGAGCGGTTCGGGCTGGTACTTGCCGGCGATGTGGACCGCGAAGCATTCGTCGATGAGGCTGGCCCGCTCGGGATGGGCCCAGGCGACGAAATCACAGCCGATCAGGAAGCGGTCGAACCACGGCCCGAGTTCGCCGGCCAGCACCGAGCAGGCATCGACATGGAGCGAGTAGTCGTAGCCGTGAAGCGCTTCCCACGGAAACAGCTTGTAGCGCTTGGCTTCGAGATTGTCGTTGTCGGTCCGCCGCGGGACCGTGCGGACCTGCCAGCCGTCGGCATCCACCGGTTGGTCCGTGAAGCAGATGTAGTCGATGCCCGGGGTCGGCGCCAGAACCGGCGGCAGGCGGTCGTAGGGACCGAACAGCGCCGTATAGACGGCGATGCGCGGCCGATCGGGGGCCGGCCCGGGCGGCCTCGGCGCGACGGTCTCGAACAGGGCTTCGTTGTGATCGCCGTCCAGGGTCAGGACGTGTTGGCGCAGGGAGCGCACCCCGAGATCGCCGGAGAGGTCCGCCGGCAGTTCGGAGGCGAGGACGAGGGCTTCGTCGACCAGGCCGACATGGAACAGGCATAGGGCGCGCGCCATGGTGCGCCAGACCGAATAGCCCTGCCCGCGGGGCTCGGTCGGAGCCTCGAATTCGAGCTCGGCCAGGGCGGCCGCATAGCCGTCGAGCCGGATCCGGGCTGCAAGCGCGACGATGCGCTGGTCCCAATCGTCGAGCGCCCTCATGATGGCGACCGGATCGAGCCCCTCGGTCAGCCAGAAGGAGACGATGTCGAGATCCGCCGGCGCCGGACCGGGCAGCATGCGGCGCAGCCGGCCCAGATCGAAATCCGGCAACGGCAGCCGACCCTCGCGGTGCCCGGCGGTGAGATAGTGGGCGAGCGGATTCCAGCCCGTTTCGGCGACATCCGGATTGGCGTGCAGATAGTAGATCTGGTCGAAGCACGGATGCGGCTGCACCTCTTTCCAGCCGTGCCCGGTCAGGTAGTGAAGGACCGGATCGCAGTCCGTCTCGCCCCTCTCGGCGAACCGCCTGGCCAGAAGCGCGGGGTCGACCATCGGGTGCGGAGGAATCTGCGCTCGTTCCGGCAGGGCGAGATATTGGGCGAGCGGTTCGCGGTCGGGCGAGATCAGGCCTGCCTTGATCAGATGGACCGGATTGAACAGAGGATGGGCGGTGACGCCGTCGCGCCAGGCGCCGGCCAGATAGCGGGCGAGCGGCGGCTGATCCGTTCCGAGCTGACGCGCAAGATGTTCCAGGTCGACGTAGGGATGCGGCGAGCGCCGCTCGAAATGACCGTGGAACAGGAAATGCTCGATCGCGTCGAGATCCGAATGGGTCACGTCGGGGTTGCGGCGGCGATACCAAACGGGGTCGAACAGCGGATGCGGCGACAATTCCTTCTGCCGGCCGACGGTCTCGAAGTGATGCCGCTCGCGACCGGGGGGGATCGGCTCGGATATCTGGGCGCGGTACCAGTCGGCATCGAACAGTTCGAAGGCCGCGGCGCTCAGCGGCCTGCGTTTGCGCCGGAACAGTTTGGAAATGTCGAATGCCATAGGTTCGCAATCTCGGGTTGCCGAATCCGGGGTGCGGTAGAGTCCTCTAACTCTGAGTGGCAAATCCTCCCTGCCTGCGATAGCGGCCGCGGGCGCCGATGGCAAGCATGCCGGAACTTTGGATACAGGATGTTACGGAGATCGTGCCCCGCGATCCGGAGCTATGCCTGAAAGTATCGCCGCAACACGGCACGATGGCGACATCCTGACCGGTTCGGCAGATCGCTCAAATTGGGCGTCGCAGCCCATACAAAGGCCTTTGATGCCTGGCCTCGCGGCCGCCGGAGTCCCGGCAGGCGCCAATCCGCCGGGACGCGGTGGCGGGAACCGGGCGTCGATGCAGATCGAATCGCGAGTTCGGCTTGCCGCCACAGGCCCCGGGCGATAGCATCCGATCCAGTGCATAGGTCCGGGGTCGCCCGAGGGAGGTGATCGATGTTCCGGCGCCGTTTCGACGATTCTGCACTCCGGCGCCGCCTGCGGGCCGCGGGCGAGCTCCTGCGGTGCGGCGCCGTGTCGGTCTGCCTCGCCGGGCTGACGGCCCTGTCGGGGGCGGCCGTTCTGGTGGGAGTGCTCGGGGCAGCCGAGGCGCAGGCGCCCAGGCCGCGAACCAAGTCGCCGCCGGGTGCCAGCGTCTATTTTCTGGAGCCGCAACCCGGCGCCACCGTCGGAACCCGCTTCAAGGTCCGCTTCGGGCTGTCCGGCATGGAGGTTTCGCCGTCGGGATCGCCGAAGCCGAACAGCGGCCATCACCACGTCATCATCGACACCGACCTGCCGCCCTTCGACGAACGCATTCCGGCGGATTTCAACAATGTCCATTTCGGCGGCGGCCAAACCGAGGCGGAACTGACGCTGCCGCCGGGCGAGCACACGCTGCAGCTCCTGTTCGCCGATCACGACCACATTCCGCACGATCCGCCGCTCGTCTCCAAGGAGTTGCGCATTCGCGTGGTCGAGGATGCGGCGACCCCGCCGTCGGGGCAGGCCCAGGGCGGCCACATGCACCACGGCGATGGCGATGCCGGGAGCGTGGCAGGGGTGCCGGCGGGGGCCGGTCGCCGACCGTCTCCACCCGGTGCGTCGGTCTATTTCGTCTATCCGCCGGACGGCGCCGTGATCCGGCCGCGGACCACGATCCGCTTCGGCCTCAAGGGCATGGGCGTCGCGCCCGCCGGCATCGAGAAGGCCAATACCGGCCACCACCATCTGCTGGTCGATGTCGAGACCCCGCCGCTCGACGGACCGCTGCCCAACGACTTCAATCACATCCATCTCGGCAAGGGACAGACCGAGCGCCGGCTCGACCTGAAGCCCGGGGAGCACACGCTGCAACTCGTCTTCGCCGACGAACGCCATATACCGCATGATCCGCCGGTCCTGTCGGAGCGCATCCGAGTCACCGTCAAGCTGCCGCCGAAGCCCGTCAAGGCGAAAGCGAAGGGGAAGCCCAAGCCGAAGGCGCGGAGGGTTCGATGAGACGGAAAGGTGTGAGGGAAGCCGTGACGGGAATCGCCTTGGCGGTCGGCATCACCGTGGCGAGCGGCATCGGACTGCCGGTCGGCGCCGGGCTGCGGGCCGATGCGGCGATCGCCGCCGAGGGCACGACGCCGGCGCCGAAGGGGGCTGCGGTCTATTTCCAGGCGCCGCAGGACGGCCAGCGCGTGCCGCGCCGCTTCACCGTGCGGATCGGGCTGCGCGACATGGGCGTCGCGCCGGCCGGGGTGGCGATCGCCGGAACCGGACACCACCATGTTCTGATCGACGCCGAGGCTCCGGCGGCCGGCGAGCCGATCCCGGCGGACTTCAACCATATCCATCTCGGTAACGGCCAGACCGAGGTGGAGTTGACGCTCACCCCCGGTCGTCACACCCTGCAGCTCGTCGTCGGCGATCATCGCCATATGCCGCATCAGCCGCCGGTCCAGTCGCCGAAGATCACCGTCACCGTCTATTGAAGCCCGGAGGGATGTCGCGCGCGATGGCAGGAGCGGAAGCAGGAACAGCGGCGACGGCAGCGGGCTGTTCCGTGCGCCTTGTCACGGCGTATCTCGGCTGTCTCCTTCTGCTCGGCGTTCTGGCCCCGGGTCCGGCGGCGCGTCCGGCCGCGGCCCAGTCGGCCCCGCCGGCCGAGACCGTATCGCCCGACGCCTTCGAACTGACCTTCTGGGACACGATCCGCAACAGCCGGAATCCCGACGACTTCCGGGCCTACCTGGAAGCCTTTCCGAAGGGACGCTTCGCGCCGCTGGCGCGCATCCGCTTGCGTCAGAACGGCGGCGATGGACCCGGCTCTACCGATCCCGAGGCGCTGGAGGCGATTTCGGGCGACTTCGTCGCCAGCGAAGCGACCCCGGTTCTGGCGCGTCCGGCGCCCGATGGGCCTCGCCTCGGCAGTCTGCGGGCGGGCGAGGCCGTCCGCGTGACCGGTCGGCATGCCGCAACGGGCCTGGTGCGGGTCGAACGGCGCGACGGCAAGCCGGGCTTCGTCGCTGCCGAGCGCCTGAAGCCGGCCGGCGGGACGCCGGCCGCCGGCTCCGGCCAGGATGGGCAGTCCCCGGATTCGTCAGGGGCTGCGGTGGCTGCCGGACGGCCCGGCGAGCCCGTCACTGACTGCGCCGACTGCCCTGAAATGGTGCGCATTCCGGCCGGCAGCTTCGAGATGGGGGCGAACGAGCTGTCCGACTTCGAGAAGCCCGTGCATCGGGTCACCCTGGCGCGGCCATTCCTGATCGGACGCTACGAGGTCACCGTCCGGCAATGGGAGGTCTGCTCCGGCGAGGGTGCCTGTCCGGCCAAGGTCGGTCCGGCCATGGACGGGTCGCTGCCGGTCACCGACGTGACCTGGGGCGAGGCGCGCGGCTACGCCACCTGGCTGGCGCGCAAGACCGGGCGGCGCTATCGGCTGCCCAGCGAGGCGGAATGGGAGTATGCCGCCCGCGGCGGCGGCAAGACGACCTATCCGTGGGGGGCGCAACTGATCCGCGAGCGGGCCAACTGCCTCGGCTGCAACGCCACGTCGCTGCGCCGCGCTCTGCCGGTCGGACGCTTCCCGCCGAACGAGTTCGGGCTGCACGACATGGCCGGCAACGCGGCCGAATGGGTCGAGGATTGCTGGTTCGACAACTATCGCGGCGCGCCGTCGGACGGGTCCGTGCGCGATTCGGCCAATTGCCGCGAGCGTGTCCTGCGCGGCGGCTCGTTCGGCAACGATCCGCGCTATCTGCGCTCCGCCGCCCGGTTCAAATACGATGCCGAGGTCCGCTACTACGGCAACGGCTTCCGGGTGCTGCGCGAGGAGTGAGCCCGTGATCGAGGGGTGCCACCCCTTCTGCTTCGCAGGCGGAGGCGGCACGGGTTCAGAGGGCCGGCTTGACGCGCACCAGCTTGCCGTTCGAATCGTCGGTGATGATCCAGAGATGGCCGTCCGCGCCCTCGGCCACGTCGCGGATGCGGGCGCCGAGTTCGCCGAGGATGCGCTCCTCCTTGACGACCGCGTTGCCGCTCAGTTCCAGCCGCACCAGCACCCTGGTCTTCAGCCCGCCGACGAACAGGTTGCCCTTCCAGCCCGGAAAGGCACGGCCGGAATGGAACAGCATGCCGGATGGCGCGATGACCGGCGTCCACTGATAGATCGGCGCCGTCATGCCGGGCGCCTCGGTCAGGCCGGTGCCGACCGGAGTGCCGTCGTAGTTCTTGCCGAACGAAACGACCGGCCAACCGAAATTGAGCCCCGCCTTGGCGACGTTGATCTCGTCGCCGCCGAGCGGGCCATGCTCGATCACCCAAAGATCGCCGGTATTCGGATTGAGGGCCGCGGCCTGCGGGTTGCGGTGGCCGAGGCTCCAGATTTCCGGCAGAGCGCCGGGTTGGGAGACGAAGGGATTGCCGTTCGGAATGGCGCCCGCCGGCGTGATGCGCACCACCTTGCCGATGTCGGAATCGAGCGTCTGGGCCTTCTCGCGGATGGTGTAGTCGAAGCGCTCGCCGAGCGTGACGAACAGGGCGCCGGTCCGGTCGAAGACCAGGCGCGAGCCGAAATGCAGGGTGCTGGCGACTTTCGGCTTCTGCGAGAAGATCACCTCGACATTGTCGAGTCTGGCCTTCTTGGCGTTCAGGCGGCCGCGCGCCACCGCAGTCGAGTTGCCGCCCTGACCGGCCTGGGCGTAGCTCCAGTAGACGAGATTGTTGCGGGCGAAATCCGGATCGATCGCGACGTCGAGCAGGCCGCCCTGGTCGCGCGCGTCGACTTTCGGCAGGCCGGAGATCGCCTTGGAGGGTTTGCCGTTTTGCTCGAAGATGCGCATGCGGCCGCTGCGTTCGGTGATCAGCATCCGGCCGTCGGGCAGGATGGCGATGCCCCAGGGATGGTCGAGGCCCGAGGCGACCACAGTCGTGGTAATGGTGGCCTTCTCGGTCGTGACGCGCGGGGCGTCGGTCGGCGTTGCGGCCGTGACGGTGGTGGCGATCAGCATCGCCGCAAGGCTCAGGGTCGTGGTCGCGCGCATGGCGGCTGCTCCGGCAACGGACGGATCGGAATCGGATCCGCGCTCATGACCATTCTCGCATCTTGCGGCGAAGCCTGGAAGAAAACGGCCCGCTTGAATCGCCTCGGCCTCGGCCGCGGCGCCTCGATCGGACCAGACGGTTGGCATCCGGTGCACGATGCCGCTCGACTTCGCTTCAAGATCGATCTTTCGGGGGGCCGCCGGTCACGGCGGGCTGTCGGCATGAACGCCGCGTCGATCGCGCTTGGCCGCCTGCGCGGCCGGACCCAGAACGGCATCGGCGGGATCCTCGGGTTCGGCCCAGCCCTCGCGGACGAGCCGCAGGGCGAGTGGGTCCTTGTCGAGATCACAGGCCGCCGGCACGATCGGCGGACGCGGCAGGGCGGTCTGGACTGACGGCTTGGTCTCCTCCGGTCCGAGCGCGCGGCACCCGACCACGCGGCCCGCGATCCAACCCGAGAGGGCGGTCGCCGACCGAATGCCGCAGGCCCAGCGCAGGCCAGCCGGCGTTCGGCAGATCAGCGTGCGCTCGAACGGCCGGATGCCGGCCAGCCGGAACGCCCTGTCCTCGCCCACGAAGGTGACCGCATCGACCATGCGGGCCGGGCTGTCGACCCGGACATAGATGCGGTCGTCGATCATGCGGGCGGGCGCGTCGATTCGCTGGCGCGTCTCCTGGCTGCGATCGATCCGGGTCGGTACCTGGGTCCAGATCGGCTGCCCCGGCGGCGCCTCGGCAGCCAGAACGGTCGGGCCGCCGAGCAGCGGCGGAAGCGTCATCATCAAGACCGCCACAGCGCGGCCGGGACCCGCGAAGGCGCCCGAAAAGGCACCGATCCGGTCGTGGGCAGGGCCGGATCCGCCGTTGACAGGGGCAGGGCGCTTGCCTATGGTCCCGCCCGAATTCGTCGCGAGCGCGGACAAAACCGCGCTCGATTTCGTATCAACCCGTCGTGACGGACAGGTGTCGACTGCGCGCTTCGCGGTGCGATCGATCCTTACGCGCTCGACAGCCCGGTGCCCGGTCATGAAGATCAAGAACTCGCTCAAGTCGCTCCGCGGTCGCCATCGCGACAACCGCCTGGTTCGCCGCAAAGGGCGCGTCTATATCATCAACAAGACCAATCCGCGCTACAAGGCGCGTCAGGGCTGATCCGATCGCTCCGTCGCCGACGCGCGAGGCCTGTCCCGGCGTCTGCGGCGGATTTCCGGGCTCTCGGCATCGCGATGCCGCCCGGCCACGATCGCGTGATGTCTGAAAGGCCGGCTTTGACGAGCCGCATGATCGGTCCCTATGATCCGGTCATGCGGTTTTTCATGTCGCCACGGTTTCCCCTCCTGCCTGCCGGCCCGGCGCTGCTGCCGGTGGCTGTCCTCATCGTGTCGCTGGCCGGTGCAGTGCTGCCGGCCGGTGCCCAGGGCGTCCCGCGCGACCATCCGCCGCTGACCCCCGACCGCAAGGCGCCGTCTGATCGTGTGCCGGCGGAGCCGGGGCCGAATCGCGGCAGTCGCACCGAAAAGCCGTTGCCGGGCGGCGGCGTCGGCGTCGATCTGACCGCGCCGCCGGCCGGTCCGCAGGCGACCATCACCCTGGATCAGCTGTTCGAACGCCTGAAGGCGGCGAAGCGGCCCGAGGCGGGTCAGCGCATCGCGCGCGAAATCGAGGGGCGCTGGCTGCAATCGGGCAGCGATACCGTCGATCTCCTGATGGCGCGGGCGCTCGCCGCCATCAAGGCCAACGAGACGGCCCTGGCGCTCGACCTGCTCGATGCCATCGTCACGCTGAAGCCCGACTATGCCGAGGGCTGGAACAAGCGCGCGACGGTGCATTTCGTGCGCAAGGACATCGGCCGCTCGGTCGCCGACATCGAGGCCGTGCTCCGGCTGGAGCCGCGCCACTACGGAGCGCTCTACGGGCTCGCCACCTTGATGAAGGAACTCGGCGACAAGAAGCGGGCGCTGGCCGCCTACCGGCAGGCGCTCGAGCTCAACCCGTTCCTGTCCGAGGTCGAGAAGCAGGTGAAGGACCTGTCGCTCGAGGTCGACGGGCGCGATCTCTGAGACCGGACCCATGGTGTTGCGTGTGATCGGGCTCGCCGTCGGCGGGGCCGTGGTTCTTGGCTTCCTGCTCGCCGCCTATGCGTCGGTGAAGTCCTCCCGGATCGAGGCGGAGCATCCGCCGACCGGGCGCTTCGTCGAGGTCGCGGGGTTGCGGCTGCACTATGTCGACCTGCCCGCGACGGTGCCGCAGGCCGACGATGCCCCGGCCATCCTGTTCGTGCACGGGGCGAGCGCCAATCTCAACGACAGCCTGCTGGCCTTCCGGACGAGCCTGGAGGGGCGCCATCGGCTGATCTTCGTCGACCGTCCGGGGCACGGCTATTCCGAGCGCGGCACCAATCCAGGCATCGCCGCGCCGGCCGCCCAGGCCGCCGTGTTGGCCGCCTTGCTCGACAGGGTCGGGGTCCGGCGTGCGGTCGTGGTCGGCCACAGCTGGGGTGGGGCGGTCGCCGCGGCCATGGGCGTGCTGCGCCCGGACCGCGTCGCCGGCCTGGTCTTCGTCGCTGCCGCGACCCATCCCTGGCCGGGCGGGGTCGAGTGGTACTATCGCGTGGCGGCGCAGCCGATCGTCGGCTCGCTGTTCGCCCGCACTCTGGTCATGCCGATCGGCATGGCGTCGCGCGACGCCGGCCTGAAGGGCGTGTTCGATCCCAATCCGGAACCGGATGGCTATACCGGCAAGGTCGCCGTGGACCTGCTGTTCCGTCCGCCGGAATTCGTCGCCAATGCCGAGGATGTCTTCGGCCTCAACGCCAATCTGGCGATCCAGTCGCGCCGCTATGGCGAGATCCGCGTGCCGACCACGATCCTGTCGGGCAACAAAGATTCTGTCGTCTATGAGGAACTGCATTCCGGCGGGCTGGCCCGCGACATTCCCGGATCGCGCCTGATCTGGCTCGACGGGGTCGGCCACATGCCCCATCACGCCGCGGGCGAACGGGTCGTCACCGCGATCGAGGAGGTGGTCGACCTCGCGCGCGGACGGGCTCTGGCGTCGCGTTGAGGCCCGGCAGTGCGGGCGGGCGCCGGGGCGGCGGCCGGTCTCAGCCTGCGGCAGCGGCGTAAAGCCGTTCAGCCGGCGCGGCCGACCGTGCTGCGCACCTTGTGAAACCGGAGGGCGCGGTCGGCGGTCTGCCTGTCGATCTGGCGATACTCAGTGACCATCGGCATCACCTGGGCCTTGTTCAGCCGCAGGCGTTCGCAGCGCAGGG
Source organism: Prosthecodimorpha staleyi (assembly GCF_018729455.1). Lineage (NCBI taxonomy): Bacteria > Pseudomonadati > Pseudomonadota > Alphaproteobacteria > Hyphomicrobiales > Ancalomicrobiaceae > Prosthecodimorpha > Prosthecodimorpha staleyi. The sequence goes on along the minus strand of NZ_JAHHZF010000002.1, from coordinate 515,292 downwards.
CGCTCAGCCGCTGGTAGACCGTGTCGGACATGTCGAGCGATCGGCAGATCACCGCGATACCCATCGCGTTGACCTTGTGCAGCACGTTGTTGACATGGGCCTCGGGGACGGAGGCCAGCTCCGACAGGACGAAAGCCACGTCCATGATCCGCTTCTTGAAAATCAGCTGGTCGACGACCTCGTCCAGCGGGCGTCGACCCTCCCGGATGTCGGCGATGGCGAGCTTGGCGTCGAGCCGGTTGCGCCGGTTGGTGTGGCGCGCCTGATCCAACTCGCGCCGCGCCTCGTTCATCAGCGCGTCCAACTGCTCGTGATCCTGGGCCATCAGATGTTCGAGCCGCTGGCGGGCGGCCGGACTGAGATGGGCGACCAACGCCTTGGCGATCAGCGGGGGCATGTCGGCGCGGAACGACAGCGCATCGCCCAGTTCAGGGTCACTGCCGGCCTTCTCGGCAAGGCTGTTGAAGCTCCGCTCGGAGAATTGCGCGCCGAGATTGCGGGTGACGGCCTTCAGAACGTCGCCTGAGCCGCGCTCGACGATGACGTCCGTGACGCGCGTGCCGAGTTCGGCACGCTGCGCGATCGCGTGCAGGTGAGCCTGGCCCTGGCTCGTGGCCAGGCCGACCAGATCGTCCTCGGTCAGTACCGGCGAATGACGCAGGATCGGCGCCGCGACCCGGGCATCGTCCCGGGCGAGCTTCAGGGCCAGGTCGCGCGGCGTGCGATCCAGGCCGGAGACCTTGTCGGCGACCTTGACGCGATCGTCGAGCGGTACCTGATCGAGCAGGCGACCGAGCACCTCGCCGAACAGCAGGGTCTCCCGATCGGTATGGAGTTCCGAGCCGTCGACGAAGAGATTCGAAACCTGCTGCAGCAATTCGCGCCGCTTCTCGCTCGACCCTTCGCGAGCCAGATCGACGAGCATGGAGTTCGGCACGGACAATTTCCGGATCCCGTGAGAGAGCGAGACCGCACCGTAGACCGCAAAATCCTAAAAAAGGATCCACGCAAACGATCTGAATGCACAGGCCGGCATCCCGAACCCGGGTCCGGAGGGTCACGGCCGGATGCCGGTCGCCCGGCCGTCGGCCTATTCTTCGGTCGGCTCGCCGCCGAAGACCATGCCGAGCGCCTGCAAGTAGAGGTCGAGAACGGCTTCCTGTTCTTCGCGCTCCGATTTGTCCTGCTTGCGGATGCGGATCACCTGACGCAGGATCTTGATATCGAAGCCGGTGCCCTTGGCCTCGGCATAGACATCCTTGATGTCGTCCTGAATGGTCTGCTTTTCCTCTTCGAGACGCTCGATGCGCTCGACGAAGGACTTCAACTGGTCGGCGGCAAAGCCCGCGGGTCCGGACAAGGCTGTCTCCTCGGCAACGGGGGGTGAACGGATCAGCGCGGGTTAGAGCCCGACTCTGGGGGCCGGGTCAAGCGTTCCGCGCGGCGGCGGGGAAGGACGGTCCGCAAGGACCCAGTGCCCGGCCGCCGACCGCCGCCGATCCCGGCCGGCGGCGCGGCTCCAGTCCCGGTCGCGCAGCCCCGATCGCTCAATGCTGCGGGCGGTTCTTCTCGAAGGCGGCCAACTGGTCGCCGGAGGCGTCCCGCTGGTGCTTCGCCTTCCACTCGTCGTAGGGCATGCCGTAGACGGCGACGCGGCTGTCGGCCTTGCTGACCGGCATGCCGCGCGCCTCGGCGGCCTCCAGGTACCAGTTGGCGAGGCAGTTCCGGCAGAAACCCGCCAGATTCATGAGGTCGATATTCTGCACGTCGCTGCGCTTGTCGAGATGCTCGAGCAGGCGGCGGAAGGCTGCGGCTTCCAGTTCGGTGCGTGATTTTTCGTCGAGATCGCTCATGCTAGGGTCTCCGCTGCAACGCCGGCACCGGTCGGGACGGCCGGGCGCCTGTTCGGTGGGGACTGTCAGGCCGGCATGGGTGCCGGTCGTTCGAATGGGTATGCCGCATCCGCCAGCGGTAGCGGCAAGGGCGCGACCGGCCCGGCATCCGAACCGAAATACTCGATCCGGTGCAGGTCGGGGCGGCCGGCGAGATCGTCCATGATCCGCGTCAGCCGCCCGGCCCAGGCGAGAATCCCGGCCGCGTCGGCGATCAGGTCCTGGCGTACCTCCAGGATGGCATGGGCGAGGCCGCGACGGGTGGCGTGACGGAACATGGTATCGCCGTGCAACGCACCGCCATAGGGCTCGTTGTCGCCGACGACCAGGGCCGTGTCGGCTGAGAGCGCGTCGTGCAGCAGGCGCGGCAGGCGCGGATCGCGATCCCACAGGATGCCCACATGCCAGGGTCTCGGCACGCCGCGCCAGACGGGCGTGAAACTGTGCAGCGACAGGATGACGGGCGGAACCCCGCTCGCTCGCGCCGCCGTTTCGATCACGGCCGCGACCGCTTCGTCATACGGGCGCCAGAAGCGCCCGATCCGCCGGGCCCTTTCGTCCGCATCGATGCGCGCATTGCCCGGCACCACGGCGCCGTCGGACAGCCGCATGATCAGCGTCGGGTCGTCGTCGCCGCGATTCGGGTCGATCAGCAGGCGCGAGAATCGCGACAGCACCGCCGGAGCGCCGGTCCGCCGCGCCAATTCGCGCGTCAGACCGTCGATGCCGATATCGTAGCCGATATGGCGTTCCAGCTGGCCTGCGGGCAGGCCGAGGCCGGCATATTCGGCCGGCACGATATTGGTGGCGTGGTCGGCGAGAATCACGAGGCCGCGGGCCGGATCGCCGGCAAGAATTTCGCGGGCCTCGTCGCGAAAGGGCGAACGGGCATCGAGTTCGGGGCTTGGCATCGAAAGACCATAGGCGGAAGCGTCTGCGGAATGATAGTGACGCGCAGCCCGTGCCGCCAGAGCCCGCGCCTCGAGCATCCTCCCCCGGTTCGTCGGAAGCCTGCCCCGCCATGACCATCACCGCCCGCCCGGGCCGACCCTCGACGGTCGTTCTCATCGCCGTGGCCGCCCTCGTCGCCGGCGCCGTCGCCATGGCGATCTCGCCGGTCTTCGTCCGCGTCGCCGGCGCCGCCGATGTCGGTCCCTTCACCAGTGCCTTCTACCGCGTCTTCCTGGCCCTGCCGCTGTTGTGGATCTGGGCTCGCCTCGAACTCAGTCGCTCAGGCCAGCCGGATCCGGGCTGGACCTGGCAGATGGTGGTGGTCGGCCTGCTCTTCGCCGGCGACCTGTTCTTCTGGCATCTGGCCGTCCTGAAGACGACCATCACCAACGCCACGCTGCTGGCCACCATGGCGCCGATCTGGGTGGCGGCCTTCTCCAGCCTGTTCATCGGCGAGCCGGTCACGCGTCCGACCATCCTCGGCCTGGCGATCTGCGTCGCCGGCGGCGCCGTGCTGGTCGGGTCGAGTTCCAGCTATGCGCCGGAGCGATTCCTCGGCGATCTCTTCGGCATCGGCACCTCGTTCTTCTTCGGGCTCTATTTCCTGGCGGTCCGTGTCGCCCGTCGTACAGCGCCCGCCGGCGCCGTGCTCTTCCGGTCGACGATCGTGACCGCGGCCGCCCTCGCCGTGGTCGCCGGCGTGATGGAGAACAGCTGGCTGCCCGCCGGCTGGCTCGGCGCCGGCGCCCTGGTGCTGATGGCCTGGGTCAGCCATGCCGGCGGGCAGGGGCTCTTGGCCTTCGCGCTCGGCCACCTGTCGGCGGCCTTCTCGTCGCTGGTCATCTTCCTGGAGGCGGTCGCCGGGGCGCTGTTCGGCTGGCTGATCTACGGCGAGGCGCTGGGGCCGCTCGAACTGCTCGGCGGCGCCGGGATTCTCGCCGGGATCTGGATCGCGAGGCCGAGAACCTGAGGCCCGCGCGTCGGCCGTCCGCCGGCTCGCGACCGGCCGGGCGGCGCTGACCGTTCGGTCGGCCGATTTTCTGCCGCAATTGTCCCGCCCTTTCGTCAGCCTCGCCATGGGGGAAGCCGTTCGTCTGGACAAGACCGGGACGAGCAGGCATCCTCCGCACCCGAAATCGACTGGTCACCGGACGAGACGCTTTGACTTCTGTCCCCTCCGTGATGAACCCCTCCGATCCGGACGCGATGCGAAGCTTCCTGTCATCTGCCTGTCTCCGTCCGCGCTTCGGCCGGAGGTCCTTCCTTACGGTTTCGACCATCGCTGCAGCGATCGTCGCCGCTTCCGCATTGTCCGCAACGGAAGCAAAGGCTGATCTGCGCATCTGCAACAAGACCTCGAGCCGGATCGGCATCGCCGTCGGCTACAAGGATCAAACCGCCTGGGCGACGGAAGGCTGGTGGAACCTGCCGGCTTCATCCTGCGAGACCTTGCTCGCCGGACCACTCGTTTCGCGGTATTATTATATCTATGCGATCGATTACGATCGGGGCGGCGAATGGAGCGGCCGCTCCTTCATGTGCACCCAGGAAAAGACCTTCACGATCCGCGGTATCGAAGACTGCCTGAAGCGCGGCTTCGAGCGCACCGGCTTCTTCGAGATCGACACCGGCGAGCAGCGCAGCTGGACCGTCCAGTTGACCGAGCCGGGCCGTGCCGGCCTCGGCACGGCCGGCAGCCAGTAGCGCGACGGATGCTGCGACCGGCGGCCGAGTATCCTTCTCGAGTCGGTCACAATCCCCGAGGCTTGGCTATCTCCCGAATCACCCTGTGCCGTCATGCGGTCGCGATATGGGCGGAGGCTCCGAAAGTCGACGCTGCCCGTGATGACCAGGCCTCGGGCCGCCCCGCAGACCATGCGGGGGAGGGCCGCTAGAGGCAGGCGTAAGGGAAGGACAAAGTCCGTGCGCTACATCCTGTCTCTGGCCGTGCTCTCCATCCTGCTTCTTCAATGGACCCGCTCGATCCCGATGGCCAGCGTCGGCGGGTCCCTGGCGATTGCGGTTGTCTTCGTCGCCGCAGCCCTGGCTGTGGGCATCCACGAGGCCTGGATGCACAAGCGCCGTGTCGCCGGCTGGATCGTGAATATCGTCGTCTCTTTCTTCGGTGCGGTCCTGGCCGCTCAAATCGGTGGCTTCCTGGTGGTCATGCTGCTCGGCAGCGTTGCGACCGTGGAGAGCTCGGTGGCCAAGTCGGGCGAGCCCTTGATGTCGCTGGCGCTCGCCGGTGGCATGGTGGCGACCGTCCTCGGAGCGTGGGCCGCGCTCCGGATCGTCGAACGCTGGCGCTGAGCCGCCTTCGACCATCGTCGCAGGCGGGCATCCCCGGACACCGGCCGGCAATCCCTTCGGCTCCGGCCGTTCTGCCGAACCCAGGACTGAAAATCTCGACTTTCGAGGCGGTTGACGGATCCGTGACCGACTTTCGGCGGCGAGGCTTGGCCGGACCGGACGTCGCGGCGGACGGTCGCGGCGACACCGAAAGGCGTCGCGGGCTCTTGCATTATCTTGCATCGCAGGGTCTTCCTGCCGCATCACTCGGATAACCGGCGATGAAGCGCCGGACCGGCAGGGGAGGCGGCGGCGGCCATGCGGCGCAAGAGACGTGTGAAGATCGTGGCCACGCTGGGCCCGGCCTCGAGCGACAGTGCCACGATCGAACGGCTGTTCATGGCCGGAGCCGATGTCTTCCGCATCAACATGAGCCATACCAGCCACGATCGCCTGCGCGAGCTGGTCGGCATCATTCGTGCGCTCGACGTGAAGACCGGCCGGCCGATCGGCATCCTGGCCGACCTGCAGGGTCCGAAGCTGCGCCTCGGCACCTTCGCGGGTGGGCCGCAGGAATTGAAGATCGGCGACGAGTTCACGCTCGATGCCGATCCGACGCCGGGCGACCGGACGCGGGTCTACCTGCCGCATCCCGAGATCCTGTCGGCGGTCGAGCCGGGCCACCGGCTGCTGGTCGACGACGGCAAGGTGCTGCTGCGCTGCACGGCCAAGGACGGCGAACGGGCGATCCATGCCCGCGTCGAGGTCGCCGGCCGCGTCTCCGACCGCAAGGGCGTCAGCCTGCCCGACACCACCATTCCGATCGGTGCCATGACCGAGAAGGACCGCGCCGATCTCGACGCGGCGCTCGATATCGGCGTCGACTGGATCGCGCTGTCCTTCGTGCAGCGGCCCGAGGATCTCGCCGAAGCGCGCAAGGTGACGCGCAACCGTGCGGGCATCATGGCGAAGATCGAAAAGCCGCAGGCGATCGACCGGCTCACGGAGATCGTCGAATTGTCCGACGCCATCATGGTGGCACGCGGCGATCTCGGCGTGGAACTGCCGATCGAGCGCGTCCCGGGCCTGCAGAAGCAGATGACGCGTGCCTGCCGTCGCGCTGGCAAGCCCGTGGTGGTCGCGACCCAGATGCTCGAAAGCATGATCGCCTCGCCGGTTCCGACCCGCGCGGAGGTCTCGGATGTGTCGATCGCGGTGTTCGAGGGCGCCGACGCGATCATGCTGTCCGCCGAATCGGCGGCCGGCAAGTATCCGGTCGAGGCGGTCGCCATGATGGATGCGATCGCGCGTGAGGTGGAGAAGGATCCGACCTATCGCGGCATCATCGCCGCGCAGCGTTCCGAGCCGGAAGCGACCGGGGCCGACGCCATCGCGGCGGCGGCCCGCCAGATCGCCGAGACGCTGAACCTGTCGGCCATCGTCTGCTTCACCATGTCGGGCTCCACGGGCCTGCGCATCGCCCGCGAGCGGCCGTTCCCGCCGCTGGTCGCCATCTCGCCCGATCCGGACATGGCCCGTCGCCTGTCGCTGGTCTGGGGGCTGCATTCGGTCATCTCCGAGGATGCGCGCGATTTCGACGACATGGTCTCGCGTGCGACCGGGCTCGCCTTCCGGGAGGGCTTCTCGAAGCCCGGCCAGCGCATCATCATTTCCGGCGGCGTGCCGTTCGGGACGCCCGGGTCGACCAACATGCTGCGCATCGCGTTCGTCGGCGCCGACCACTACGCCGACCTCTGATCACCGCTCGTCGTCGAGGTGCCGACAGAGAAAGGCCCGGCGGGGGAACCCGCCGGGCCTTTCTGGTCATCGCATCGGGCGCGCCCTGGCCGGGCGGCGCGGTCAATCGGTCTTGACGATCGACAGCGCCGCGACCGCCGGGCCGCTGAAGCGGTCGCTGCGCAGGTCGCCCGAGCCGTTGCCGAAGTGGGACACGACCAGCAGCGCCGGCTTGGTCAACAATTGCGGCAGATGCTCCTGGTCCGGATGGCGCAATTCGCCGAACGCGGCCATCCGGGTCGTTGCGCTGTCGAGCAGTTTCGGTTCCGTCCGCTCGCCGGTCCGACCGACCAGACGCGCGAGCGGATCGGCGCGATCGCCCTTGGCGGCCGGGCGGCTGGCCGGCGCCGGCGGCACTGCGAGCCGGGCTGCGCCGGCATCCGTCGCCGAGATCGCACCGGTCGTCGCCGCCGGCAGGGCCGCCAGGACGACACCGCCGCCGGCCTGCGGGCGCGGTGCGGTTGACTGAGCGAAGGTGGCAGCCTGGACCGACGAACCGCCACCGCCGGAGCGGATTTCGGCGACCGGCATCGGCTCGTAGGCGGGCTTGGGCGTCGGCAGGATCGGCGCATAGCCGAGCGCGGAGGCGGCGATGGTTGGATCCTGGGCGCCGGTGGCCATCGCGATGGCTTGGCTCGCCGGCGCGGCGGACGGCGGCAGCGCGGCGTAGTTGGTGCCGGGCTTGCCGCGCGGCTGGGCATATCCTGCGGGCAGCGGCGTCCCGATGGTCGGCGCGGCGGCGGCCAGTTGCGTTCCCGGCTTCGGCGCCGGCACGGGCATGTCGACGGACTGGACGGCGCCGGCGGTTGCCGGGACGATCCCGGCCGGCCCCTGTATCCAGCCCACCGGCGTGCCGTTCGGGCCCTGATTTCCGGCGACCAGGGAACCCGGTGCGCGCGGCGCCGGAACCGGCAGGGGCAGGGCGACCAGCGAACCCGGCGCGGTGCTGCCAGCAGTGCCCGCAGCGCCGGACTTGGTCGCCGTCGACGGGCTGAAGCTCTCGCCGGCGTCCGCGACGGCGCGCGAACCGGGCGGCGGCGGCCCCTGGCGCAGGGTCTGGACCCGGGCCGGTGCTGCGCCCTCTTCATCGTCGTCGCCGGCCTCTGCGGCCTTGTTGCCGCCACCGAAGAAGGAGGCCAGGAAACTGCGTCCGCCGGAACCGCCGGCGGAGGCCACGGCCGTCTCGCCGCGCCCCTTGCGCGCCTGAACCTCGGCGAGCGCCTCCGAGTAGCGCGGCAGCGGATTGCCGTCGGCGGGCAGGTGGGCGGTCTTGCCGTCCGGGAACAGCGCAACCAGCTGCTCGCGCGTCATGCGCGGCCAGGCGCGCACGCTGCCGGTATCCATGTGGACGAAGGGCGAGCCCGAGGTCGGATAGAAGCCGACGCCGCCGAACTGCTTGCGCATGCCGACCGCGCGGAGCTTGTCCAGCGGCACGTCGGGCAAATAGAAGTCCATCGCCTTGCCGAGCGTGTGCTGGCTGAACTTGGCGACGCCGCGCGAGCGGGAACGCAGCATGTTGTTGGTGGTGGGCGAACGGTAGCCGCAGACGATGTGGATCGGGTCGCGCGCGCCGGTGTCGCGATAGACCTCCCAGATCAGGTCGAACAGCTGCGGGTCCATCTTGGTGGACTCGTTGCGCCGCCAATCCCTAAGCAGGCGGTTCAGCTCCTGCAGTCCGGCCTGATCGTACGATCCGTCGCGCTTGAAGACGATCGTCGCGCGTTCCTGGGTGTGGGTGTTGTAGAGGCTGAGCGCGCGCGTCTCGGCCTTGGCGACCGCGGCGGAGCCAATCAGCACCGCGGCTGCGACGCCAAGCCCGGTGCGGTGGAGGCGATAACCGTTCGACATGCGCCCCGTTCGACCACTCTGTTCAGCCTGCTACCCCGAGGTAGGCGAGGGTTCCTGACCCCGCAACTTGGTACCACCCCGATCGGCCCACATTCGCTGCGACTGGTTAATGAAGCATTTACCCTAGAACCGAATGCGCTGAAAAGATGACGAACGCCCCGATCGCAGTTTTCCGATCCCCATTGCGGGCTCCGGACCCCATCCGGCTCGGTCTCGATTCATCTGGTCATGAACGTAAAGGGGGCATCGGACCCCCTTGAAACCGCCCGGCGCATCGCCGGCCGGCTTCCCTTTGCAGTCCGACCCGACCCGGAGCGGCACCGGTCAGATGCCGAGCAGCCGCTTGGTCCGGGCATTGTGGCCATAAATGTCGGCGCGGCTTTCGAGCTTGCCGTCCGGGCCGACGAAGGCCGTGAAGTAGGCGAGATGCACCTCGAGCTTGCGCTTCAGCCAGAGATACTTTTCGCCGCCGCCGATCATGCCCTTCAACTGCTTGCCGTCGAGGCCGCCCGGCTCCTCGGCGAGGAGCGCGTCGGCGAAGGCGAAGGGCTCGTGCACGCGCACGCAGCCATGCGACAGCGCCCGGTAGGTCTGGGTGAACAGGCCGCGCGACGAAGTGTCGTGCAGGTAGACGGAATGCTGGTTCGGGAACATGAACTTGATGTTGCCGAGGGCATTCCCGCCACCCGGGCGCTGGCGGACCGAGACGGCATTCGGATTGACGTTGGCCCAGTCGACCTCGCTCGCGCTGACGACCCGCTTGCCGACGACGACCTCGTAATTGCCGCGGTCGAGATAGCTGCCGGCCGTCTCCTGAATCTTGCCCAGCATCTCCTTCTTGAGGATCGAGACGGGCACGTTCCAGTAGGGATTGACGATGATGTGGGTCATCGTCTCCGAGAAGACCGGCGTCTGGTTGGCGACGCGGCCGACGATCACCCGGGTGCGGTGGACTTCCTTCCCGTCGCGCACGATCGCGAGCTGATAATCCGGAATGTTGACGAAGACATGCAGCGAGCCGAGCTCGCGCGGCAGCCAGCGCCAGCGTTCCATGTTGGCGACGATGTCGGCCGGCTTCAGATCGACCGCCTTGGTCTCACCGCCCGCGCCGGGATCGTTCAGGAGCGAGACGGTTGCCGGGCCGACCAAGCCGGTCGGCTTCAGCCCCTTCTCCTTCTGGAAAGCCTTGACGGCCTCGACCAGCGGATCGTCGTAAAGCTCGCCGTCCGACGCGGTCGTACCGATGCCGAGCCGCTCTCGCAGCGCCGCGACGCGGCCGTCCTTCTGGCCGGGCCGCAGGGTGGGGCCGTTCGGGACCTGCACCACCGGCGGCGGCGGCGTATAGCCGCCCATCTCGGCCAGCTTGGCCTTCAGGCGGCGGTAGCCCTCGTGCGGCGGATTGTAGGCTTCGAGCGTCGCGGAAAGATCGGACGATGCCGCAAACTCCGCCAACGCGGCGGCCGGATCGACCTGCGGCGGCTTGGCGGTGGCCAGTTCGCTGAGGCGCGTCGGCTCGAAGCGGCCCGACATCGCATGCATCGCGTAGCGCAGCGTCGCGGCGGCATAGCCGACCTCGAACTCCGCAAGCGTGGTCTCGCCGGCATCGGACTTCGGCCGGCCGACCAGATAGGCGGACGGGTCGAGGCCGTCGTCGGCAGCATGGCGGAAGCGGTCGGCAGCCTGTTCGGCGCGCCGGGTCAGGCCGTTGCCGTCGACGAACAGTGGCTGCCAGTCGCGCGCCTCGTAGAAGGCCGCGATGGCACCGCGGAGGCGGCGCTCCTCGGCGCTGCCCTTGATCCGGGTCTTGTCGGTGAGATCGGCCTTCAGCACTTCGACGATGCGTTCAACCGGCACGCCCGCAACGACCGTCGGGACGACCGCCGCCGGGGCCACCACAGCGGGTGCCGGCGCCGCGGCAGGGGCGGGCGCGGCCACGGTCTGGCCGGCGGGCAGGGTGCGGAATTCGCCCGGCGGCACGCCGACCGGTCCGGGGGCGTTGCTGAAGGCGCCGGCCGGTGCCGCGCCGGCAGCCGGCGCCGTGCCTGCGGCCGGTGCGGCGGCCGTCGTCGGCGCCGCCGGTTCGATCACGATCGGGGGCGCCTCCGTCGGCATGCTGATCGGGTTCTGCAGTCGCCCGGCGATGTCCTGCGCGTCGTTGGCCGGCGCTGCGCCCAAGCCCGAGCCGGTTCCCTGGCCCGGGGCGACGCCCGTCAGTTCCGCAGCAGCGCTCCCGGCGAGCAGCAGGAGGAGGGCGGTACCGGAGAAGAGATGCGACCACGAGCGGCGGATCATGCCTGGCTCCCGAACGAGGACCGAAACTAATGGATGTCCCCGGCATCAGCAGAAACCCGAGCCGGCGATTCCTTTCAACAGCCATCGCACCGGGGCGCGGCTTCACTCGGCCGCTTCGACATCCGGTGTGTCATCGAAACCATATTCCTTGAGCTTGCGATAGAGGGTCGACCGGCCGATGCCCAGCCGTCGCGCGACTTCTGACATGCGACCGCCATAGTGTTCGATGGCGATCCGGATCATTTCGGCCTCGATCGCGGCCAGGTCCCGGACATGCCCGTTCTGGTCGAGACTGCGCAGAAAACCGAAGGGCGCCGGGCCGGTTCCGCTCGCGAACGCGCCCGGCGCCGGCGACCATCCGGACATCGGCGACGCCGTCCCGGCCGAGGTCGGAACGGGGGCGGCGGGCGGTGCGGAGGGCGGAGTCAAAATGACGTGAGCGGGGCTATCGGGCGGCGGATTCGAGGCGGCGGTGTCCCGAAGCGGCGGCGCCGCGCCGAGAATCGGCGGCAGCCGGGGCTCGCCGACCAGGGCGGCGATCTGCGGGAATTCGTCGATGCCGAGATGGCTGGCGTCGTCGGCCAGCACCACGGCGCGGAACACCGCATTCTCCAACTGACGGATGTTGCCGGGCCAGTCGTAGCGCTGCAGCAGGCCGATCGCCTCGGCGGTCACGCCGACCAGCCGTCGCTTCTTCTCCTCTGCGGCGAAGCGGGCGACGAAGTGCCGGACCAGGTCGGGGATATCCTCCTTGCGCTCGCGCAGGGGCGGCACCCAGACCGGGAAGACGTTGAGCCGATAGTAGAGATCCTCGCGGAACCGACCCTGCCGGGTCATGTCGAGCAGGCTGCGGTTTGTCGCCGAGATCAGGCGGAAGTCGACCTTGACGGTGCGCCGCCCGCCGACCGGCTCGACCTCGCCCTCCTGGATCGCGCGCAGCAGCTTGACCTGCACGTCGGCCGGCAACTCGCCGACCTCGTCGAGAAACAGGGTGCCGCCGTGGGCCTCCTGAAACTTGCCGGCATGCCGCTCCAGCGCGCCGGTGAAGGACCCCTTCTCGTGGCCGAACAGGATCGATTCGACGAGATTTTCGGGGATGGCGCCGCAATTGACCGTGACGAAGGGCTTCGAGCGGCGGTCGGACGAGCCCTGAATGGCGCGCGCGATCAGTTCCTTGCCGACGCCCGATTCGCCTTCGATCAGGATCGGGATGTTGGAGGCTGCGGCGCGCTCGCCGAGCCGCAGCACGCGCGCCATGGCGGGGCTGCGGGTGACCAGGTCGGAGAAGCCGAGGGTTCCCTGTTCGACCCGCCGGATGCGGCCGACCTCGTCCTCAAGGCTGGCGACCCTCAGCGCATTCTGGATCGAGACCTGCAGGCGTTCGGGACCGACCGGCTTGACGACGAAGTCGACCGCGCCGGCCCGCATCGCCGAGACGACCACATCGATGCCGCCCTGGCTGGTCTGCACGATGACCGGAATGCTGATGCCGGCCTTGCCGAGACGGGTCAGGACCGTCATGCCATCCAGGTCCGGCATGACCAGATCGAGGATGACCAGCGAAATGTCGGCAGCCTCCGGCCCGGTCAGAATGCGCAATGCCTCCAAGCCGTTGTCGACGCTGCGCGAGGTATGACCGAGGCGGCGGACGGCCTCCTCCAGCAGGCGCCGCTGGATGGGATCGTCGTCGACGATGAGAATGCGCTCGGCCATGGGACCCTGGAATCTGTTTCGAAACGGGACCGATCCTGGGGGCGAAGAGTTAACGGTTCGTTTGCCTTGGCGGGTCGTTTCGTAACGGACTGCAAACGGCGGGAGCTGGGTTGGGTTCCGCCGGCCTCCAAACACTTGGCCAGCGAAGCCGCCCGGCGACGTTGATCGGGAGGCGGCGAAAGGCCATATAGTCCGGCGAGGCCGACGGGATCGGCCGGTCATTTCGGTCGGGGTTGCCATGAAGAACGGGTCTTGCCGCGCTGCGCCTGCCATCGAGGGGGGACGCAAGCCCGCCGCCGATCTCGGTGCGTTGCCGGAATGGAACCTTGCCGATCTCTACCCGTCGATGGATGGGCCGGAGGTGAAGGGTGATCTCGACAAGGCGCTCGGCTGGTCGAGGACCTTCGAGGAGAATGCCAAGGGAAAGCTGGCGGGACTGGCCGAGGCCGGGGCCGGGCACCGGCTGGCCGAACTGCTGCGGGAATACGAGGCGCTGCAGGAACTGCTCGGCCGCCTCGTCTCCTATGCGGGCCTCGTCTATTCGGGCGACACCACCGACCCGAAGCGGGCCAAGTTCTATTCCGACCTGCAGGACAAGATCACTCAGGCCTCGACGCACCTGATCTTCTTCGAACTCGAACTGAACCGCCTTGAGGATGCCGCCGTCGATGCCCTGATCGACGGGGATGCGGGCCTGCGTCACTATCGGCCGTGGCTGGAGGACATCCGCAAGGAGAAGCCGCACCAACTCGCCGACCAGATCGAGCAGCTGTTCCACGAGAAGTCGACCACCGGCCGCGGCGCCTGGAACCGGCTCTTCGACGAGACCATCGCCAGCCTGCGCTTCCGGGTCGCCGGCGAGGACGAGGATCTGGCGATCGAGCCGACCCTGAACCTCTTCCAGGACCCCGACGAATCCCGCCGCAAGGCGGCCTCCGATGCGCTTGCCGAGACCTTCAAGGCGAACCTGCGCACCTTTGCCCTGGTCACCAACGTGCTCGCCAAGGACAAGGAAATCTCCGATCGCTGGCGCGGCTTCGGCGACGTGGCCGATTCGCGCCATCTCGCCAACCGGGTCGAGCGCGAGGTTGTCGACGCCCTGGTGGCGGCCGTGCGCAGCGCCTTCCCGCAGCTGTCGCACCGCTACTACGCTCTGAAGGCCAAGTGGCTCGGCAAGGACCAGCTCGACCACTGGGACCGCAACGCCCCGCTGCCGAAGTCGGACACCCGCTCGATCCCGTGGAGCGAGGCGCGCGAGACCGTGCTCGGCGCCTATTCGCGCTTCTCGCCGCGCATGTCGGAGATTGCCGGACGCTTCTTCGAGCGTGGCTGGATCGACGCGCCGGTCCGTCCCGGCAAGGCGCCGGGCGCTTTCGCGCATCCGACCGTGCCCTCCGCACACCCCTATGTGCTGCTCAACTACCAGGGCAAGACGCGCGACGTGATGACGCTCGCCCACGAGCTCGGCCATGGCGTGCATCAGGTGCTGGCCGGCCCGAACGGCGCCCTGATGGCACCGACACCCTTGACGCTGGCCGAGACGGCGTCGGTCTTCGGCGAGATGCTGACCTTCAAGGCCTTGCTCGCCAAGGCCGAGAGCCCGGCCCAGAAGCATGCCATGCTGGCCTCGAAAGTCGAGGACATGCTGAATACGGTCGTGCGCCAGATCGCCTTCTATACCTTCGAGCGCAAGGTCCATACCGAGCGGCGCGAGGGCGAGCTGACCGCCGACCGGCTGTGCGAGATCTGGATGGAGGTGCAGGCGGAGAGCCTCGGTCCGTCGATCCGCCTCGGGCCCGGCTACGAGACCTTCTGGACTTATATTCCGCACTTCATCCACTCGCCCTTCTACGTCTACGCCTACGCCTTCGGCGACTGCCTCGTGAATTCGCTCTACGCGGTCTACGAGAACGCCGCCGAGGGCTTCCAGGACAAGTATTTCGCCCTCCTGGAAGCCGGCGGCACCAAGCATCACAAGGAACTGCTCGCCCCCTTCGGTCTCGATGCCTCCGACCCCGGCTTCTGGTCGCTCGGCCTCGGCGTGGTCGAGCGGATGATCGGCGAACTGGAAGCCATGGAGGCTTGACCGCGGAGCGGCGCCAAGTGGGGCTCCGCAAACGGGTGGGGGAGGCTGAGATCGGATGCGCCAGGTCCTGATGCTTGTCGGCGGCGTATTGGCCGGGTTCGTGCTCGCCAATGTGGCGATCTCGGCGCTCTATTGGTGGCATGAACGCAACGAGGTGCCGCCGCCACCGCATTTGGCCTTTTTGCGTGGGGCTCTGCAGGTCAAGGCCGACCGGATCGACTTCGCCTCGCTCAACAACGGCAACTGGAGTTGGCTCTGCCTGTTCGGTCCCGGCACGCGGCCGGTCGATTTCGTGCGCACCGAATCGGCGCGGCGCGGCGAGACGGCCGACATTCAGATCCGCGATGCCCGGCCCGGCCCGGCGCGCGAGATCGGCGCGCTCGGCGCCCAGGACGGTGCCCTCTCGGTGGTCGATCCGCTCGGCTATGTCGCGATCGTCCTGTTCGCGGGGCTCGAGCCGATCTCCGGACTGAAGGGGCCGGTCTGCGCGGAGCGCAAGGATCCCGTGATCAGCCTTGCCGGAAAGTAGGGGCAGGGACTTGAATCGCCCCCTAGTGCAGTGCAGCACGGCTCGCTAAGGTCGGCGCGTCGGCCTGCCGGACCCTGCGGCAGGCGCCTCGGCAGGATCCGATCTCTCGATGCCGCAACTTGCCCGCACGCCCTATGACGGTTCCAAGCAGCCCTTTTCCATCGGTCTCGCCCCGATCGACGAAGGCCGTTGGTTCGAGCCCGACGAACACCTGATCGGCGAACTCGACGAGAAGAACGCACTCCTGCGCGACAGGACCGATCTCGTCTTCCGGGCCGAACCGGGGACCGAGGACGCGCAAGCCGAGGTGCTGGACCGGGTTTCGACGTTTCTCGTCGACCGCTACCCGGAGCGCTTCCGGCGCGACGGTGACGGCATCGTGATCGCCGACGACGGACGTCGCATCGTGGGCGGCGGCGAGCCCCCGCTGATGACCGCCGCGCGCCTCGTTCAGGACGATCTGGTTGTCATGCGGCCCGCCGGTCCGGAGGGCTACCGGCTGGTCGCCGCCGCGCTCTGTTTCCCCTCGTCCTGGTCGCTCGCCGAGCGTTTCGGCGCCTCGCTCGATGCGCTGCATCACAATGTGCCGGGCTATGGCGAGCGGTTGGCCGTGCGCATGAAGCGCATCTTCGACGGCCTCAAGGCTGGCGTGATCGTCGAGCGGCTGAACTGGTCGATCTATCCGGACGACGAACTGCATCACCCGGAATCCAAGGAGCGCCCCCGCGACTGGTTCGGGCGCGATCGGAACGCCTTCGTCCGGGTCGAACGCCAGACGCTGCGCCGGCTCCCGGTCTCGGGCGACATGCTCTTCACCATCCGCATCCTGGTCGATCCCTTCGCGGCCTTCGAGCGCAACCCCGACGGCGCGCGCCTGGCCGCTTCGCTGCGCGACCAGATCCTGAGCCTCGACCCCGATCAGCTCCGCTACAAGAACCTGCACGAGCACCGCGATCTGGTCGCCGGCGAGCTGGCGCGGATCGCCGAACTCGCGCGGTAGGGTGGGCGAACCTGAAGGATCGCGCCGGCCGCGTTCGTCATGGTGCCGAGCCCGCAGGTGTGTTGTACGTTTCGTATAACGCCGGAGCGGAGTGACGAGCCATGAAGTTGGAGATCAAGAAGATCGGCAATTCGACGGGCCTGATCCTGCCGCGCAATGCTCTGGCGCACCTGGGACTGAAACTCGGCGATGTGGTCTTCGCGGTGCCGGACGGTGACGGCGGATTGCGTCTGACGCCCTACGATCCGGAATTCGAGGCGAGCATGCGGCTCGTCGACGGAATCATGGACGAATACAAGGATACGCTGAAGGAACTCGCCAAATGACCGGGCCGGTCGAGACCGGCTTCGGCCAATGGACGCAGGCCGGTTTCGGTCCGCGTTGGGTGGAGAAGGCCGAGGTTCTCGCCCTTCATGAGAAGCAGATCGACCGTTTCGGTGGGGCTGCCGGAATCCGGGACGAAGGCGCGCTCGAATCCGCGCTGGGGCGACCGCGCAACAAGTGGGAATACGAGCGCGGCGGTCTGGCCGTTCTGGCGGCCGCCTACGCCTTCGGAATCGCCCGCAACCGTCCCTTCGTCGAGGGCAGCACGCGGGCCGCTTTTGTGACCCTGATGTTGTTCCTGCGCGAGAACGCCATGATATTCCGGCCACCGCAGATCGAGGCGGCGCGGATCATGTTGGATCTCGCTGCCGGATCGGTTTCGGAGGAAGGTCTCGCCCGCTGGATCGAAAATCGGTCCGATGGCGCGGGGAATCCGTAAACGGGCCATGATGCCGGTCGGGGGCGATCGTCGCTGCCGACCAACAAGGCAGCGACGATCGGGCGGACGTGCACTGCCTGAGGACTCAGCAGGAACAGATGACCTCATCCCAGGACGATGAAAAGAACCGCCTCTCGGGCCGCGTCTCGCGCTATGCGCGGGTCGGCACCGGGATCGGGTCGGCGGCGGCGCGGATTGCCGGGGCGCGGCTGTTCGGCGGCGATCCGGACTTGCGGCGTGAGGGCGAACTGCTCGCTGCCGCGCTTGGCCAGCTGAAGGGGCCGCTGATGAAGGTCGCCCAATTGCTGGCGACCATCCCGGATGCTATCCCGCCCGAATGGGCGGCGGAGCTGATGCGCCTGCAGGCCGATGCGCCGGCCATGGGCTGGGCCTTCGTCAAGCGGCGCATGACCGCCGAACTCGGGCTCGGCTGGGAGCGCCGGTTCGCCGATTTCGAGCACCAGCCGGCCCATGCCGCCTCGCTCGGGCAGGTGCATCGGGCGACCGGCCATGACGGGGCGCGGCTGGCCGTCAAGCTTCAGTATCCGGACATGGAATCGGCGGTAGAGGCGGACCTGAAGCAGCTCGGCGTCATCTTCGCGCTGCATGCGCGGATGCGGCCGGCCATCGACACGACCGAGATCCGTCAGGAGATCGCTGCGCGTATCCGCGAGGAACTCGACTATGGCCGCGAGGCCCGTCACATGGGTCTCTATGCGGGCATCTTCGACGGCGACCCGGACATTCGCGTGCCGGCTCCGGTCCCCGCCCTGTCGACCCGCCGCCTCCTGACCATGAACTGGCTCGACGGCCGGCCGATCCTCAGCCATCGCGAGGCCGGGCAGGACACCCGCAACCGTCTGGCCACCGCCATGTTCAAGGCTTGGTGGTATCCGTTCAGCCATTTCGGCGTGATCCATGGCGATCCGCATCTCGGCAACTACACGGTCTTCGACGATGCCGACGGGACGCCGACCGGGATCAACCTGCTCGACTACGGCTGCATCCGCATCTTCCCGCCGCGCTTCGTGGAGGGCGTGATCGATCTCTATCGCGGCCTGATGGCGGAGGATCGCGACCGGATCGTCTCGGCCTATGAAAGCTGGGGCTTCCGCGGCCTCGACACGGAACTGATCGAGATCCTCAACATCTGGGCGCGCTTCATCTACGGGCCGCTCCTGACCGACCGGGTGCGCCGCATCGCCGATGGCGTCTCGCCGGCCGAGTATGGCCGGCGCGAGGCCATGCGGGTGGCGCAGGCGCTCAAGGCGAGGGGGCCGGTGACGGTGCCGCGCGAATTCGTGTTCATGGACCGCGCCGCCATCGGTCTCGGCGGCGTGTTCCTGCATCTCGATGCGGAGCTGAATTTCTATCGGCTGTTCAACGAGCAGATCGAGGGCTTCGACCGCGCCGCGATGGGCCGCCGCCAGGCGGACGCCCTGGCGGCCCGGGGGCTGGCATCGGCGGATGCGGCATAGGCGGTTCGCCTGGCCCCCGGGAGCACGGCGGGGGGCCCGGGCGGGCCGGG
>NZ_JAHHZF010000002.1:391491-496594 GCF_018729455.1 Prosthecodimorpha staleyi | reverse complement strand
CGCTGCGGCCGCAGCGGGGCGTTTTGATATTGTGCGAACCAATCCGGAGCGGGACCGGCCTCCCGGGGTCAGAAGGACCAGCGCAGATCGGCCCGACCGGACAGCGACCGGGTGTCGCTGCCGAAATTGCCGGTCGTCGTCAGCCCAAGGGTGGCGCCGCCGGCAAGCCGGAAGTCAACGCCGCCTTCGGCCACCAGTGTGTTGCGGGCGATCGGCGTGCCGGTGACCGTGAAGGCCGAGCCGTTGCCGAAGCTCTGGCGCACGCCCGGTGTCACGTCGCCGAAGGCATGGCGCCAGGCCAGTGAGCCGCGGACGGCCATGGGCTGGCCGGCCGTGACGAAGTCCTGACCGAAGCGGAGGCCGAGGGTGGAGAAGCCGACCCCGGCATCGTTGTCGAGCACGTTCAGCTTGGCGCCGGAGCCCGATTCACGATCCGACAGGCCGTTGACGCGGACATAGGCGGCGGCTGCGAAGGGCTCCAGGGCCAGCGAACCCATGCGGATGTTGTAGCCGAGATCGGCATTGACCTGCGAAGTCAGGAGGCGCTGCCGGCCCTTGGTGTCTTCCGAGAAGCCGGAGAAGTTCAGATGCCGCTCGGTATCGGCATCGCGCAGCGACAGGGCGCCGCCCAGACGCAAGCCGAGCGCTCCCCACTGCTGGCCGCCATAGAAGCCGACATGGTAGTCGTCGGTGGTCGCACTGGAACTGCGGCCGGTGCTGGACACGGAGCCGCGGCCGTAGCCGAACATCATGCCGACCCGGGTGGACGGATCGGCCAAGGCGGCATCCGCGCCGAACAGGACCCCGCCGATCGTCTGCCGGGCGCCGGCGGCGTTGCCGCTGCCGCGGCTGTCCAGCCAATTGCCGTAGGCGCGGGTCCAGACGGCGAGACCGGGCGTGGTCGGCGCCGCGATGGCCTTGCCGGCCGGGTCGTTCGGCGCCGGGGCATAGGAAAGCTGGGTCGCGACCGGCCCCTGCGAGGCCCCGGCGAGACCGAAGGCGGCGCGCAGACGGTCCGTCATGCTGTCACGCATGATCTGCGACGCTTCGATGGTCTGGCCGACCAGCGTGGCGTTGAACTCGCCGGACAGCGAATCGTAGGCCGCACGGGCGTCCTTGCCGGTCTGCTGATTGGCGGCGGCGATGACCAGCTCGGAATCGGCCGGCAGGTTGTCGAGAACCCCGGCCACGGCGCGCTGGTTCGCCGACTTGCCGGCCGACGCGAAGCTGCGCGATTTGGAGACGGTCAGGACCACGTCGCTGTCGTCGACATAGCTGAGCGTGCCGGTGGCGAAGGCCGAAAGCCGAACCGTGTCGCTGGTATAGGTGCCGGTCAGGTCCTCGGCGGACAGGATGGTGAAGCTCTGGCCGAACCGGTAGCTGCTGTCCTGGCCGACGCGGACCGTGCCGCCGAGCGTCGCCGTGCCGCCGACCGAGATCAGGTCGGAGGTGCCCGTGGAGGACAGTTCGGCCAGATAGGTGGAGCCTGCCAATTGCACAAAGGAATTCGCGACGTG
This sequence comes from Prosthecodimorpha staleyi, assembly GCF_018729455.1. Lineage (NCBI taxonomy): Bacteria > Pseudomonadati > Pseudomonadota > Alphaproteobacteria > Hyphomicrobiales > Ancalomicrobiaceae > Prosthecodimorpha > Prosthecodimorpha staleyi. Next base: position 495,077 of record NZ_JAHHZF010000002.1, on the reverse strand, counting down.
CAGCGTGCCGATCGAGTTGCCCGGGGCAACGGTGCCGCCGGATTGGACGGTCAGTGCCCCGATCGTCCCGCTGCCGCCGAAAGTGCCTCCGAAGACATTGGCGGAGGCTGCGGACAGATCGCCGTTCACCTTCAGCGTTCCGCCGACGACCGTCAGGAAGCCCGCGAAGTCGGGCGAGTTCGCCGTCAGGTCGGTGACGCCGGCGATCTGGCGGATCGCGCCGTTGGCACCGGAGAGGACATTGCTGAAGATCAGGTTGTCGCTGGTGTGATTGAAGACCAGCGTGCCGCTGCCGTCGCCGAATGCGACGCCGCCATTGGCGATGATGGTCCCGGCGCCGGCCGCGGCCTCGCCCTCCTTGGCACCGATGACCAGAAGCCCGGACGCGGTTTCGGAGAAGCCGATGCGGACCTGGTTGTCCGTCGTCACCGTGGCGCCGTCGCGCACGATGAGTGTGCCGTCGCCATCCGAGCCGACATAGAAGTTGCCCGTGAGGGTGCCGCTGGCGACCGCGCTCAGCCGGCTTCCGGCGCCGGTCACCAGGATCGTCCCGGTCGAGCGCCCGTCGACGCCGACACCGACGACGGAGGCGAACGCATGCGCGCCGTCCGAGACGGTCAGTTCGCCGTCGCCGTCGTCGTTGTTGTTGCCGTTGCCGGCGACATAGAGCGAGATACCGGAATTCCAGGTGGTGCCGGCGCCGGTGACGGTCATCTTGGCGTACCCCCCGGCGAGGGTGCCGGAGACGTAGCCGCCGTCCGATTCCAGCGATGCGCCATTGGACAGGGTCGCGGTGCCGTCGCCGATATAGAACCAGCCGTCCGCCGTAGTCCAATCGGAGGGCGTGCCGCTGTGGCGGGATCCGATCACGACGCTGGTGCCGGCATCGCGGATGGTGACGTTGCCGCCGCCGCCGATATAGAGGCCGCCGCCGGGATCGCCGCCGTAGCCGCCGATCGTCTCCAGGCTGCCGCCCTTCTCGACGACGAGGGAGCCCGGAGTTCCATCGGACCAGCCGATGGCCATGTGCTGGGTCGAGGTCAGCTTGCTGCCGGCTCCAGAGACCAGGACGTTACCGGTGCCGCCGTTGGTCGAAATGCCCAGGCTCACCACCGAAGCGGTGCCGCCGTTCAGAATCGACAGCGAGCCCATGCCGGTGGCGCCGACGGCGACCGACGCACCCGTGTCCGTCCAGGATGCCCCCCGGCCCTTGACGACGACGGACCCGGTCGAGCCGGCGAGATTGCCGATCGTGGTCGGGCTTCCCGAGATGTCTCCGGTGGTCAGGGATGTGCCGGGACCGACCTTCAGCGTGCCCGCTTCGCCGGCTCCGTCGCCGATGGTGGCCGTTCCCCAGGTCTCGGTTCCGACCACGGTATAGGTCGCGCCGGGCGCAGGCGCGCTGACCACGAGCGGCACCGAGGACTGCGCGGAGGCCATCGACGTAGACATGGCCAAAGCGGCCAGACTCAAGGCGGTCGACGCGAGCAGCGAAGACCGGCGATTCATTTGCGGCAACATGCGAACCCCCAACCTTATTCTTTTTTGGGATATCCGAATCGTTTCGGATTCGATCCTCGAATCCTCCAGAACCACGCCCGCAGAACCGTGTCGGCGGCTGCGTATCCCCGGAGAGCCCTCCTCGCTCTCCGCGTCGGCGGCGATGGATGCACCGCCGCGAACGTCGCGGCACCCGACGATTCCGCAGACCTGGACTATGACCGGTCACTGACGTCCGTGCAATTCTTGCGGGCATATTGTAAACGCGATTTTCTGCGCATCAGCTTTGCGTCGCGCTGCGTGATCCTTAAATGGGGAGAAGTACGATTTCATTTCATTGAATTGATCGATGCCGCCACCTTCGCGGCATCCCATTTTAATATTCAGGAAATACAATTTTTTGATTGCCGGCTCGTCTGCGGAGGGCTTCGGCGCCGAGGCGAGCCGAGCGTCAGGCGCATGGCGTCTGTCGGGACGTCGGGCGACCGGACGGTGGCCGGCCGCGGCGGTCCCGGTCATAATCGCCGACGGCTCCCCGCCGCGGTTCGGTCGGGCACCGATCCGTCCCGCCCCTCGTGAGACCCCGCCCGATGACCGAGACCGTCGTACCCGCATCCGCCGCGCCCGCCCCTGCCGTCAGTGAGACCGACAAGCGCAACATCGTCGTCGGAGCGCTGATCTCGATGCTGCTGGCCGCTCTCGACCAGACCATCGTGGCGCCGGCCCTGCCGACGATCGGGGCGACGCTCGGCGATCCGGAATGGCTGTCCTGGGTGATCTCGGCCTATTTCCTGACCGCGACGGCGGTGACGCCGCTCTACGGCAAGCTCGCGGACATCCGCGGGCGGCGGCCGGTCCTGTTCGCCGCCGTCGGCATCTTTCTCGCCGCCTCGGTGGTCTGTGCGCTGGCACCCAATATGGGCGTGCTGATCGCCGGCCGCGCGCTGCAGGGGCTCGGCGGCGGCGGCCTGATCGCGCTCGCCCAAACCATCATCGGCGATGTGGTACCGCCGCGCGAACGGCCGCGCTACGTCACCTACATCACCGGCGTCTGGGCGACGGCCAGCCTGGCCGGACCGGTGATCGGCGGCCTGTTCGCGCAGCATATCCACTGGTCGCTGATCTTCTGGATCAACCTGCCGCTCGGCGCCGTCGCGCTCTTCCTGTCCGAACGCACCCTGCGCAAGCTGCCGCGGGTCCAGCGCAACCACCAGCTCGACTGGCCGGGTTCCTTGTTGGTGGTCGGCGCCACGGTCATGCTGATGCTGGCGCTGACGCTCGGCGGCCATCGGCTGGCGTGGCTTTCGGCCGGAACGGTCGGGCTCCTTGTCGGGGCAGCGGCCTTGGCCGGCCTGTTCCTGTGGCACCAGACCCGCGCCGCAGAGCCGCTCATTCCGCCGCGGGTGATGCGCAACCCCGTGATCGCCCCGATGACGCTCGGCCTCTTCTTCGCAATGGCGTCCTCGATCGGGCTTTCGGTCTATTTGCCCGTCTATCTCGAACTGGTCGAGGGGATGGGGCCGGCCACCGCGGGCTTCGCCCTTGTGGTCTATCTCGGCGGCACGGTGGCCGGCGCCAACCTGTCGGGTCGGGTCATCGCCCGGGTCGAACGCTACGAATGGGTGGCGATCGTCGGCGGACTGGTCGCTGCCGCCGCCCTGTTCGGTCTGGCAGCGGGTGCTGGGTTGCTGCCCTTCTGGGCGGTCGAACTGGCTGTCGGCATCGCCGGCATGGGCACCGGCACGCTGTTCCCGGTCGGCACCATCTCGGTCCAGAATGCCGCCGAGCCGCGCGATCTCGGCGTCGCGACCGCCTCGATGTCGTTCCTGCGCACGCTCGGTTCGGTGGTCGGCGTCACGGTGCTCGGCGCGATCCTGACCGGGACCGGCGTCGTTGCCGAAATCGGGGAGGGCGCGCGCCATGCGGCGGTCGATCCGGCCGTTGCCGCCCGGGCGGTGGAGAGCTTCCGCTGGGTGTTTCTGGTCGCCGCCATCGCCCAGACGGTCGCGGTCGCGATTCTGAGCCGCGCCGAGCATCGGCCGCTGCGCAGCAACACGGCCTCGTCGGCCCCGCCCCGGCAGGAGTGACCTGCCGCTTCGGGCACATGCCGGCCGGTCGCGGCTGCAACCCAGACGTGATCCGGGGGGCTTGTCAGATGCGGCGGCGGTCGCATAGCCTTCCCGCCGGGGTTGAGTTGCGGGATCGGCGCGATGATGGACGAATTGCCTCCCTATGTGATTTCCGGAGATCGGGGCGGTCGCGTTATTGAGCGCGTCAACACGGCCTTGGACGTGGCCGATTCCGGTCGTCTCGTCCGCATCGAAGGACTGTGTGCCTCGGCCTGCACGGTCTATCTGGCACTGACCCGGGTCAACCGCGTCTGCCTTGGTCCGGGTGCGGTGCTGGCCTTTCACCAGACGACGGACATCAAGACCGGCAAGACCAATCCGAAGGCCAACAGGATCGTCCTGTCCCTCTATCCGGCGTCGGTCCAGAACTGGATCAAGGCGCGCGGCGGTCTGACCGCCAAGCTCCTGGTCATGGACTTCGCCGAGGCGCGCAAGCATGTCCGCGTCTGCCCCTGAGGCACGGTGCCTTCGGGGCAAGGCGGGGCTGGCACGGCGCGCGAAGCAACGCCTTAGCAGGCTGCTGAAAACCACTCCGAACCCGCCATTCTGTCATCCCCGGGCTTGTCCCGGGGATCCAGTGCGATGGCCAAGTCATTGAAAAGTCTGGATCCCCGCGACAAGCCCGGGGATGACAGAGTTGAAACGGCCCCGTCTGATCGCGTTCCGACGCGTTTCTCAGCAATCTGTTAGAGCTTGTCGAAGGGCAGCGTGACGCCGATCTCCTGGAAGCGCTCGCCGACATAGTCGATCGTGCGGTCCTTGAACAACTGCCGCGCGTCGCGGGCCTGCTGCTGGACCGAGGCGTTGATGCGAAGGTCCTCATCCGTCGGTTTGGCCAGATTGCGCAGATGGGCATGGGTGCCGACCGCGTTGGAGGTCGACGCGGCAGCGTAGAGGCCGGACAGGAGCACCGGCGCCAGCCCCGTAAAGGTCGTGGTCCGGTTGGCGACCTTGAACAGCTTCTGCGCGCCTTTCGGCACCGGCAGGGCATCAACGATTTCGGAAGCCGTATCGCCGACCTGCTTGACCTTCTGGGCGACCGGATCGAGCGTTTGGAACTGCTTCTCGATGCCGTCCATGACGGTGCCGCGATAGGCGAGGCCGGACGGCTTGCCGGCATCCGGGTCGGACGACGATCCGGATGGCCCCTGCGGGAGGACAGTCGGTCCGGTCGACGGCGGCGCCTGCGACAGGAACCGGCCGCCGAGCGTGGCGACGGCGCCGAGCACCGCACTGCCCAGGAAGCTCGCGCGCTGGACCGACAGGAACCGGTCGCCCTGGTAGCGCTGTGTCGGCACGCCGGTCGTGTCGGGGCCTTTCGGAGCCGAGGTCTCGATCGCGACCGGACCTGGCGGTCGGCCTGAATTCACGCCCCCTGTGGCCATGTCCGACCTCCCTCAGGCACGCACCAGGGTAAAATCCTGCGGTGCCCCCGGCGGCAGGAGCGGCGCATCGGTCCAGGCCAGCACGGTGCGCCGCCGCTCTTCGGCGGCATCCGCGAAGGCGTCCAGGAAGCCCAGGAAGGCCTCTTCGGTCGCGGTCATGAAGCGGTCCCAGCGCATCTGCCAGCACAGTTGTCTGGTTTCCGGCGTGATGCAGAACCAGCCGACGCCGCTCTCGGCCTGGAACAGGTTGCCGGCCAGCACCCGCACCAGCACCTCCTCCGAGGCTTCGGGAATGTCGCGCAGCGAGGCCGTGAAGAAGAAGGCGCCGAGTTGCAGCACCGGCGTGATCAGGATCTCGACCCCGCCCTTGCTGTTGAGAATCAACTGCGGATCCTCGAGCGTCAAATCCGTTTCGAACAGCCGGTTGAAAGTCTCGATCCAGAAGGCAAGCCGGTCTGCGGCCCGTTCGAGCGGGTCTCTGTCGTTCATCCCTCCAAGGCCTCCAAGCCTTCGAATGTTCCCCCGCGGCATAAGAGGCGAATTCGCCAATGTATGCAAGGGGGTGGATTGCAACGGGCCGGGGCGGGGCCAGGGCTTGCTTGACCTTCTCTGGTATTTGGCATACCAGAAAGTCGGGGCGTGGCAGGTGCAGTTTATGCCGAATCTGGCACCGGTTCCCAGGGCTGCGGCCACCAGGACGCGTTGCCCGGGGGGCGGCCATCTCCTATAAAGACGCCGGCCCGCAAGGGAATGGTGACCACGAGACGCAAGGGGCGCAAGATGGCCGAGCACAGCCCGATGGACTACGCCGAGCACGAGAAGACCTACAAGCTGTTCATCGCCATGACCAAGTGGGGCACCATCGGGGTGGTCGTCCTGCTCGCCTTGATGGCAGTGTTCCTGCTCTGATCCGGCCGGCCGGGCCGATCCGCAGGGACCGGCAGGCCAGCAAGCCCGAAGGTTCGATCGGGCGGGATTCGGAATTTAATCGCCGGTCCCTGACCCCCGCATCCCTGACGGAGCGGGGTCGGTGGCCGGATTTCGTCGGAACGGGTGGCGCCGCATCGCCGGCGGCCGGTAGCGATCGGCTTCTCCACCCCGTCTCCGGCCGGCCATTCCTGCGGATGGACGGCACCGGAGGGGTGCCGAAAGGGGGCAATCCATGAAGATAGCCGTGCCGATGGAGCGTGATCCGGCGGAGGCCCGCGTCGCGGCCACTCCGGATACCGTGAAGAAGTTCAAGGGTCTCGGTGCCGAGGTGGTGGTCGAGACGGGTGCCGGGTTGAAGAGCCGGATCCTGGACGCCGAATACGAAGCGGCCGGCGCCACCATCGCCCCCGATGCGGCTTCGGTCTGGTCCGGCGCCGATATCGTGCTGACGGTCCGCCGCCCCTCCGCCGAGGCTGCGGCGCTGGCCAAGCGCGGCGCGCTCTTGATCGGCGCGCTCGACCCCTACGGCCAGCAGGCGGCGGTTCAGGCGCTCGCCGATGCCGGCCTGACCGCCTTCTCGATGGAGTTCATGCCGCGCATCACCCGCGCGCAAGTCATGGACATCCTGTCGTCGCAGGCCAACCTGGCCGGCTATCGGGCGGTCATCGACGGCGCCGCCGAATATGATCGCGCCTTCCCGATGATGATGACCGCGGCCGGCACGGTCTCGGCCGCCAAGGTGTTCGTCATGGGCGCCGGCGTCGCCGGCCTGCAGGCGATCGCGACCGCCCGCCGCCTCGGTGCGGTGGTCACCGCCACCGACGTGCGCCCCGCCGCCAAGGAACAGGTCGCCTCGCTCGGCGCCAAGTTCGTGGCGGTCGAGGACGAGGAGTTCAAGCAGGCCGAGACCGCGGCCGGCTACGCCAAACCGATGTCGGCCGAGTACCAGGCCAAGCAGGCCGCGCTCGTCGCCGAGCACATCAAGAAGCAGGACATGGTCATCACCACGGCCCTGATTCCCGGTCGGCCGGCGCCGAAGCTGATCACCGCCGCGATGGTCGCCTCGATGCGGCCGGGCTCCGTGCTGGTCGATCTCGCGGTCGAGCGCGGCGGCAATATCGAGGGCTCCGTGCCGGGCGAGGTCGTCACCATCGGCGGCGTCAAGATCCTCGGCCATCTCAACGTGGCCGGCCGCGTCGCCGCCAGCGCCTCGCTGCTCTACGCCAAGAACCTGTTCGCCTTCGTCGAGACCATGATCGACAAGAAGGAGAAGACGCTCGCGGTCAACTACGAGGATGAACTCGTTAAGGCGACCATGATCACGCGGGACGGCCAGATCGTCCATCCGTCGCTGAAGGGCTGAAGGGGGCAACCATGGCCAATCTCACTCCCGAACAGGCATTGGAACAGGCCCGGGCCGCCGCCAAGGCCGCCCAGGACGCGGCCGCCGCCGCGGTCGGTGCGGCCGACAAGGCGCAGGGCATCCTCGGCGACCTCTCCGCGCAGGTCGCCAGCGCCCATGCGGCCGCCGCCTCGGTCGATCCCTTCGTGTTCCAGTTCTCCATCTTCGTGATGGCGATCTTCGTCGGCTACTACGTGGTCTGGTCGGTGACCCCGGCGCTGCACACGCCGCTGATGTCGGTCACCAATGCGATTTCCTCGGTGATCGTGGTCGGCGCGCTGCTCGCCGTCGGCGTCGACTGGGCCTCCGGCCCGGGCGCCGGCTGGGCGCGCGGCTTCGGCTTCGTCGGAACCATTCTCGCCGCGGTGAACATCTTCGGCGGCTTCATGGTCACGTCGCGCATGCTCGCGATGTACAAGAAGAAGTCGTGAGGGGGGCGCATCCATGTCTCAGAACATCACTGCGCTGCTCTACCTCGTCTCCGGCGTGCTCTTCATCATGGCTCTGCGCGGGCTGTCCAGCCCGGCCACGTCGCGCAAGGGCAACGTCTACGGCATGGTCGGCATGGCCATCGCCATCGGCACCACGCTGGCCCTGATCAAGCCGTCCTTCGGCGCCTATGCGCTGATCGTGCTGGCGCTGGCCATCGGCGGCGGCGTCGGCGCGATCACGGCCAAGCGCATCGCCATGACGGCGATGCCGCAGCTGGTCGCCTTCTTCCACTCGCTGGTCGGCCTGGCGGCGGTGTTCGTCGCCGCGGCCGCGATCAACGCGCCGGCGGCCTTCGGCATCGGCTCGCCCGGCCATATCCACGGCCAGGCGCTGGTCGAGATGAGCCTCGGCGTGGCGATCGGCGCGATCACCTTTACGGGTTCGGTCATCGCCTTCCTCAAGCTCGACGGCCGGATGAGCGGCAAGCCGATCCTGCTGCCGATGCGCCATCTGGTGAATATCGTGCTGGCCGTGATTCTGGTCGTCCTGATCGCGACCCTGGTCATGACCGGCAGTCAGGTCGTGTTCTGGCTGATCGTACTGGTCTCGCTGGCGCTCGGCGTGCTGATCATCGTGCCGATCGGCGGCGCCGACATGCCGGTGGTCGTCTCGATGCTGAACAGCTACTCGGGCTGGGCGGCGGCCGGCATCGGCTTCACGCTGCAGAACTCGGCGCTGATCATCACCGGCGCGCTGGTCGGCTCGTCCGGCGCGATCCTCAGCTACATCATGTGCAAGGGCATGAACCGTAGCTTCATCTCGGTCATCCTCGGCGGCTTCGGCGGCGAGACCGCCGGTCCGGCCGGCGGGGCGGTCGAAGCGCGGCCGGTCAAGCAGGGTTCGGCCGACGACGCGGCCTTCATCATGAAGAACGCGTCCAAGGTGATCATCGTGCCGGGCTACGGCATGGCGGTCGCCCAGGCCCAGCATGCCGTGCGCGAGATGGCCGACAAGCTGAAGCACGAGGGCGTGGAGGTGAAATACGCCATCCACCCGGTCGCCGGGCGCATGCCGGGCCACATGAACGTGCTGCTGGCCGAGGCCAACGTGCCCTATGACGAGGTGTTCGAGCTCGAGGACATCAACAACGATTTCGCGCAGGCCGACGTGGCCTATGTGATCGGCGCCAACGACGTGACCAACCCGGCCGCCAAGACTGACCCGGCCTCGCCGATCTTCGGCATGCCGATCCTGGACGTGGAGAAGGCCAAGACGGTCCTGTTCATCAAGCGCGGCATGGGCTCTGGCTATGCCGGCGTCGAGAACGAACTGTTCTTCCGCGACAACACCATGATGCTGTTCGGCGACGCCAAGAAGATGACCGAGGAGATCATCAAGAACCTCGACTGAGACCCCGCTTTCGCGCGGTCACGAAGTCTCCATCGTTGCGCTCGATTCTGGACCGGCCGGGACCCTCCCGGCCGGTCCTTTCGCATGCGGAGGCGTGATGCTGTCGAAACTGGTTGCGATCGCGCTCGGCCTGGCGCTGCCCTACGGGGCGGCGGTCGGCTGGCTCGCCCTGTCGCAGCGCTCTCTGCTCTACCGGACCTGGCCGGGACCGGAGACGCCCGAAGCCGCCGGTCTCCAGGGTTTCCGTCTGGAACGGCTGGCGACCGCCGACGGGCTCGCGGTTCCGGTCTGGCGACGACCGGCGGCGCCGGATCGCTTCACCATCGTGCATTTCCACGGCAATGGCGGCGGGCTGCATGGCTCGGTCAGCCGGCTCGCGGGCCTGGCGGCGGCGGGGCACGGCATCGCGGCGCTGGAATATCGCGGCTATCCCGGCGCGCCGGGCCAGCCGAGCGAGACCGGGCTCGTCGCCGATGCCGTGGCGCTGCTCGATCGGCTCGCCGCCGAGGGCGTGCCCTCCGACCGGGTCGTCCTGCACGGCTGGTCGCTCGGCTCCGCGGTGGCGATCCAGGCCGCCGTCCGCCGGCCCGTCGCCGCGCTGATGCTCGAAGCCCCGCCGACCGCCATCGTCGACCGTGCGGCCGAGATCTTCCCCTATGTCCCGGTGCGGTGGCTCCTCGCCGATGCCTGGCTCAGCCGCGAGGCCGTCGCGGCGATCCGGCGGCCGATCCTGATCCTGCACGGCCCCCTCGACCGCACCGTCCCGATCGCCCATGGCCGCCGCCTGGCCGAGCGCGCCGGCCCGGGTGCCGAATTCGTCGAGCTGCCCGAAGCCGGCCACGCCGATCTCGACCAGCACGGCGGCATCGACCACATGCTGGGCTTCCTCGACCGGCTCGCCGGCCGATGAGGGCGCGCGGCACGCCGGTCAGATCGAGGTCGGCCGGTAAAGGCCGCAATGGCCGGACCAAACCTCGATCCCTACGGCTCCAGCAGCCCCCGGAACAGGCGGGCGCCCTTCTGCTCGCCGAGGGACACCAGGGCCTTGTAGAACTCGATCGCGATCCGGCAGCCCTCATCCGGGGATACTGTGGATGACTTGGTGAGTTTCGGCAGGTCGCGAATGTCGGCGCCGGTATTCTTGTAGGCCTCGGTGAAGAGGCTCCGGATCTCCTCCGCGCTGACCGGCTCCCGGGGCGGAGACGGGTTTGCGATCGAACTCTCGATGATGTCGGCTTTCAGGCTCATTTCCTCTTCAATGAGTTTCGGGGTTTGTGCCGATTGTGGGATTTGGCCATTGGCCTTGTAGTAGGCAACGCAAATTTCCGGACGCTTACTGAATTGCTGCACAACGCTGAGATTTCTTTGTATAGTCCTGAAGATAATACTATCAGGTGCCCTTGTCAGATCCTTGACCATGTATTTCGTCGTCAGTTCGGCGACAAAGGACTGCAGTCGGGCGCGCTTTTCTTCGTTGAATTTTCCGACGCTGGATTTCCTGAACTCTTCAAGTAAAATAGCTTCAGATTCAGGGTGGGCACGGAACAGGACGGCGAAATATCGCATCTTTTTCAGTTCATCTACCGCATAACGCGCAGTATCTGAATTCTTCACCTTGGACATCGCAAGATCTGGGCCTTGCAGGCCCAGCACGACGAAGCCGGTGACGATGGCCGTCGCAACCGTCTTGTTGAGCGGGACGATCCGCGAGATCGCCGCCACGACCAGCGAACCGAGAAGGCCGCCGACGCCGCAGAAGAGTGCCGTTACCAGAGGGGCCGGCCATTTCGAGAGAGACTCGACGACGAAATCCATGCCAGGACTGACCCCGCTGCGGGTTGTATCGCTTGCATGATTTTACAGTCTGTGGATGCAATCGTGAAGGTTGTTTGACCCCATGGTCGGTCGGAATGCCTGAGCGAAGGGGTGTTGCCTGCCATGCGATGCGAGGCGGCCTGCTCCGGCCAGGACCGGTGAGGGCAGAAGGCGCGGGCGATGTTGATGGCGAAGCAAAAGATCGACTGGTTTCAGGCCATCAAGGACATCCGCGTCGAGTTGGGCTGCGATATCCTGACGGCGGAGCGGATCGCGTTGAACGATCCTGATTGGCGCCGTTGGGTGGAGGTGCAGATCAACCGGGACCCGGACTGCCGAAAAATGGCGCGACACCACATCCGAAACCGCGGTCCGGCGTCCTTGATCGCCGAACTGAACGGACGCCTTACGATCCGGGACGAGGGCTGACGGGACGCCGGATCTGCCCCTGGCACGCCGCGCGATGCCGGCCACGCCGGGGTCGGCCCTGCCGTCGGCCGGCGGGAACGACCTTGCCGGTCACAGCGGAGGCACCGCGGCGTCTTTATCGTGGGCGCTCCGCGGCGGCGGCGGATGGCTTCGGCGGGACCGGGAAGGTCACGCGCACCAGGCAGCCGGGGACGTCCGGGCGAGAGCGCAGGCTGACGGTCGCGCCGTGCCGGTCGGCGACCTCCTTGACGATGGCGAGGCCGAGGCCCGTGCCGGGCGCGGTCTGGCCCTCGGCGCGATAGAAGCGCTCGAAGATGCGCTCCCGCTCCGCGGCCGGCACGCCGGGGCCGTCATCCTCGACCTCCAGGAAGGCCTCGCCGAGCGGGCCGACGCCCGAGCGGATCACCACGCGCGCCTCCGGGCCGGCATAGGCGACGGCATTGTCGATCAGGTTGCCGGCCAGTTCGCCGATCAGCCAGGCCGACCCGATCAGCAGCGCCGGCGCGGCCTCGAACTCCAGTTCGACCCGGCGCGCCAGGGCCCGGTCGTACCAGTCGGAGCCGTGCTCGGCGATCACGGTGGCGAGGTCGATGGTTTCGACCGGATGGCCGGCGCTGGCCTCCGGTGCCGAGCGGGCCAGTGCCAGCAGCTGGCCGGCGAGCCGGGCGATGCGCCCGGTCGCCTCGACGAGGCGCGTGATCTTGCTGCGGTGGGCGGGTGGCAGATCCTGGGCGGCCAATTCCAGCTGGGTCTGCAGGCCGGCGAGCGGCGTGCGCAACTGATGCGCCGCATTGGACAGGAAGGCGCGCTGGGCGGCCGCGGAGGCGGCGAGATCGTCGAGCAGGCGGTTGATCGCGGCCACCAGTGGTGCGGCCTCCTGGGGCACGTCGGCGCCGTCGAGCGGCCGGATGTCGGTGCGCGGCGTCTCCTCGATCGCCCGCGACAGGGCGTTGAGCGGCGCCAGGCCGGCGGCGATGCCGAAATGGACCAGAACGAAGGTCGCGATCAGGATCAGCACGTTGGGGATCATGAGCGCGGCCAGAATGCGCGAGCGGGCCTCGTCGCGCTTGTTGGTGGTTTCCGCGAAGGCGACGGTGATCGGGCCGGCCGCGGTGGCGAGCGCATAGCTTGCCTTGCGCACCGGCAGGCCGCGCATGACGACATCGGCGAGCACGGGGCCGCGGCCGGGTTCGACCGCATCCGGCAGCAGGTCGGCGTCGCCGCCGAGGAGCCGCCCGTCCGGCCCGCGCACGGCCAGGAACTCGGCATCCTCGCTGTCGGTTCTGAGGATGGCCTCGGCGGCCGGCGGCAGGTCGACGGTCAGGTCGCCGTTGCGCAGGGCGACGCGCGAGGCGAGCGCGAGGGCGTCGTCGGCAAGGCCGTGGTCGAAGGCCGTCTCGGCGGTGGAACTGGCGATGCGATAGTCGATCAGGCCGCTGATCAGCGCCAGCAGGAGGAGCGGCGCCAGCAGAAGCACGAGCAGCCGGCGGCGCAGGCTGGTGCCGGCCCGGTACGCCTCAGGCCAGTTCATCGAGGCGGTATCCGAGCCCGCGGATGGTGCGGATCGCGATGCCGCAATTCTGCAGCTTGGCGCGCAGCCGGGAGACATAGATCTCGATGGCGTTCGGGGTCAGCTCGTTGCCCCAGTCGCTCAGGCTCTCGACCATCTTCTGCTTCGGCACGACCTTCGGACAGGTCAGGGCGAGCTGCTGCAGGATGTCCCATTCCCGTCCGGTCAGGTCGATCGCCACCCCGCCGGCATCGGCGCTGCGCCGGCCGAGGTCGATGTTGAGGCCGCCGATGCGGATTTCCGAGCTCGACACCGCCTGGCTGCGCCGGATCAGCGCGCGGGCCCGCGCCAGCAGTTCGGGCAGCTGGAACGGCTTCACCATATAGTCGTCGGCGCCGAGGTCGAGCCCGCGCACCCGCTCTTCGAGCGCGTCGTGGGCGGACAGGATCAGCACCGGCAGCGCGAGGCCCTTCATGCGGATGTGGCGGATCAGGTCGCGGCCGTTCATCCGCGGCAGGCCGATATCGATCACCGCCAGGTCGTATTGCGTCGTGGCCAGCGCCTCGATCGCCGTTTCCGCCGAGTTGGCGTGATCGACCTGATACCCGCCGCGGGTGAAGGCCTCGACGAGACCCGCCGCCACCACCGCATCGTCTTCGACCGTCAGGATCCGCAAGGCTCAGCCCCCGTTTGTGCGCAGCCTTCAGAGCGGGTCAATCCGCCGATTTCACGACGGCCAGCTTTCGACACCCTGACGGCGACGGAAAGGACGCGGACAGCGCATCGAACCCATGGTCGCGGCACGACTCGAACCCCGGAGCGACCGTGACCGACAGCCTGATTGCCCACCGCCCCGAGCGCGCGCCGATCTCGGCCGATGCCCACTACGCGCCCCCCCTGCGCGTTCTGCACTGGGCGACCGCCGTCACGCTCGTGCTGGCCCTGGCGGCCGTACTGGCCCGCGACCTCGTCGACGATGTTGCGCTCGACCGCAGCCTGCTCGACCTGCACCGCAGCCTGGGCGCCACCGTCCTGATCCTCGTTGTGGCGCGGGTCGCGATCCGGCTGGTGGTCGGCGGCGTCGAACATGCCGGTCTCGACCGCTGGAGCCGGCAGGCGGCGGCCCTGGTCCATGGCCTCCTCTATGGCCTGACCCTGCTCGTGCCGGTGCTCGGCTGGCTGCTCACCAACGCCTCCGGCAAGGCCGCCAGCCTGTTCGGCCTCGTCGTCCTGCCGCCTCTGACCGGACGCGACCGCGATCTCGCCGACCTGCTCGAAATCTGGCACCCGAGCGCCGCCTGGCTGTTGCTCGGCCTCGCCGCCCTGCATGTCGCCGCCGCGCTGTGGCACGGCTTCGTCCGCCGCGACGGCGTGCTGCAGGCCATGCTGCCCTCCGTCGGTTCCGCGCGTCCCACCCGGCCCACGACGGCCCCCCGGTGACCGCCCCAATCCGCCGCCCCGAGCCCGTCCCATCCGGCGCCGCCCCTGCGGCCTCATCGGAGGAAATCGCCTTGTCGCCGTTTCTCGCCTTCCGTGCCGCATCGTCGCGCCGTCGCGCGGGCCTGCTCGCAGCGCTCGTCGGTCTCCTCGCCTGGGTGACGACCGATCCGGCCCAGGCCGTGCCGAGCTATTCCCGGCAGACCGGCCAGGAATGCGCCACCTGCCATGTCGGCGCCTTCGGGCCGCAGCTGACGCCCTACGGCGTCCGGTTCAAGATCGGCGGCTATACCGAGACCAATGGCGAGGATACCAAGATCCCGCTCTCCGGCATGGCGGTCGGTACCTTCACCCATACCCAGGCGAACCAGTCACCGCCGCCGGCGCGCTTCTCGACCAACGACAATGCGGCCGTGCAGGAACTGTCGGCCTTCGTGGCCGGCAAGCTGATGGACCATGTCGGTGCCTTCGCCCAGGTCACCTATTCGGGCATCGACCGCAAGCTGGTGCTCGACAATGTCGACCTGCGCATCACCTTCGACGCCACCCTGCTCGATCGCAACACCACCTTCGGGCTCTCGATCAACAACAACCCAACCATCCAGGATCCCTTCAACACGCTGCCGGCCTGGCGCTATCCCTTCGTGACCTCCGATCTGGCGCCGTCGCCCGCCCATGCGCCGCTGCTCGACGGCGGACTGGAAGGCCGGGTGATCGGCGCGACCGCCTATGCGTCGATCGACAACGGCCTTTATGCCGAGGCCGGCGGCTATGGCGGGCTCAGCCGCGGCTTCCTTCAGGCCGTCAACCTGATCGACCCGACTGATCCCGGCAGCCGTCTGATCGGCGGGGCACCCTACGGACGGCTGGCCTGGTTCAAGGACATGCGCTCGCAGGCGGTCTCGCTCGGCATCGTCGCGATGAGCGCGGATCTCGGCGTGTTCGGCCAGCGCGGCCGGGCCGACCATTACCGCGATATCGGGGCCGACCTCGCCTACCAGTATCTCGGCGATCGCACCCATGTCTTCACCGTCGCGACCTCGTTCATCCACGAGATGCAACAGCTGGACGGCTCGGTGCGCAGCGGGGCGGCGGCCCATGCGGCGCAGACCATGGAGCAGTTCAACGTCACCGGCTCCTACACCTTCGACAAGACCTACGGCCTGACCGCCAAGTATTTCAACACCTGGGGCTCGACCGACAAGCTGCTCTATGCCCCGACCGGCAAGCCGGACAATAGCGGCCTGATGCTCCAGGTCGACTGGTCGCCCTTCGGCAAGGAAACGAGCTGGGGCGCGCCCTGGGCCAATGTCCGCGTCGGCGTGCAATACACCGCCTACAACAAGTTCGACGGAACGACCCGGCACGCCAGCGACAACAACACCCTGATGGGCTTCGTCTGGACGGCCTTCTGACGGATACGCCGCGCAAGCGCCCCGGCCGCCGCGGGCGACCGGGTCTCGGGGCCGCCCGCCGACCGGCGGATCCCATCACGGACTTCAGATCTCACATTCGGAGACGCATCATGGGTCGCATCGCATCTCTCGTCCTGGCCGGCAGTCTCGTCGCGGCCGGACCCGGCCTCCTCGGCGTGCCGACGGCTGCCCATGCCAGCGGCGCATCGGCCTTCGATCAGGAATGCGGCGATTGCCATTCCGTCACGCCGGGCAAGAACAAGAAGGGGCCTAGCCTCGCCGGTGTGATCGGCCGCAAGCCCGGAACGGCCGCCGGCTTCGCCAACTATTCGGATGCCATGAAGGCCAACGGCACGCCCTGGAGCGCGGCCCGGATCGACGCCTATATCCGCAATCCGAAAGCCGTCGTGCCGGGCGGAACCATGAAATACGAAGGCAGCGCCGACGACGCCCTGCGGGCCTCGATCGTCTCCTACCTCGTCTCGGGCCGCTGACGGGGCGATCGGATTGCCGGGCAGGGGAGGCGCCGACAGGGGCCCCGTCCCGTGCCTCGGCGCCCGGGCGAAGCGTCGCCGCTGGACATTTCTCTTGATTGCGGCAGGATGGATCTGCAAGCGGGGGGCGTTTGACGCCATCCCGGCCGATACGACGCGTCGCATGCCCCTTCCAGGTCCGATTCCTTTGCGGCATGGTCGAGCTCCGTGCCGGCCTTGGCGAAGCGATGCGGCGTGATCGGATGCGCATCCGCACGGTCCCGCCGGTGCGGCGGGGCCGGTCCCCGACAGGTCGGCGCCGTGAAGGGAGAACGATCCCATGTCGGTCGGAGGCAGGTTTCCGATACGGCGGGCGGCGATCCTGATCGCCGCGATTGCGGTTACGGGCGTGGCCTACGGCTATTGGCGCGCGGCGCAGGCGACCTACCATGGTCCGCCCGTCACGACGGAACGCGAGGATCTGCCGTCCGGCACGTCCGCGCTCGTGGTCCCGGTCACGATCTCGCTGGACGATCTGCAGGCGAAGCTGAACCAGCAGGTCCCGTCGCGCCTCCATGCCGTCGACGAGGACCGGAATGCCTGCGTTCCGGCCAAGTGGGTCGACGAGTGCATCGTTCCGAACCCGTTCAACGGTGGCTGCGCCAAGCGGTTCAAGACCAAGGTCTCGCCCGAGATCGACTGCCATATCGACGGCGCGGTCGATCGCGGCACCATCGCGGTCGCGGCGGGCCAGGGCGACCGGATCGCCGTCACCCTGCCGGTCTCCGCCACCATCCGGGTGCGGGGCCGCGGCGACATCGGCAAGCATATCCGCGAGACCGCGACCGGTTCGGTCACCGCATCGGCGTCGGTCAAGGCGGATATCGGCGGCGACTGGACCCCGACCGCCACGGTCGAAGCCGATTATGCCTGGACCGACCGCATCGGCGTCGACGTGCTCGGCTTCCGCATCACCTTCGCCAGCAAGGTCGATCCGAAGATCCGGGAGGCGATCGAGTCGTTCAAGGCGAAGATACCCGAGCTGCTGGCCAAGGTTGATGTCCGGGCAATGGCCGAGCGGGGATGGCGGGCGGCGCATGCGGTGGTGCAAATCGGCAACGCCCCCGATATCTGGCTGCGCCTTGCGCCGCGCAGCGTCGGTTTCGACGGCCTGCGCATCGAGGGGCGAAACCTGACCACGAACATCATGCTGACGGGGGATTCGGCGACCTTCGTCGGCGAGCGGCCCGCCGCCGCCGAGCCGACGCCCCTGCCGACGTTGCAGAAGTCCGTGCCGGAACCGGGCTTCGCCTTCTCGGTCCCGGTCACGGCCGATTTTCCGGCTCTCGCCACCCTGGCCGAGAAGGCCCTCAAGGTCGGAACCCGACGCGACATCGAAGTTCCCCAGGTCGGCACGGTGGCGGTGACTTTCAGGAAAGTGCAGATCCATCAAACCACGGCGCGGCGTCTGGCCGTCGGCGTGACGCTCGACGCGGATGCCCCGTCCACCCTCTTCGATACAAGGGGAACGATCTGGCTGACCGCTGCGGTGACCTTCGACAATCAACGCAAGCGAGTATCGCTCGCCGAGTTCGACGTCTTCAGCAGCACCGACAACGCGCCGGTCGACCTGCTGGCCGCGATCCTGCGGGCGGACCCGGTCAAGGCGATCCTGCGCGAGAGCCTTGAATATGATTTCACGGCGCTGCACGCGGCGGCTCTCACCAAGGCCGGCAAGGCCATGACCCGGCAGCTGTCGGCCGATGCCTATGTCACCGGTTCGGTGCGCTCGCTCGATGCCGAGCGCATGGCCGTGGGTCCGGACGCGCTGGTGCTGGTGCTGTCGGCAAAGGGGAATGCCGAGGTCCGCTCCGGCAGGCTTGCCGCGAATTGACCGCGCAGACGGAAGCCGTCCGCGGCGGCGGGCCTCAGCCCGCCACGCCGCCGGTGCGCTGGACGCAGGCCCGGGCTACCGCCGAGCCCGGCGACAGCGACAGGGCGCGTTGGCAGGCAGCGCGGGCGTCGTCGCGATTGCCGAGCTGCTCCTGCACCATGCCGCGATTGAGCCAGGCATCGGCATAGTTCTTGTTGAGATTCAGTGCGGCATTGAAATCGTCCAGCGCGCCCTTGGAATCGCCGGTCGCAAGCTTGGACAGGCCGCGCCCGTTCCAGGGTTCCGGCGCCGTGGCGTCGCGCTCGATGGCCGCCGAGAAATCGTTGATCGCCGCCTGATGGTCGCCGCGCAGCTGGTAGATCAGTCCGCGGTCATGATAGGCGCCCGGATTCTGGCCGTTGATCTGGATGGCGGCTGCGAAATCCGCCAGCGCGAGATCGGCGCGATTGGTCTGGCGGTAGACGTTGGCGCGGCCGACATAGGCCTGATCGTAGTTCGGATTGATCTCGATCGCACGCGTGAAGTCGGCAATGGCGAGATCGAGCTTGCCGAGCCGGCGCAGCACCAGGGCGCGATTGGCATAGGCCTGATAGAGGCGCGGGTCGATCGTGATGGCGTTGGAGAAATCCTGCAGCGCCTCGCTGTTGGCCCCTGCGCGTGCATAGGCGGTGCCGCGCACGTTGAGCGCGCCGGCGTCGCGCGGATTGGCGCGGACCACTTCGGACAGCGAGGCGATATTGGCCTGGGCGCCGGCGACCGAGCCCGGATCGCTCTCCGCACCCGGAACGGTCGAGATCACGCCGGACCCGCCGAAGCCCGGCCCGGAAATACAGCCGGTCAGCAGGAGGGGTGCCGCCAGGACAATGCCGAAGGCCTTGGCGCGCCGCGCCCAACCGGTGCGGATGCCGATTGCACCATCCGGCACGGGACCAGTCGGGTTGCAGCCGCTGGAAGGGCCAATTCGCGTCACGGGGCTCTCAGATCGGGGCATGGCGTCTCTCGGGTGTAGCCCGTGGGGGCTGAACGGACCAGAGGATCATGTCGGGCGTGGGGCGATTGTGTCGATCCGGCCCGAAATCGCAATCCGGCAGACAGGGAGCGTACTTGCCCGGTCGCGGCTGGCAAATCGAAAACCGCTGCAGCCAGCCTTTCGACGGACGTGCGTCTCGTCGCGAAGCGGGGGCGACTGCCGGGAGCAAGCCGGCGGAATCGAATTCCCCGCCCCGAAAAGCAAGACCGCGCCGACGGCTGATGCCGGCGCGGCCAAGATCGATAGGGGACGCGCCGCGGTGTCGCCATGACCAAATCGCAGCGGCAAGGCGCTGCCACGACTCGGATGCGAAACGGACATCAGCCTGACGCCCGCCCGCACGCCCATCGGCGTGTCTGAATGGCCGCCGTGCCGACGACATCGGAACGCCGAGCGTTCGGCCGGCATGGTCCATGCCGGTCCGATGATGTGCCGGCCTTGCGGCGTCAGCGCTTGCCCGGAGCCGGGGTGACGGCCGGCTTGCCGGGGATCAGGCCTTCGCGCTGGGCGCGCTTGCGGGCCAGCTTGCGCGCGCGACGAACCGCCTCGGCCCGCTCGCGGGCCTTCTTCTCGGAGGGCTTCTCGTAATGGCCGCGGAGCTTCATCTCACGGAAGATGCCCTCACGCTGCATCTTCTTCTTCAGCGCCTTCAGAGCCTGGTCGACATTGTTGTCGCGAACGAGAACCTGCACGCGTCGGATCCCTTGTCTTTGCTCGGTCCCGGCGGGACCGTGATCGTTTCCATCCCGAGCGGTGACCCGATCAGGACGCGGTTGAATGGTCGCGACCCGCCGGAAAACCGGCCGGACGC
This sequence comes from Prosthecodimorpha staleyi, assembly GCF_018729455.1. Lineage (NCBI taxonomy): Bacteria > Pseudomonadati > Pseudomonadota > Alphaproteobacteria > Hyphomicrobiales > Ancalomicrobiaceae > Prosthecodimorpha > Prosthecodimorpha staleyi. The sequence continues at coordinate 475,075 of NZ_JAHHZF010000002.1, read as the reverse complement.
CTTTGCCAGAGCGGCGGCGAGCCGCACCGGTCAGAAGTCGCTTCGGGAACGGGTTTCGTTCCGCCGGTCACCCGCGATCGCCGCCCGCCGTCGATCCGGCGGGTGTCTCGGGTCTGGCACCGGGTTGCCGATTTCGTTGGGCTGTCATTCGGGCAAAGGACCGTTGAGGGCCAATTGCTCGGTAATAGACGTCCCGGCGCCGCTTTCGCGTCGCTCGAAATCCAGGACTTGCTACCAGAGTCCGCCGGCTCTGTCCACCGGCATTAACGACCGGCCGAGCCGCCCCGGCCTTGGGCGGGTCACCGGCGCGGCGCGATGCGGTTGACGTGGCCCATCTTGCGGCCGGCCCGCACCTCGTGCTTGCCGTAGAGATGCAGGCTGGCGCCCGGTTCGGCGAGAATCGCCGCCATGCGGGCCACATCGTCGCCGATCAGATTCTCCATCACCACGTCGGAATGGCGGGCAAGATCGCCGATCGGCAGGCCGGCGACCGCGCGCATATGCGCCTCGAACTGCGAGACGACGCAGGCGGTCTCGGTCCAATGGCCGGAATTGTGCACCCGCGGCGCGATCTCGTTGGCGACCAGCCGCTCCCGGCCATCGGCCTCGACCACGAAGAGCTCGACCGCCAGCACGCCGACATAGTCGAGCTGCGCCGCCACGGTCTCGCCGATGGCGCGCGCTCCCGCCGCTGTGCCGGCATTGAGCCGCGCCGGCACGCGCGAATACTTGAGAATATGGTCGCGGTGCTCGTTCTCCGGGATGTCGAACGAGGCGAGGCTGCCGTCGAGACCGCGCACGGTCAGGACCGAGATCTCGCGCGAGAAGGGCACCCAGCCCTCGAGAATTGCGGGTGCGCCCTTCATCGCCGCGAAGGCCGCGTCGGCATCCTCGGGGCGAGCGATCTTGGCTTGGCCCTTGCCGTCGTAGCCCATGCGCCGCGTCTTCAGAACGGCCGGATAGCCGATCTCGCCGAGCGCGGCCTCGAGCCCGGGGCGGTCGTCGACGGCCCGGAACGGAGCGGTCGGGATGCCGCATTCGGCCAGGAAGGTCTTCTCCGGCAGACGGTCCTGCGCGATGGCGAGTGCCCGGGTACCGGGGCGGACCGGGACGCGCGCAGCCAGGAAGGCAGCGGTGGCGGCCGGAACATTCTCGAACTCGTAGGTGACGGCATCCAGGCCCTCGGCGAAGCGGGTCAGCGCGGCCTCGTCTTCGTAGTCGGCGACCACGATGTCGGAGGTCACGTCGAAGGCCGGGCTCTTCGGGTCGGGGCACAGGATGCGGGTGGCGATGCCCAGGCGTGCGGCCGCCAAGGCCATCATGCGACCGAGCTGCCCGCCACCGAGAATACCGATCCGGAGGGCGCCGGCAGATGCGGCCGGGCGGGTCATGCGAGGTCGACCGGCAGATCGGCGACGGCTTCGGTCTGGCGGGCGCGCCAGGCATCGAGCCGATCCGCCAGTGCCTCGTCGCCGAGCGCCAGCACGGCCGCAGCCAGAAGCGCGGCATTCACGGCGCCGGCCTTGCCGATCGCCAGCGTGCCGACGGGGATGCCGGCCGGCATCTGGACGATGGAATGCAGGCTGTCGACGCCCTTCAGGACGCGGGATTCGACCGGAACGCCGAAGACCGGCAGCGGCGTCAGCGCGGCGGTCATGCCGGGCAGGTGGGCGGCGCCCCCGGCCCCGGCGATGATCACCTTGTAGCCGGCCTGCTTGGCGCCCTTGGCGAAGCGATAGAGGCGGTCCGGAGTCCGATGGGCGGAGACGATCCGGGCGTGATGGGCGATGCCGAGCGCGTCGAGCGTCTCGGCCGTGTGGCGCATGCAATCCCAGTCGGATTGACTGCCCATGATGATCGCCACGGGCGGCGCTTTCTCGGCCATCGTCACCCCCGAAAGGCCCCAAGGCCCGGAAAGCGCGCTCTATAGACAATCGCCGAAGTGGCGGCAAGGCGCCGCGGTGGGCGAACAGGCCCCCGAGGTCGCGCTGCCGGTCCCGGATGCCGTTCGGGACCGAGGCCGGCCGGCGATCGCCCGTCCTCAGGCGATGATGTCCGGAACCAGCCGATCCTCAAGGTGCTGGATGCGATCCCGGATCGACAGCTTGCGCTTCTTGAGCCGCTGAATGGTGAGATGGTCGCCGCGGGCGGTCACCACCAGGGCATCGATGGCCGTGTCGAGATCGCGGTGTTCCTGCCGGAGCCGCCCGAGTTCCCGGCGGACATCCTCTTCTTCCTCGTCGGTCATCTGCGCGCCGCGTCTTTCCGGTCTTCCGTGCCTGCCAACCCCTTCGGACGGCGCGAGAAGTCGGGCCGTCCGGCGCTCCTGCCGATCCGGCCGCCGGCTCGGCCGGCGCCCGTGTCACAGATCCACGGAACCGGTGCGGCGGCCCACCGCGTCCCCTTCTGGGAGGCGGCTCGACATATGAAACATCATAACCCGGCCGTTGAAAAAAGGGGACTCCGATCGCGCCAGCCAGGGCGCCGCGACGTTAGCGATTCGTGAACCACGAATTTTCGGGGACGGGGTGGTGCGCCGGCGAAAAAACCCCACATCCAACCTTGCGGGCCTGACGCGTTGTGTCATGCTCGCTTCGTCAAGTCCTGCGAACATGGGAGGCTTACAGCATGTCCATCGAATCGCATCTTGCAGAGTTGAAGCGCCGCCATCAGGCTCTTGAGACCGAATTGCGCGACGCCATGACCCATCCCAGCTCCGATTCCCTGGAAATCGCGGACCTCAAGCGGCGCAAGCTGCTGCTGAAGGATGAAATCAATCGACTGAGGATCGGCGTCACGGTCCACTGACGATGCCGATCGGCGACCGTCGGTTGCCCGATATCGAATCCTGAAGGCTCTGAACCGGACGATCGCTCGGTCAATCCGAAGGTCGGGTCAAAGCGGAACAATTCCTTCAGGACGCAGTGTCGAGCCCGGACGGCGAGGATCGCCGGGCTCGTGGTCGGTGCAGGCGAGGGCCGTATACGGCCGGCATCCCGGTCTTGGGCGGCTCATCCCTCCGTTCGGGTACACCTGTTCTCTCGGCGGTCGGGCCCTTGGGACCTGCTCGGTGCGATCAGGGCATTGTGAACGCTTCAACCCTCATCGATCGAACGTTCGAACCATCATCAGGATCGTTCGCAGCTCTCTGACCGAGAGATCATGCGCGGCCGTTTGCGGAGCGTTGTCCGGTCATTGCCGGCCGGGCCCTCCGGAGCGGCTGTGCGTCGTCATGTCAACGGGCAGCGCGGGGCCGGATCGCCGCCGGATGCGAGCCTGTGGTCGCCGTCAGCGGATGGCGATTTGACGGGCCCGTCGAGGCATGGGCCGTCGGAGCCATGCCGACGTCTCGAACGGTCACCGGGCGTGCGCTCTTCGCGCAGCGATGACCGGCGAACGGACGACAACCCACGGCCAGCGGCGCGATACGGCCGGCGCCACCGATCCGCAGCGGCGGCCCGGCGGAGCCGCAGCGTGGGTCTGGATATCGATCCTGCGGCGCCGGGCAGAGGGGCGATCGGTTGCGGCCAGGCCCGCGACCGCCCCGCCGCGATGCGTCACAAGGCCTTGGCCATCTCGCGCAGGCGGAACTTCTGCACCTTGCCGGTGGAGGTCTTGGGCAGTTCGGTGAACACCACCGTGCGCGGGCATTTGAAGGCGGCGAGATGCTGCCGGCACCACTGCATGATGTCGTCGGCGGTGGTCTCCGCATTCGGCTTCAGTTCGACGAAGGCGCAGGGCGTCTCGCCCCATTTCTCGTCCGGGCGCGCCACGACGGCGGCGGCCTGCACGGCCGGATGCTTGTAGAGCGCGTCCTCGACCTCGATCGACGAGATGTTCTCGCCACCGGAGATGATGATGTCCTTGGAGCGGTCCTTCAGCTGGATGTAGCCGTCGGGATGGATCACGCCGAGATCGCCGGAATGGAACCAGCCGCCCGCGAAGGCGTCGTCGGTCGCCTTCTTGTTGCGGAGGTAGCCCTTCATCACGACGTTGCCGCGGAACATGACCTCGCCCATGGTCTGGCCGTCGGCCGGAACGGGGGTCATGGTCTCGGGATCCATCACGGTGAGCGCCTCGAGCGCGGCATAGCGCACGCCCTGACGCGCCTTCTTGCCGGCCCGGGCGGCGCCGTCGAGCGCGTCCCACTCGGATTTCCAGTCGTTGACCACTGCGGGGCCGTAGGTTTCCGTCAGCCCGTAGAGATGGGTCACGTTGAAGCCGGCCTCGGCCATGGCGGCGAGCACCGCCTCCGGCGGCGGCGCGGCGGCGGTGTAGAATTCGACGGTGTTGGAGAGCGTGCGCTTCTCTGCGGCGGGCGCGTTGAGCAGCGTCGACATGACGATCGGCGCGCCGCACAGATGCGTCACGCCATGTTCGGCAAGCGCCTCCCAGATCGCGCCGGCCCGCACCCAGCGCAGGCAGACATGGGTGCCGGCGACCACCGACAGCGACCAGGTGAAGCACCAGCCGTTGCAGTGGAACATCGGCAGGGTCCAGAGATAGACCGGATGCTTGCGCATCGAGGCGGTGATCACGTTGCCCTGCGCAAGCAGCGCGGCACCGCGATGATGGTAGACGACGCCTTTCGGGTTGCCGGTGGTGCCGGAAGTGTAGTTGAGCGAGATGGCATCCCACTCGTCGGCCGGCATCTGCCAGTCGTAGTCGGGATCGCCGCCGGCCAGGAAGGCCTCGTAGTCGATCTCGCCGAGTCGCGCGCCGGTCTGCGGGAATTCCAGATCGTCATAGTCGATCACGATCGGCTTGTGCTTGGCGAGCGCGAGCGCCTCGGCGACCACCTTGGAGAATTCGCGGTCGGTGATCAGCACCCGGGTCTCGGCATGATCGAGCGAGAAGGCGATGATCGGCGCGTCGAGCCGGGTGTTGAGCGTGTTCAGCACCGCCCCGCACATCGGCACGCCGTAGTGGGCCTCCAGCATGGGCGGCGTGTTGGACAGCATCACCGAGACGGTATCGCCTTTGCCGATGCCGCGCGCGGCCAGCGCGGAGGCGAGCCGGCGGGACCGGGCATAGAGCTCGGCATAGCTCGTGCGGGCCTTGCCGTGGATGATGGCAATGCGATCGGGAAACACCTTGGCGGAGCGTTCCAGGAAGCTCAGCGGCGTCAGGGGCTGGAAATTGGCCGGATTCTTGTCGAGATCGATCGCATACCAGTTCGTTTCCGCAGCCATCGGGCGCTCCCATCGCATCGTTTGGCCGGGAATAGACCCCGCCCGTCGGCACAAGGCAAGCCGCAATGGGGCGAATGCGGCTCTCACCCGGCGAGCGCGTGGGCGCCGTCCCAGATCAGTTTCAGGGAGATCGCAAAGAGGCCGAACTCGACCAGGCGGAAGAAGGCGCCCTCGGGGATCATCTTGACCACGCGGGCGCCGGCGAAGGTGGCGATCACGGCCGCCGGGGCGAGCGTCAGGGCGGTTTCCAGGCTGCCGAGATTGAGCTGCCCGAGCATCCAGAAGGGGGCCAGCTTGGTCAGGTTGATGACCGCGAACAGGATCGTCGTCGTGCCGGCATAGACATATTTGTCGAGCCGCTGCGGCAGCACGTACCATTGGTAGGGCGGGCTGCCGGCATGCGACACGAAGCTGGTGAAGCCGGTCAGCATGCCCCAGAAAATGCCGCGCGGCACGTCGGCCGGCTTCCTCTCCAGCGTGGCCGGGCGGAGCCAGCGGTCCAGGCAGAAGGCGAGGCCGATCAGGCCGAGCATCAGCGTGACGGCGGCTTCCGAGACCAGCGACGCCGTCGCCCAGCCGACGCCGACGCCGGCGATCCCGGCCGGGATCAGGATCGCGAGGTTGCGGCGGTCGAAGGCGTGGCGATAGACCCACAACCCGAACATGTCGGAGACCACGTAGATCGGCAGCAGCATGCCGACCGCCTGGATCGGCGGCACGACCAGCGTCAGCAGCGGCACCGCCAGCATCCCGACCATCGGCACGCCGCCCTTGGACCCGCCGACCAGCGCGGCGGCCGGGATGGCCAAGAGATAGAACAGGAGATCGGCGGTCACAGCTTGAGCGGTCACGGGCGGGCGATGCTCCGGATCGGTGGATGGCGCGCGGCAAGGCGGTCGGCGAGACCGGCCCGATCCGACGCCCACGTCTCGTCGAGTGCCGCGGCCAGGGACGGGTCGAGCGTGACGGCCGGCTCGCCGGTGCGGGCGGAGAAGTGCCGGCTCAGAAAGGGACGCACCACATGCGCCCAGGTCTGCGCGTCGACATGGGACCGCATGGCGTCGGCCAGCGCCACGCCGCGCGTCGAGAGCGAGGCATTCGGCCGTCGCCAGGGGCCGAGGCCCGGAATGCGGTCCGCGATCCGCGCTGGCAGAGCGTCGACGGCACCGCCGAGCGGCCCCAGGCTCTGCAGTCGCGTCGGATTTGGCAGCCCGAAGGCGGCCAGGAGATCGGTGGTGTAGGCACGCCCGCCCAGGCGCGGCAGATCGGCGAAATCGCGCAGCACCAGCGGCTGCCCGGCGGCCGCCTCGATGCGCGCGACGAGATCGGCCCAGCGGAACCCGGCCGGATCGATCCGCGACGGATCGCGCAGCCGGGCGCGCCGGCCCTTGGCGGCTTCCTGAGCCAGGCAGGAAGCGAGGAAATCGGGGGTTCTGCGGATGTGCATCAGAAGCCGGACGTCGATCTCCGGATGGGCGGAGGCGAGGCGCATCAGCCGTCGGATCCGCGTTCCGGCTTCAGGGTAGAGGCCGCGACCGTCGAACATGGCGGTGGTGCCGATGAAATCCTCCGCCGAGATCAGGAGGATGCGTCCGTTCTTCCGCCACACTGCCAGGTGGCGCTCGAAATCGGCGTCCGGGTCGGCCTCGACCTTGCGGCCGCGGCACCAGAAGGCCCAGGGCTGGCCCTTCAGGTCCTGGTTCTGGACGAAGACGAAGCGTTCGCCGCCGAGCCGGCCGTGGAGTGCGGCGATCCGGTTCTGCACGAGGGTCGTGCCGGTGCGATGGGCGCCGAGATGCAGGCACAGCACGAAGGGCGCGGCGCCCGTCCGCCGAGTCTCGGGTTCGCGGGAGGGTGGTTCGGTCACGCGACGATCCTCGAGCCGGCAGGTCGGCCGGAATGCCGGCGGCCGAACAGGACGGCCGCCCGGCGCCCGGGTCTATCCCTTCTGCCGAAGACGGGCAACGGCGCCGGGTTCGGAACTGCCGGACGGCTCCGGAATGGCACGGATGCGGCCGCGGGATAGCCAAATGGCTGATTGCGGCTTCCTATGGGGCGTAACAAGAGTACGCGGCCCTCGGAGGGGGCGCGGGTCGGGAGGATGACACGATGGTGAGCCGCTACAACGATGTCTATGGCCAGTGGCAGTCTGACCCGGAGGGCTTCTGGGCCGCCGCTGCCGCGGAACTCGACTGGTTCAAGCCCTGGGACAAGGCCTTCGATCCGCAAGCCGGCGTGTACGGGCGCTGGTTCGTCGGGGCCGAATGCAACACCTGTCACAATGCGGTCGACCGGCACGTGGCGGCCGGCCGCGGCGCGCAGGCGGCGATCATCTACGACAGCCCCCTGACCGGCACCAAGGCCCGGATCAGCTATGCCGAACTGCTCGTCAGCGTGCAGGCCCTGGCGGCGACGCTGGTCGATGCCGGCATCGGCAAGGGCGACGTGGTCATCGTCTACATGCCGATGATCCCGGAAGCCGCGGTGGCGATGCTCGCCTGCGCCCGGATCGGCGCGATCCATTCGGTGGTCTTCGGCGGCTTCGCGTCCCGCGAACTGGCCACGCGCATCGACGACGCCAAGCCGAAGGCCATCATTTCGGCCTCCTGCGGCATCGAGCCGAACCGCGTGATCGCCTACAAGCCGCTGATCGACGAGGCGATCGAGATCGCCGGCCACAAGCCGGAAGCCGTCTTCGTGCTGCAGCGCCCGCAGGTCGCCGCGGCGCTGAAGCCCGGCCGCGACCACGATCTCGGCGCCGCGATGGCCGCCAATGCCGGCCGCGCCGTCCCGTGCACGCCGGTCGCCGCGACCGATCCGCTCTATATCCTCTACACCTCCGGCACGACCGGCCAGCCGAAGGGCGTGGTGCGCGACAATGGCGGCCACATGGTCGCGCTGGTCTGGTCGATGCGCAACATCTACGGCGTCGCGCCCGGCGAGGTCTATTGGGCCGCCTCGGATGTCGGCTGGGTGGTCGGCCATTCCTACATCGTCTATGCGCCGCTCCTGTTCGGCGCGACCACCATCGTGTTCGAGGGCAAGCCCGTCGGCACGCCCGACCCGGGCACCTTCTGGCGCGTGATCTCCGAGCACAAGGTCGCGGCCTTCTTCACCGCGCCGACCGCGTTCCGGGCGATCAAGAAGGAGGATCCGAACGGGACCTACCTCGCCAAATACGACCTGTCCGGCCTGCGGACCCTGTTCCTGGCCGGCGAGCGCGCCGATCCGGACACGGTCCAGTGGGCCGAGACCATGCTCAAGATCCCGGTCGTCGATCACTGGTGGCAGACCGAGACCGGCTGGACCATCGCCGGCAACCCGGTCGGGCTCGGCCTGCTGCCGATCAAATACGGTTCACCGACCGTGCCGATGCCGGGCTGGGACATCCGCATCCTCGACGATGCCGGCCATGAGGTCGCGCCGGGCACGCTCGGCAACATCGTCGCCCGTCTGCCGCTGCCTCCGGGCTGCCTGCCGACGCTGTGGAATGCCGACGCGCGCTTCCGGTCGGCCTATCTCGACGAGTTCCCCGGCTACTACAAGACCGCCGATGCCGGCTTCCGCGATGCGGACGGCTACCTGTTCATCATGGCGCGCACCGACGACATCATCAACGTCGCCGGGCACCGGCTTTCGACCGGCGGCATGGAGGAGGTGCTGGCCTCGCATCCGGATGTCGCCGAATGCGCGGTGATCGGCATCCATGACGAGATGAAGGGGCAGATCCCCTGCGGCTTCGTGGTGCTGAAGTCGGGCGTCAGCAAGGATGCCGAGGCGATCGAGAAGGAACTGGTCAAGCTGGTGCGCGACAAGATCGGGCCGGTGGCGGCCTTCAAGCTGGCGATCAAGGTCGAGCGCCTGCCCAAGACGCGTTCGGGCAAGATCCTGCGCGGCACCATGCAGAAGATCGCCGATCACGAGCCGTGGAACATGCCGGCGACGATCGACGATCCGGCCATCCTGGAGGAGATCGAGAACGCCATCCGCGCGCGCGGCATCGGGGTGTAGCGGTCTGCAGGTCGCATGAGTAACATGTTGCGAAACGAGAAACGGCCCGGGGCGCAAACCTCGGGCCGTTCTTGTCGCTGCACTTTCAAGACATCAGCCGGGTCGTTCCGTCACTGGCCGGCGCGATGCGACAGGCGCAGGCCGGCCCGCCACACCTCGTCCGCCTCACATGCCGCCGAACTTGTACTTGACCGCGACGCCGACCGTTTGCGCGATATTGTTGCGCGTATCGATCACGTATTTGGCCTTGCCCTGCAGATTGCCGGAACCGTCGTAGGAATTCGTCGACATGTTCCAGCGCTCGCTGCCGAAGTCGACATACTTGTAGTCGAAGCCGACAATCACGTTCGACAGAACCGCATACTCGAAGCCACCACCGATCGTGTAGCCGGTCAGCCAGCGCGTGGCGGACTTCTGTCCCGTCGGCGAGCCGACATTGACCGAGCCGTTGGGGTACTTGTTGTCATCGGTCAGGTCGAAGCTCATCCGGCCGAAGGCCGCACCGCCGGTGGCATAGACGAGGGTCCGGTCGATGGCGTAGCCGGCGCGCAGGCCGACGATCCCGAGCGCCGACAGCTTGGTGTCAAAGCGGTCGTCCGCCGACCCGCAGCATGCGTTCCTGGACCAGGTCCGATCGGAAGCCGACAGGCCGGACAGGGATGCGAAGGCCCCCATCACCACGGATCCGAACTGCTTGTCGTATCCGACCGACAGCCCGCCGGCGAAGCTGCTGCCGCGATGGGGCATGGTCTCGCCCCCGTCGAAAGCCGGGAAGTAGGTCGGATCCGCATCGACGACATGGAGCTGGCGACGCGACATTCCGTAGCCGGCGTTGGCGCCGACGGTGAAGCCGGTCCATCCATAGGTCGCGACCATCGACTCCGCGGTCGGGGCCGCCGCACGGAATTCCACCGCCGACGCAACGCTCATCGCGCCCACCAGCATCGCAATGGCGGTCAAACCCCTTCTGTACATGACTGTCTCCCCCTCGATTTTTTGTGCCGCAACGGAACTCAAGCTAACGTGGCCGAGCTTGAGTGTCCTGACACTTCGACAGGGATGATGAGCCGTTTGAAGCTATGTTGCGACGATGCAACATGACCGAATGGCCCCGACCGACTCATCTCGTCGAGGCCTGATGTCCCGCCCTCAGGCGCAGCGCTTCAGGAGTTCGTCCAGAGCGTGCTGGCGCTCGACCATTGAGGCGTTGAAGGCGCGGGCGACCGGGATGGTCTGCACCTCGATCTGCTTGCCGCCGACCAGGTCGACCTCGATCGCGCCTTCGTCGGCCATCGTGACGCGCCGGACGGTCGGCAGCACGGCGACGCGGTCGGCGATCAGCCGGGTCATCTCATCGACCGACAGCTTGGCAAAGAGGGCGTCGCGACGCTCGGCACTCACGGGTTCCATTGGAATGATCCTCTCAACTCTTTCTTCCACTTGCACCCATCCTAGGGCGTGTCGGCTTTATGCCGGCTTAAGTCTCGGTTCATCCGGCGCTCATCGCTCCGCCGCTGTCGTCGGCGGGCCGGGCTGGCGCCGGAACCGCCGGTCAGTTCGGCCCGGATCGTGTCGGAAGCGAGGCATGGTGGGATTGTTTGGGTGCAAACTTTTTGGGAGTGTCCCCTGTGCCGATTTGGATCAGCTCCCACACCGAGGCGTCCCGATTTACGCTTCGTTAAGGTTTACGATGCATGATCGTCTGGTCCGGAAGTCCCGGACCCGAGTGGCTCCTATCCACTCCTCTTTTTGACGCCTCCCTGTACTTTCTTCGAGCCGTGCCCGCCACGGCTCGTTTTTTTGAGCACTTTGGTATTTTGTAACGAAGCGTTAACCCCAACGCCGATTTCGGTGGACGGCCGCGTGCCGCGCGGCGCCTTCTGGCATCCGGCCTGCTAGTCCTGCCGCATGAGACGGGCGCTGTTCCGTTCGGCCTCGGAAGAGGCTAGAGTTGCGGGAGTTGTCGGCATGACGCGGGGCGAAAGCATGGACCGGAACCCGACCCATGATCGGGGCGGCGCTGGAACTGGAACGATCGATTTCGCCCAGCGATTCGCCGGTTCGGAGACCTTCCGAACCCTGTTCCGCGAGGGGATGGGGCTCGTCGAGGAGACGGCGGCCTATCTGGACGGTCCCGGACGCTCTGAATCGCGCGACCTGACGCGGACCGGCTCGCTCGTCTACGCGACCGAATCCATGCGGCTGACCACGCGCCTGATGCAGCTCGCCTCTTGGCTTCTCCTGCAGCGCGCGGTCAACGACGGCGAGATGACCCAGGCCCAGGCCGGCCAGGAGAAGTCCAAGGTCCGCATCGACGGCCCGACCACGGCGCGCACCGGTCCCGGCTGGGACGAAGTCCCCGACATGCTGAAGCAGCTGATCGAACGGTCGGTTCGCCTGCAGGAGCGCATCCGCAAGCTCGATGCGGCCATCTATGGCGGCGAACGCGAGGCCGCGCCGAATCCGGTCTTCGCCCAGATCGGCAAGCTCAATCAGGTCTTCGGTTCGGGCAACTGACCGCCCGCGCCGGTGCTCCGCGTTGCCGGCTGCACGCGCGCCTTGCCCAACAGAATTTCCAGCGTTTTTATATTTCCTATTCCCAAGGGCTTAAGGGGGGCTAGATGAGCGCCCTAATTTCTTACCTTGCGCACTTCGGTCGTCTTGGCTTCAACACCCAGGACGATTCTCTCAGCCATGTGCGCCATATCACTCAACAATCCCGCGAAGTCTCGATCGGAATATATGCCTGACGAGTTGAACGATATTTGGGTTGGTATGACGAACTCCATTTGGCCATCCGTAGGCAACAATCTGAAAACTTCACACTCATCATGAGCATCGTTCCAGATTGTCTGGATTCGGGGGAAATGGAAACTGCCGCCCGACATGTTGGTGATGCCGATGCCATTTACCTGAATGCTAATGAAAAGCGTGTTCTCGTGCTTGGCAGGATTCGAGAGTTCACCAAGCAAGGCCAAAAGATCATTGCCGTCGCTAGTTCCATCCCTTGTCGGGAATGGCATCAACTCCAAGAGATAGGCGTGAAGTTCATCTGGGATTCCGCGCCATGGCCCCCTGGTATTCGAAAGTTGGCTTTTAAAGGCTCTTAGCCCGCCTGCTGCGTACCCAAAAGGAAAGTTAGTGTGCTTCAAGCTTCTGGAGCCAAGGATTTTTGCGCACCCGTTGATGGCCTTATCAAGTGCACTGCGGATTTCAGTCAAATGCCGTATCGCGTCTCGCTCGATGTCATCGGGAACATCCTGAACGATGCGGACCTTATAAATCAACTCCCCGGTGTCTGCATCTTTTTGAGGGATGGGCACCAAGTTGCGCTGATCGATAAGGGCCGCAGCCCTGATCTTGATATCTGCAATATCAGCATGAATCCGTCCAAACGGGAGCTTCGCGCTGTAGAATGGATCAAGGTGCCTGCTCATGGGGGTCGAAACCGGACGACTTAACGAATTGGGTCGAATCGTTCCTTCAGGGACGACGGGACCAATATATCAGCTCGTTCATTTACCTCGGTGGTCGTGCAGACGGACAATAAAAAACCCCGGCCGAAGCCGGGGTTTCGAGGTCGGACCCTTGCGGATCCGGGATGTTCAGAGGCCGAAGCCCTTGAACTTGTCCTTGAACTTGGAGATGCGGCCGCCGCGATCCAGGAGCTGCTGGTTGCCGCCGGTCCAGGCCGGATGCGACCGCGGGTCGATGTCAAGGTTCAGCGTGTCGCCTTCCTTGCCATAGGTCGACCGGGTCATGTACTCGGAGCCGTCGGTCATGACGACCTTGATCATGTGGTAGTCGGGGTGGATGCCCTGCTTCATAGCCGTCGTCCCAATCGTGTTCCAATCAAGCCGCAGGCCGGAGCGGACGATTTCGTCACACCATGCCGATCGCGGGCTTCGGACGACGCCACGACCCGAGGGCCGCGAGAACCGTCCACCATGCCGTCGGGCCGCCGCCCTTGCGGCAAGCAGCCCAAAATCCGAGGGCCGCGAGCCTGTCGGCGCGCAGCCCCGAAATCCAGTCGGCGCTGCTATAGCGGAAGGGGCCGCGCGGGGCAAGCGGTCCGCGGCGGTTTTCCGCATCCCGCAAGGGCGGCAGCCGGAAACCGATTTGCCGGTTCGCGGACAATCACCGACTTGAACATGCCGCCGGAACGGGCCATCAAACCGGCGGACGGGGCCGGCGACGGCGAGGAGACGATTGGTGGCGAGGACTGACAGTAAGGCGGCGGCCGAGACACGCTCACGGTCGGTGCGACCGCTTGCGATGCTGGCCCCCTATGCGCGGCGCTATCGCAGCCGCATCCTCCAAGCCCTGGCGGCACTGACCGCGGCATCGGTCGCCACCCTGGTGGTTCCGCTCGCGGTGCGGCGGATGATCGACCATGGATTCACCGGGGCCGATGCCGGGCTGATCGACCGCTATTTCCTGATGCTGCTGGTGGTGGCAGGCGCACTCGCGGCGGCCAGTTCGGCCCGCTACTACCTCGTCACCTGGCTCGGCGAGCGCATCGTCGCCGATCTGCGCGCCGACGTCTTCGCCCATGTGATGCGGCTTTCGGCCGACTTCTTCGACCGCTCGATGTCGGGCGAGATCGTCTCGCGGCTGACCGCCGATGCGACCCAGATCAAGGCCGCGGTCGGCGCCTCCGCCTCGATCGCGCTGCGCAACTTCTTCCTGTTCGTCGGCGCGGTCGCCATGATGGTGGTGACCAGTCCGAGGCTTTCCGGCCTCGTCATCCTGGCGATCCCGTTCATCGTTCTGCCGCTGGTCGCTTTCGGGCGGCGGGTGCGCAGGAAGTCGCGCCTCGCGCAGGATACTCTCGCCGAGGCGACCGCCTATGCCACCGAGGCGATCGGCGCGGTGCGACAGGTCCAGGCCTTCACCGGCGAGACGGCCGCAATCGGCCGCTTCCGGGGCGGCGTCGAGCGCGCCTTCGAGGCTGCCCGCTCGTCGACAGCGGCGCGATCGATCCTGACCGCCGTGGCGATCTTCATGGTCTTCGGCAGCGTCGTGACGGTGCTTTGGATCGGCGCCACCGACGTGCTCGCCGGCCGGCTGACGCCCGGCGCGCTGTCGCAATTCGTGCTCTATGCGGTCTTCGCCGCGGGCGCGCTCGGCGAACTCAGTCAGGTGTGGGGCGAGATCAGCCAGGCGGCGGGCGCGGCCGAGCGTCTTGCCGAACTGCTCCAGGTCCGCCCGAGTGTTGCCGCTCCGGCCGATCCGGAGCCTATGCCGCCGCGGCGCGGCGCGGTGGCGCTGGACGCGATCGGCTTCGCCTATCCGACGGCGCCCGAACGGCCGGTGCTGAGCGGCCTGTCGCTCGCCGCCGAGCCCGGCGAGCGCATTGCGCTGGTCGGTCCGTCCGGGGCCGGCAAGTCGACCGTGTTCCACCTGCTCCTGCGCTTCTACGATCCCGGCTCGGGTCGCGTGCTGGTCGACGGCGTCGACCTGACGCGGGTCGATCCGGCCGTCCTGCGCCAGCGCATCGCCGTGGTGCCGCAGGACACCGTGATCCTGGCCGGCACCGTGATGGAGAATATCCGCTTCGGCCGGCCCGAGGCGAGCGACGAGGAGGTGCGTCGGGCCGCCGTGGCGGCTCTGGTCGACGATTTCGTCCGCGCCATGCCGGACGGCTATCAGACCCTCGTGGGCGAGCGCGGTGTCACCCTGTCGGGCGGCCAGCGCCAGCGCATCGCGATCGCCCGGGCCATCCTCAAGGATGCACCGATCCTGCTGCTCGACGAGGCTACCAGCGCGCTCGATGCGGAATCCGAGACGCTGGTGCAGACCGCACTCGACCGGCTGATGCAGGGCCGCACGACCATCGTCATCGCCCATCGTCTGGCGACGGTGCTCGAATGCGACCGCATCCTGGTCATCGACGGCGGTCGCGTTGTTGAGGAGGGGCGCCACGACGATCTCGTCGCCCGCGGCGGCCTCTATGCCCGGCTCGCCCGGCTGCAGTTCGAGACCGGCGCGGCTGCTCTTGCGGCGGATGGGAAGCGCACCCCGGATCAGGCCTGATCCGAGGGCCCACGGAACCGCCGGTCGGTCGGGCGAAGCCGGGCAGGTGGTCGTGATCAGCGGCGCCCGGCCGGCCAGACATAGCGCCAGCTCGGCCAGCCCGTGGTCGGACTCGCATCGGGCCGGAGCCGCACGCAGCCGAGCCGCTCGTAGAAGGCGATGGCGCCGGCATTGGCCTGCATGACGCGAAATTCGATCGGCCCGGCTTCGAGATCGCGGATCGCGCCCATCAGGGCGCGGCCGACGCCGGCGCGCTGCCGGGCCGGGTCGACGACCAACTGATCGAGCCAGGAACGGGCAGGATCGAAGATCGCGAAGCCGGCCAGCACGCGATCGAGATCGGCGGCGAGCACGATGCGGGCGGGCAGATACTCAGCGGGGAACTGGTGCCGCCAGCCGGGCTCCAGCGCATCCATGTCGAGACTCGGCACGGCCGCCGCCCAGGCCCGCCGCCAGAGCCCGTAGGAGGGCTCCAGATCGGCCTTGGCGAAGGGGCGCAGCGCCAACCTCACAGCAGGCCCGCATCCCTCGCGGCGGCCTTCCATTCGAGCTTCAGCGTGGCGAGGCCCGATTTCGCGTTCATGCCCTCGGCGATGACCTGGAAGCCGTTGCGCATGTAGAAGGCGACGGCGCGCGGGTTGTCCTGGTTCACGTCGAGCTCGATGCGTCCGGGTGCGAGCCGCCGCGCTTCGTCGAGCAGGGCCTCGGCGAGGCCCTTGCCCCACCAGGGCGAGCCGACCACGATCTGGTCGAGATAGCCGGTCGCCGTGTCGATCAGCACGAAACCGGCGATCTCTCCGGTCTCGACCAGGGCGCAGCGGATGGTCTGCCCGGCGTCGGCAGCCGCGATCAGGTGATCGACCAGCCAGCCGCGCCGGGTCTCGAAATCGATCGACGGCATGGTGCGCTGCCAGCTCTCGACCCAGACATCGGCCATTTCGGGAAGGTAGGCGCTGTCGAACGGGAACAGGCCGCGCAGGGTGTTGCGGTGGTCCATCAGCGATCCGTCATCCTGATCTCGATGCGCCGGTTCTTGGCGTAGATCTCTTCCGACGCCCCCTCCTCGAGCGGTTGGTACTCGCCGAAGCCGGCCGCGACCAGCCGTTTCGGCGAGACGCCGCGGTCGATCAGGTAGCGCACCACCGAGATGGCGCGCGCGGCGGAAAGCTCCCAGTTCGAGCGAAAGCGGCCGGTCGACGAGGTCGGCCGCACGTCGGTATGGCCGTCGACGCGGAGCGTCCAGGCGACCTCGGTCGGGATCTGCCGCTCCAGTTCCAGGATCGCCAGCGCGAGCTTGTCGAGATCCGCCCGGCCGGCATCGTTGATGGTTTCCTGACCGACCGGGAACAGCACCTCGGACTGGAACACGAAGCGGTCGCCGACCACGCGGATGTCGGAGCGGCTGCCGAGAATTTCGCGCAGGCGGCCGAAGAAGTCCGACCGGTAGCGCTGCAGTTCCTGGACGCGCTGCGCCAGCGCCACGTTCAGCCGCTTGCCGAGGTCGGAAATCTTGGTCTGGCTCTCCCGGTCGCGCGATTCGGAGGCGTCCAGGGCCGTCTCCAGGGCCGCGATCTGGCGGCGCAGCGCGGAGATCTGCTGGTTCAGCAATTCGACCTGCGCCAGCGCCCGCGCGCTGACCCGCTTCTCGTCGTCGAGCTGGGTGCCGAGCGTCTCGACCGCACCGCTCGACGAACTGGCGGCGCCGGCCTGTTGCTCGAGCAGCCCCTGCAGCCGGCCCTTTTCGCCCTCGACCGCCGTCAGGCTCGAACGCAGCGTACCGACCTGATCCTCGACCTCGCGCTTGCCCGCGCGCTCGAGCGCCAGAAGCTCGGTCAGCTCGGCGATTTGGGAATTGAGCCGCGACAGGGCTGTGTCCTTGCCGGTGATCTCGCGGGTCAGGAAGAACTGCGAGAGCATGAACACCGACAGGAGGAAGATGATCACCAGCAGCAACGTCGCCATGGCGTCGACGAAGCCCGGCCAATAGTCGATGCGCGTATCCCTGCGCCGGCCGCGGGCGAGGCTCATGGCCTATTCTCCGGGCCGTTCGGTATTGCGGTAGTCGTCCTCGCGCCAGCCTTCCGGCAAGTCCTCCGGCGCCACGAGCTTTACGAGAACCCGGCGCATCTCGCGGGATTCCTCGGTCTGCTCCTCGACCCAGGCTCGGATCATCTGCTGCTCGGCGCGCATATGGGTGACCAGGCCCTGAATACCCTCGGCCAGACTGGCCATGGCCGTGGTGGCGGTTCGATTCGCGCCGCTTTCCTGGACGGTCCGGTTCAGCCGCTCGATGGCGACGCGCAGCGATTCGACGGTGCCGAGCGGGCCTTCGCGGCGGTCGCCGAGATCGATATCGGTGATCGCAGACAGCCAGTCCTCGAGCTCGTTGTAGAATCGGTTCTGCGCCTGGCTCGCCTGCAGATCGAGGAAGCCGATCACCAGCGAGCCGGACAGGCCGAATAGCGAGGACGAGAAGGCGACGCCCATGCCGCCGAGCGGGGCGGCAAGTCCGGTCTTCAGGTCTTCGAAGATGACGCCGAGATCGGCGGAGCCAACGCTCAGCGTGGAGATGGTCCGGCCGACCGAGCCGACCGTCTCGGTCAGGCCCCAGAAGGTGCCGAGCAGGCCGAGGAAGACCAGCAGACCGCCGATATAGCGGGTGATGTCCCGCGTCTCGTCGAGGCGCATCGAGATCGAATCGAGGATCGACCGCATCAGGACCGGCGAGACTTCGAGCCTGCCGGCGCGATCGCGCAGAAGCGCCGACATCGGGCCGAGCAGTTGCGGTTGGGCGCTGACGGCGATGCCCGGATCGCCGACCCGGAAGGAATTGACCCAGTTGACCTCGGGGAAGAGCCGTACGACCTGGCGGATCGCCAGGATGGAGCCGAGCAGCAATACGCCGACGATCAGTCCGTTCAGGCCCGGATTGGCCATGAAGGCGGCCATCACCTGACGGTACAGGATGACCACCACGAAGCCCGCGATGATCAGGAAGATCAGCATGCGCCACAGGAACTGCTGCGGGCTGGACAGCCGGTGAGGGTCGAAATCCCGCGCCATGGAGTGCCCTTCTGATCGCCGCGACCCGGTCTTTCTACCGCGCTTCGGCGCGCGAACAAACACCGCAAATGCGTCCGCCCCAAGACAGTGGGCAATCCGGCAAGACGGCGCGCGCCTGCCGGGGCGTTCGGCGGCGGCCCGGAGACGGACCGGCCCGTTGCCCGCCGGTCGCGGGATGCGTGATCAGAGAATGGCTTGCAGGCGGCGATGGATATCCTCGTTGCCGGCCACCACGGTGCCGGTCTCGAACATCTTGTCGCGGCCGTCGAGATCGGTGACGAAACCGCCCGCCTCGCGGATCATCAGAATACCGGCGGCGATGTCCCAGGGCGACAGATCGGATTCCCAGAAGCCATCGAAACGGCCGGCCGCGACCCAGCACAGATCGAGCGCGGCCGAGCCGCAACGGCGCACGCCGGCAACCTCGTTCATGACCTTCTGCAGGCGCTTCAGATAGGCCGGGTGGTCGCCGCGGCCGAGATGCGGAATGCCGGTGCCGATGACGCAGTCGGCCAGCGCGGAACGCTTGCTGACGCGCAGGCGCCGATCATTCAGGAACGCGCCGCCGCCGCGTTCGGCGACGAAAAGTTCGTCCATGGCCGGGTTGTACACGACGCCGGCGACGATGGTGCCCTGCCGCTCCAGCGCGATGGAGACCGAGAACATCGGAATCCCGTGCAGGAAGTTGGTGGTGCCGTCGAGGGGATCGATGATCCAGCGATGCTGCGGGTCGGTGCCCTCGACGACGCCGCCTTCCTCCAGCAGGAATCCGTAGCCGGGGCGGACGCGGGCCAGTTCCTGCTGCAGGATCTGCTCGGCCTTGCGGTCGGCGGCGGAGACGAAATCCGACGGTCCCTTGACGGAGACCTGCAGGTTCTCGACCTCGCCGAAATCGCGGGTGAGCGAGCGTGCCGCCTTGCGGGCGGCATCGACCATGACGTTGAGCAGCGCGGAACGGGCCATCGTGTACCTCGTCGTCCGCGGCGCACATCGGTCGCGTGGCGGACGGTCTCGTAGAATTCTGGGGAAGCGCGGCAGCGGCGCTTGCGGACGGCCTTCGTCACCACATCCGCGGCTTCAGTTCAAGGCGATTTCGGCATCGGGTCGGGCAGGGCGGGGATCGGCGGCGGCGGCAGGCGCGCCGGGCCGTTGCCGGCGTCGCCGCCCGCCGGTACCGCACCGGGTCGGGCGATCGACGCTGCCACGCCGGTCGTCGGCGCCGGGCCGGGCGTTGCCGGACCATTCGGGGACGGCTCGGTGTGGGGGGCGACCACCGCCTCGCGACCTGATTTCGGCGACGGCCGCGGCAGCGGCAGGGCGGACCCGGCTGCTGCGGCGCCGACCGCAGTGGGGGCGGGCAAGGTTGCGGGCGCAGGCACCGCGGTCGCCGCCGCCGTGGCGGGCGCCGGTGTCGATCCGGCGGCGGTCCCGGCAGCCGGCGGCGGCGGGGTGTCCGGGTTCGGGGGCCGCGTCTCGGCCGGCGGCAGGTCCGACCGGGGGGCGGGGGGGCGAAGCAACGGCGCGGGCAGCGGCGATGTCGGCAGGCCGCCCGAAAGGTTCGGCAGGCCTGTAGCGGCCCCGTCGGCGGGATCGCTCCGTTCCGGTCCGACGACCGAGAAGGGGATCGGAGCCGGGCTCCACATCGGCAGGATGGTGACCGGCTTGTTGTCTGCCGTGGCGGCATCCGCCGGCCAGGCGGTGTCGTCGGTCGGCCGGCCGAGCGCGACCGGCTCGGGATCGTCGGGCGTGTCGGGGAAACGGGCGGCCAGCCGTTCGGCCAACTTCATCTCGCCGTCGCTGAGGCCCGACATGGCCTGGTCCATCCAGAAATCCGGCACGCCCTTGGCGCGCGCCAGGAGATGCCATTTGGCCGCCTCGATCAGATCGAGCTTCACGCCGATGCCGACGGCATAGAGCCGGGCGAGGCGGTTCTGGGCGATCGGATTGCCCTTCCAGGCCGCACGCCGGAAATACTGGGCGGCTCCGGGCAGGTCCTTGGCCACCCCGCGGCCGTTGGCCAGCAGGATGCCGTATTCGAGTTCGGCATCGGTCATGCCGGTGCGGGCGGCGTCGCCGATCCAGCGGGCGGCCTCGAAGGCGTCGGGAGGCACCCCCTCTCCGCTCTTCAGCAGGATGCCGTAGCCGTATTGCGCCTCGACATTGCCGGCGCGCGCCGCGCGCGCGAGCAGGGCCGCCGCCTTGGCGGGATCGCGCGGCACCACCTCGTCGTCGAGATACATCAGCGCCAGATTGTAGAGGGCGCCGGGATGCTCCTTCGCCGCAGCCGCCTCGAACAGCCCCATGGCGCGCTTCTTGTCCTTCGGGACGCCGGTGCCGGTCACGGTCAGCAGGCCGAGTGCGGCGATCGCCTCCCGGTCGCCGCGGTCGGCGGCCAGGCGATACCAGCTTGCGGCGCGGAAATTGTCGCGCGCCACTCCGAGGCCCTGCTCGTAGAGATGACCGAGCATGGTCATGGCCACGGCGTCGCCGGCACCGGCCTGCCGGGTGGCGATGGCGAAACATTCCAGGTAGAGACCGCGCTGGTAGGCCGCATAGAGCACGTCGGGCGCCGTCGGCGCGGCAACCGGTTGCCCTTGCTGCGCGGGGCGCGGCAATGGGACGACACCGCTTTCGGAATCGCGGATCAGCGGCGCGATCGCATCCGGTCGGCTGCCCTTGTGGGCGGCATTGCCGGCTGCGAGGGCAGTTCCGGCAGCCGTCGCCGACGCCGTCGCCAAGGCGGCGATGAGGACGGCGAGGGGCCCCGGCCGGTTCACGCGACCGTCTCCGGGGCGGATTCGGCGATGCGCCGGGCGGCCTCTTCGAGGGCCGCCGCGGGGCCGCGCGGGTCCGACCAGACCGCGTCGCGCAGTGCGACGAAGTCGACCCCGATTTCCGCAAGGGCGTCGACCGAGGCGAGATCCGACCCGGCCAGTGCGACACAGGGTACCTGGAACACCGGCGCCCACCATTCGGCGAGTTCCAGCGTCTTGGGATGCACGTCCGGGGTCTCGGGAGCCTCGATCATGCCGAACAGCACATAGTCCGCATTGGCCTCGGCGGCCTCCATGGCGTCGTGCCGGGTCTTCAGGTTGCCGGCCCCGACGATGCGCTGCGGCTGGAAGGCGGCAACCGCCGTCTTCAGATCGGCGACGCCGCTCGCGACATGGATGCCGTCCGCCTTGGCGCGCCCGGCCGCGCGGCTGTCGCCGGCGACCAGGACGGCCGCGCCGTGGCGCTGGCCGATCGGGGTCAGCACCTCGGCGATGCGTTGCAGCACCATCTCGCTCACCCCCTCCGGTGCGATCAGGAGCGAGGCGACCGGAACCGCGGCCAGCGCCGCGTCGAGTTCGGCCGGGAAGACGGCAAGATCGATCGCGCGCGGCGTGATCAGATAGAGGCTCGACAAGACGCTACTCCGGAGGACGGCGGTGGAATCCGGCCGCACTATGCGACGACGCCAGCCCGTGCCGGCATCATGGCCGGCCGGGTCTGGCGCCGAATTCGGGCGGGCTCGTGACGGCGGCGGTCACGCCGCTCACGCGCCGCATCATTTGCGCAGAATTTCGACACCCGGGAGCGGCTTGCCCTCAAGCCATTCGAGGAAGGCACCGCCGGCGGTCGAGACATACGAGAAGGCTTCGGCCACGCCCGCATGGTTCAGCGCCGCCACCGTGTCGCCACCGCCCGCCACGGTGAGCAGGCCGGCGGACCGTGTCCGCTCCGCCGCATGGCGCGCGGCCGCGACCGTCGCCCGGTCGAAGGGCTCGATCTCGAAGGCGCCGAGCGGGCCGTTCCAGACCAGCGTCCGGGCGCCGTCGATGCGCGCCGCGATGGTGGCGACCGATTTCGGGCCGACATCCAGGATCATCGCGTCGGCCGGCACGGCATCGACCGGAACGACCTCGTTCTCCGCGCCGGCCTTGAATTCGCGCGCCACGACGGCGTCGACCGGCAGCACGATGTCGCAGCGCGCGGCCTTGGCCTTGTCGAGGATGCGGCGCGCCGTCTCAGCGAGATCGTGCTCGCACAGCGACTTGCCGACCGCGATGCCCTGCGCGGCCAGGAAGGTGTTGGCCATGCCGCCGCCGATCACCAAGATGTCGACCTTGCCGACCAGATTTTCCAGGAGATCGATCTTGGAGGACACTTTGGCACCGCCGACCACGGCCAGAACGGGCCGCTCCGGGCTGCCCAGCGCCTTTTCCAGCGCCTCGATCTCGCCCTGCATGCAGCGGCCGGCATAGGCCGGCAGCCGGTGCGCCAAGCCCTCGGTGGAGGCGTGGGCGCGATGGGCGGTGGCGAAGGCGTCGTTGACATAGACGTCGCCGAGCGCCGCCAGCGCCTCGACGAAGGCGGGGTCGTTCTTCTCCTCGCCCTTGTGGAAGCGGGTATTCTCCAGGAGCAGGATGTCGCCGTCCTGCAGCGCCGCGACCGCGCCTGCCGCGGCCGGGCCGATGCAGTCCGCCGCGAAGGCGACCGGCCGGCCGACCCGCTCGGCCAGCGCGTCGACGATCTGCCGGAGTGAGAATTTCGCCTCCGGCCCGTCCTTCGGCCGTCCGAAATGGGCGAGCAGCACCACGCGTCCGCCCTTGTCGGCGATCTCGCGGATGGTCGGCACCACGGCGCGGATGCGCGTGTCGTCCGAGACGGCGCCGCCCTCCATGGGCACGTTGAGGTCGACACGGACAAGAACCCGCCGGCCGGCAAGCGCAGCGTCGTCGAGGGTTTTGAAGGCGTTCATTTGATCCCGAACTTGATCGCGGTGAACAGAAGCCCGGCGAGGGCAATCTGGCTGCCCAGGATGACGGTGATCATCTGCCAGACACTGGGCATATTTTCGAGACGCCCCTGGATGCGCGCCAGGTCTTCGCGTGACTTGGCAGTGTCGGTACGAATATTCTGAATGTCGTCTCTCGTTGCGACATTTGCCAGATTGGCGCGAATTTCAGTCAGCAGGATTTCGAGGCGTGAAGTGGTGTTGCGGATTTCCCGCACCTCGACCTCCAGGTTTTCGATGCGCTTCTCCAGCATCGGATCCTGCGGTCCACCGGATGAACCTCCGCCGTTGCCCTCGTCGGGGCCTCGCTCGAACGGCAGTCGTGTGACGTTACTCATCGAGCCGGACCTCACTGCCATACTCGGCCGGCTCGGCTCCCTTCAGGATCGCCTCCGCAAATTGTTCGAGACGACCGCAATGGGTGCATAGCAGCGTCACCAGAGGCTGACTAACGAAATGCGCAGACGGCCCACCGCCATAAGGCTGGCGGCGCAAGACCGTCCGAATATTCTCGTCCACGTCCTCCAGTATTGCGAAGTCACGGTGCCCGCAAGCCGTACAGGAGAGATCAGGCGCAAGGCGCTTGATGCGCTGCGCCATATCCCGTGTTCGGCTGCCGGCTGGACTTCGCAATACCAGATGGTTCATCGACCCCCTCAGGGAGTTCGGTTCTACTCAGATCAGCTTGCCCATCGCCACAGCGGTGTCGGACATGCGGTTCGAGAAGCCCCACTCGTTGTCGTACCAGGACATGACGCGCACCAGGGTGCCGTCCATGACCTTGGTCTGGTCCATGTGGAAGATAGACGAATGCGGGTCGTGGTTGAAGTCGATCGAGACGTTCGGGGCATCGGTATAGCCCAGGATGCCCTTGAGCTTGCCGTCGGCGGCGGCGCGCACCGCCGCGTTGACCTCGGCGACCGTGACCGGGCGCTTGGCGACGAATTTGAGGTCGATGACCGAGACGTTCGGGGTCGGCACGCGCACCGAGACGCCGTCCAGCTTGCCCTTGAGTTCCGGCAGGACCAGCCCGACCGCCTTGGCGGCGCCGGTCGAGGTCGGGATCATCGACATCGCGGCGGCGCGGGCCCGGTACAGGTCCTTGTGCATCGTGTCGAGGGTCGGCTGATCCCCGGTATAGGAATGGATGGTGGTCATGAAGCCGTGCTCGATGCCGATCGCCTCGTTCAGCACCCAGGCGACCGGGGCGAGGCAGTTGGTCGTGCAGGAGGCATTCGAGACGACGACATGGTCGGCGGTCAGCTTGTCGTGGTTGACGCCGTAGACCACGGTCAGGTCGGCGCCGTCGGCCGGGGCCGAGACCAGGACGCGCTTGGCGCCGGCCGTCAGATGCGCCGAGGCCTTGTCCTTCGCGGTGAAGATGCCGGTGCATTCGAGTGCGATGTCGACGCCGAGATCCTTGTGCGGCAGGGTCGAGGGATCCTTGACCGCCGTCACCTTGATCGGGCCGCGACCGACATCGATGGTATCGCCGGCGACTTTCACTTCACCGGCAAAACGCCCGTGCACGGAATCGTAACGGAAAAGATGAGCATTGGTCTCCACCGGGCCGAGATCGTTGACAGCAACGACCTCGATGTCGGTGCGGCCGGATTCGACGATGGCGCGGAGAACGTTGCGACCGATGCGTCCGAATCCGTTGATGGCAACGCGAACTGCCATTTCTTTCTCTCCTGCTGCAAATTCCGGCCCGGTAACTGCCTGGGCGGCGAGGCTGCGGCACTGATAACAGGGGAAGGCCGCCTGTCAATGCGCATATCTCGATGGATGCCATCAGCAATCGTGAAGTAACCAGGGCGCAGCGCCGGACGGTGCGAACCGATCGGTCATTCTCGCGATTGACCCCGCGTTTCCATGACTAATAGAGTCAGGCATGCGTAGGGCGGCGAGTCGAGCAGGATCGCCGGCGGACCCGCCGCACCGGAGCGGGGGCGCCACCGGACGGGTAGAGTGTCGTGGGACGTGATGACGTGATGGTCGAAGCCTCGCTCGTCGACGCGGCTTTGAAGCGGTTGGACATGTCGCTCGGCGCGCTCGAAGCGGCCGTCGAACGACGTCTCGAACATGAGCGTTCCGTGCTGGGTCTGGAGGACGAACTGTCCCGCACCGGCGAGGATCGTTCTCGGCTCGCCCAGGATCTGGATCAGGAGCGGGCGCGCTCGGGGCGGCTCGAAGAGACCAACCGGGAGGTTTCGCGGCGGCTGGTCGCCGCCATGGAGACGATCCGGTCCGTGCTCGAGGCCAATGGCGGATGAACCGAACCCTTCGGAACGAGGCACGCAGGGGCGGTCCGGACGGCGCCGGTTCGCTGGAACGCGGCGGTAGCCGGTACGGAGCCAGCACGGGAGGGGGTGGCTTCGCCGAGGGGATCGATGGCCCGGGCGGGAACATGATGGTCGGTGTGGCATGGCGCAGGTGAATGTCACGATCAGCGGCCGGGTCTACCGGATGGCCTGCGAGGACGGCCAGGAGGACCATCTGCAGGGCCTCGCGCACCGCCTCGACCAGACCATCTCGCACCTTCGCCAGACCTTCGGCGAGATCGGCGACCATCGACTGACCGTGATGGCGGCGATCATGGCCATCGACGAACTGACCGAAACCCGCCGCAAGGCGCAGGCGCTCGAAGGCGAGAATCGGGCCCTGAAGGACGCCGGGGCGATCACCCGGGATCACCGACACCGCCTCGAAGGGGCGGTCGCAGAACGCATCGACGGCGCTGCGCGGCGCATCGAGCAGCTCGCCGCCGCGCTGACCGCCACCAAACCGGTCAATTGATCGGCGCGCAGGCGGCAAACCATCGATCGCCTCTGGCCTCGCTCGTCCGGCTCCCCTATATTCGTCATCGACGAGGCTGCACGGTGCGACAGGATACTGAATCCCCGGGGCCTTAACGATCTTAACGGGAGCTGTCCCCGGTTGAACCCCTGGGTTCTTCCACACGGCGCCCACCTACTCTGTAGGTTCCCGGGATCGTTACATCCATCGGCTGCGGTGGCTTCGTCACTTTGCTTTCGCGCGCCGTCCGCGCCATTCGCCGCCGACGCGAAGCCGGGCCGCCTTCCCGCCGCCGCATTCGAGCCCGCCCGCCCCGTGACCACTTCGCCGAGGCCGCTCGCGGCGCCGTCCGATCCCCACCCTGCCATGTCCGACGCCGCGACAGCGTCGAAGGCCGATCTGCGCGCGGCCGCGCTGGCCCGCCGCGCCGCGGTCCCGGCCGAAGCGCGGGCCGCGGCCGCGGATCGGGTCGCCGCCCTCGTCGAGACGCTGGATTTGCCTGCCGGAACGCTGGTCTCCGGCTTCCTGCCGATCCGCGGCGAGATCGATCCGCAGCCGGCCATGGCGCGGCTGGCCGCGCGCGGGCATCGGCTCTGCCTGCCGGTCATCCTGGACGACCGGACCACCATGATCTTCCGCGCCTGGACGCCGGGCGAGCCGCTCGAGCCGGCGCGTTTCGGCCTGTCGGTGCCGCCGGAGACGGCGGCGGTGGTCGATCCGGCCGTGATGCTGGTGCCGCTCGCCGCCTTCGACCGGCGCGGCTTCCGGATCGGCTACGGCAAGGGCCACTACGACCGCGCAATCGCCCGCATCGCGGCGGCCGGGCCGCTCCTGGAGATCGGAATTGCCTTCGCCTGCCAGGAGATCGCGCGGGTGCCCGACGAGCCCCACGACCGGCCGATGCGCCTGGTCCTGACCGAGGCCGGACGGGTCGATTGCGGAGCGGATCGATGAGGTTGATGTTTCTCGGCGATATCGTCGGCCGGTCCGGGCGCCAGGCGGTGATCCAGCGCCTGCCGGGCCTGGTCGAACGCTACCGGCTCGATTTCGTGGTCATCAACGGCGAGAATTCGGCCGGCGGCTTCGGCATCACCGAGGAGATCTGCCAGGATGTGCTCGATGCCGGCGCCGATGTGGTCACGCTCGGCAACCATTCCTGGGACCAGCGCGAGGCGCTGGTGTTCATCGAGCGGCAGCCGCGCCTGCTGCGCCCGGTCAACTATCCGGCCGGCACGCCGGGCCGGGGCGCCAATCTCTTCGTCGCACGCAACGGGGCCCGCGTCCTGGTGATGAATGTCATGGGGCGCATCTACATGGATGCGCTCGACGATCCCTTCGCGGCGGTGGCGCGCCAGCTCGACGCATGTCCGCTCGGCGAACAATGTGATGCCGTCGTGATCGACATGCACGCCGAGGCGACCAGCGAGAAGCAGGCGCTCGGCCATTTCGTCGACGGCCGGGCGAGCCTGGTGGTCGGCACCCACACCCATGTCCCGACCGCCGACCACATGATCCTGCCGGGCGGCACCGCCTACATGTCGGATGCCGGCATGTGCGGCGACTATGACAGCGTGCTCGGGATGGACAAGGAGGAGCCCGTCCAGCGCTTCACCTCCAAGATCCCGCGCTCCCGCTTCGAACCCGCCAACGGCGAGGCCACGCTGTCCGGCGTCTGCGTCGAGATCGACGAGATGACCGGCCTCGCCACCGACGTGGCCCCCCTGCGCCTCGGCGGCAAGCTGGCGCCGGCCCTGCCGGGGTTCTGGTGAGGGCGGCGAGGCAGTAGGCGGTAGGGTGGTGCCCCCCGAAGGGCCGCATTCCCGGCCGGAGCCGCAGGCGGAGAGCCGGGACCTACTCTGCTCGCAATGCATTGAAAGATATTGTTCTTTCTGTGGGTATTGCGGCGAGCGGCGATGCGAGTAGGCCCCGGATCGGCGGCCCTTCGGGCCTTGTCCGGGGATGCGGTTGTGGGATTGCGGAAGGGCGCGCGGCCCGAAGGCTCCCCGGCACCCTACGACCGGATTGCCCACCCCAAAATGCCCACGGCCCACCTTCCACCGGAGCATGGCCCCCCGAAGGGCCGCGTTCCCGGCCGGAGCGGAGCGGAGAGCCGGGACCCACTCTGCTCACAACGCATTGATAGATAGCGATTTATTATGAGCGTCGCGGCGAGTTGCGATGCGAGTAGGCCCCGGATCGGCGGCCCTTTGGGCCTTGTCCGGGGATGCGGTTGTGGGGGTGTGCTGGGGCGCGCGGCCCGATGGCTCCCGTGTTCTACTGCCGATTGCCCACGCCAAATGCCCAGTGCTCCCTGCCCACCGGAGTATGGCCCCCCGAAGGGCCGCATTCCCGGCCGGAGCGGAGCGCAGAGCCGGGACCCACTCTTCTCACAACGCTTTGAAAGATATTGGTCTTTCTGTGAGTATCGCGGCGCGTGGCGATGCGAGTAGGCCCCGGATCGGCGGCCCTTCGGGCCTTGTCCGGGGATGCGGTTGTGGGATTGTGCAACCGCATGCGGCCCGAGGGCCACGGTGCCCTACCGCCGATTGCCCACCGCCCGCTGCCTACTCCTTCACCCGCCGACCTTCCGCTTGCCCCACCAGGGCGCGCGGACTTTGGCGTCACCCTCGGTCCACCAGAAGCCTTCGAAGCGTTGCAGGTCTTCGGTGAAGGTGACGGCCAGCGTGCCTTGGCCGAAGCGGTCGGTCCAGCGGCAGACCAGCACATTGCGCGCCGGCGTGCCGCAGGTATCGAGGCGACCCTCGATGGTCTCGGCGCCGTCGCGGAAACGGTAGAGGCCGGTCAGGCCCTTCGGTCCGGCGGCGAACTCGGTCGTGCCGGCAACGAAGCTCCTGCCGGAGAAGAGTTCGCCGTCATAGGCGTCGGGCACGAAGCGGGTCCACGCGACCTCTTCGGCCGAGATCGCCGACGGGCCGAAGAGGCAGCCCAGCATCAGGCCGATGACTGGGCGGACGGGGTGCAACGGCATGGTTGGGCCGGCTCCTTCGCGGGTGCGGGAAGACCAGCATAGCGGCGCGGCTGGATTCTTGTAGCGGCGCGGCCTATAAGCCCAACCGCTTTCGATCGATCGCGGCGAGGCGGCGACCCGGACGTCCGGTCCGGGCGGAACGCCCCCGACTACCGAAGACACCTCAGCGAGGCGCGCATGGCCGGACATTCACAGTTCAAGAACATCATGCACCGGAAGGGCAAGCAGGACGCCGTCCGGTCGAAGCTCTTCTCGAAGCTCGCGCGCGAGATCACGGTCGCGGCCAAGGACGGCGTGCCGGACCCGTCCATGAATTCCAAGCTCCGCCTCGCCATCCTGAATGCGCGCGCGGAGAATATGCCGAAGGACAATATCGAGCGCGCCATCAAGAAGGCGGCCGGGGCGGACGGCGCCAACTACGAGACGGTGCGCTACGAGGGCTACGGCCCGGCCGGCGTCGCCGTGATCGTCGAGACGCTGACCGACAACCGCAACCGCACCGGCGGGGCGGTCCGCGCGGCCTTCACCAAGCATGGCGGCGCGCTCGGCGAGACCGGCTCGGTCTCCTTCTCCTTCGACCATGTCGGCGAGATCGTCTATCCGGCCTCGGCGGGTACCGCCGACGGCATCCTGGATGCCGCCATCGAGGCCGGTGCCGACGATGTCGTCTCGGATGAGGAGACGCACGTCATCCTGTGCGGCTTCGAGGCGATCGGCGAGGTCTCCAAGACGCTGGAGGCCACGCTCGGCGCCGCCAAGTCGATCAAGGCGATCTGGAAGCCGCAGAATACGGTGCCGGTCGACGAGGAAAAGGCGCAGACCCTGATGAAGCTCGTCGACCAGCTCGAGGACGATGACGACGTGCAGAATGTCTACACCAATTTCGAAGTCTCCGACGAGATCATGGCCAAGCTGACCGCGGCCTGATCGATGCTCCGATCCGGCCGGGAGTCCCGGCCGGATCGACGAAAGCGCCCGGCGGCCAGGCTTGTCTTGCGATCCGGCTCGCCCGACGGCTTTCCGCCGACGGGTCGCTCACGGGCTCGCGGCGATCTCCGGTTCAGACCGACGCGGCGCGGCCAGGGGCGGACCGGTCCAGGGCGAAGTGCGCGGTGCCGTCGACGGCGCCCATCCGCTTCCAGAAGCGGAAGCGGCCGAAACCTTCATAGATCCGGAACGGCGGCACGCCGGCCGTCATGGTCATGGCGCCGGCCTTGTCGATGATCGCGCGCCCGAAATCCGGAATTGCGAGCAGCGCGACCAGGACGATGGCCGGCGCGACGAAGCGCCAGGGATGTATGCGCTGGACGATCGAATAGGGCAGGAACGGCTCGATGATGCCGTAGCCGTCGAAACCCGGCACCGGCAGTAGATTGAACATCACCGAGGTCGCCTGCAGGAAGGCCAGCATGGCCAGCGCCGCCCAGAAGCGCGTGCCGCCGCCCCAGAGATCCAGCCCGAGCATGAAGGGCAGGGCGAGGACGACCAGCAGCGCCAAATTCATCAGCGGCCCGGCCGCGGCCGTGAAGGAGAGCCAGCGTGCCGAACGGATGAAGCGGGTCTCGATATAGACCGCGGCGCCGGGCAGGCCGATGCCGCCGAGCGCGAGCACGACGACCGGCAGCAGGATGCTGTTGACCGGATCGACATACTGGACCGGATCGAGATTGAGATAACCCTTGTGGGCGACCGACCGGTCGCCGCCGTACCAGGCTGCAACCGCATGGCCGAATTCGTGCAGACAGACGCTCGCCACCCAGCCCGCCAGCACGAAAGTGAAGACGGCGAGATCGGATTGGATCAGGTCGAAGAAGCAGACGGTTGCCGAGACACCGAGCACGACCAGGATGGTAATGAAGTTCGGACTGATCCAGCCCATACCGCCTCCGGATGCGATGTCTGAATGCGTCAGCCTGTAGCAGCCCCGGTGCGGGATTGCCATCGCGCTGGCGCTCAAGTCTTCAGCGCAGCCACGGATCGAGTGCCGGCAGGCTGCTGATCGCCGCCGCCGCCGCAACCAACAGTGCGATCGGCCGATAGATGCCCTTGCCGCCGCGCTGGAAACCGGAGGTTCCGGCGAGAACGCCGGCCGTATAGGCGACGATCAGCGGCAGCGCACTCAGGATCAGGCCCCCGGTGATGATGCCCTTGACGAAGAAGGCCGGGCCGATGGTGACGGTGGTCAGGCCGAAATAGGCGTTCAGGTTGCGCTTGACCGTGCCGGCATCGTCCGGCCCGCCGAGCCAGAACATGGCGATGAACGGGCCGCCGATGCCGATCAGGCCGGTGGTCACCCCCGAAAGCAGGCCGACGGATCCGGTCGCCCCCATGCCGGGCCGGCCGCGATAGCGCCAGCCCGACGCCATCGCGGCGACCGAGACCAGGATGAAGACCGAGGTCGCCCAGCGCAGGGCGGTCGGGTCGAGCCCGGTTAGCAGCATCATGCCGACCGGCAGGCCAAGCAGGCAGCCAAGCAGCAGCGGGCCGATATCGCGCCAGTTGCAGCCGCGCGTCGAGCCGACCGCATAGTGGAGCGTGATCGGCACGTCGATGGTCCAGATCAGCCCGACCGCCGCCGCCGGGCCGACCACGGTCGCTGCCACCGGCACGAACACCATGCCGGCGCCGAAGCCGGCGAAGCCGCGGACCAGCCCGGCCAGAACCGCGATGCCGAGAAGAATCGCGGCGTCGTGGCCGTCGGCGACGCGCAGCCAGGAGATGAGAAAGTCGGACATGAAGCGATCGGCTTGGTCCGGCCCGAAGCAGGCCGGCGACGGAAACTAGCCGGTCGCCCGAGGGCGCGCCACCGCCTTGCCTGCATGAGGGCCGGCCGGATGGCGCACGGCGAAGGCCGGCGTCACCCGGTCACGCGCGCCAGCCTCTGGCGGCGGGTCGGCGGCCCGGCTACCACTCGTGGCCATGGCAGAGATCATCCGAATCATCGGCATCGACCCGGGCTTGCAGCGCACCGGCTGGGGCATCATCGACATGGCCGGCAACCGGCTGTCCTTCGTCGCCGCCGGCGTGATCCGGTCGAGCGCCGACGAGGGCCTCGCCGATCGTCTGGTCGAACTGCACGACGGCCTGGTCGCGGTGATCGGCAGCCATACGCCGGACGAGGCGGCGGTCGAGCAGACCTTCGTCAACGTCAATCCGACCTCGACGCTGAAGCTCGGCCAGGCGCGCGGCATCGCCATGCTGGTGCCCGCCAAGGCCGGCCTGCGCGTCGCCGAATATGCGCCGAACGCGATCAAGAAGGCGATCGTCGGTGCCGGCCATGCCGAGAAGCGGCAGATCCACCACATGGTCCGCATCCTGCTGCCCAAGGCGGTCTTCGAGGGCGACGATCCGGCCGATGCGCTGGCCATCGCCATCTGCCATGCCCACCACCGGCCGTCGCTGCAGACGGCCCTGCGTCTTGCCGGGAGGGCGCCATGATCGGCCGTCTCAAGGGTGTCGTCGACAGCTTTGGCGAGGACACCGTGATCCTCGACGTGCATGGCGTCGGCTATGTCTGCCATTGTTCCGCGCGCACGCTGCAGACCCTGCCGCCGGTCGGCGAGGCCGCGGTGCTGACCATCGAGACCTATGTCCGCGAGGACATGATCCGCCTGTTCGGCTTCGTCTCCGAGGAGGAGCGCGACTGGTTCCGCCTGCTCGGCACGGTGCAGGGGGTCGGCGTCAAGGTCGCCCTCGCCATCCTGTCGGTCTTGAAGCCGGTCGAACTGGCGACCGCCATCGCGCTCAAGGATGCCGCCGGGCTCGCCCGGGCCAACGGCGTCGGCAAGAAGCTGGCCGAGCGCATCTGCCAGGAGCTGAAGGACAAGGCGCCGGCCTTCGGGGCGACCGATCCCGGCGGGTCGCATCTCCCCGGCGCGGAGGCTTCCACCCGGACGGCGCCGAAGCCGATGGCCGATGCGGTCTCGGCGCTGGTCAATCTCGGCTATCCGAGCCTGCAGGCGACCGCCGCGGTGGCGGCCGCTTCGCGCAATCTCGGCGAGGCGGCGACGACCGAGCAACTGATCCGCGTCGGCCTGCGCGAACTGGCGAAGTAGCGGCGCGCCGGCACGGGTGCCGTCACGATCCGGCCGCCTTTTCGTCGGCTGATGGTTCAAGGGCGCGCGGGACAACCCGACAGGGGCATGATGGACGAACCGAACAGGGATGCGCGCAGCCGTTTCGCTCGGCTGAGGACCGGCCTCGTCTACATGGCTGTCGGCCCCCTGGTCGGCGCCTGTTGGTTCCTGGCGCTCGCCATGCTGTTCGACCCGACGATCGGTCGGATGGTCACGACGTCCTTCAGCGGAGAGATCGCGGCCCTGATGCTTGTGGCGAGCTATCTCTACGGCGCGGCCCCGGCCTTCGCGGCCGGCGCCCTGCTTTGGCGGCCGACCCGGGAGCCGGGCTTTCTGGAATGCCTCTGGATCGGCGCCGTCTCGTCCATGCTCTGGGCCGGCTTGCTCGGTCTGTTCGGGCTCGGCACCCTGCTCGGCGTGACCACCAGCCCCTCGGCGATCTCGGTCTTCCTGATGGTCGGCTCCTGCGGCGCGGTCTCGGCCGTCGTCACCGCGGCGATCCTGCGCCGGTGGGCGGCCAGCCGCGCGGCGGTCCCGGTCGCGGGCGGCGGCACCGGCACCTGAAGGAGCGGGGCGGGGCCTGCATGCGCAAACTGTCCGAAATTCTCGGCGTCACCGTCCTCTTCGCGCTGGCCGGGCCGGGGATCGGCGCGGTCCTGGCCCTGGCGACCGTGCTCGTGCTCTGGCTCGCTCACGGAGCACCGGTCGCCGACCTCGAAGCGGTCGCCGCCACGCCGGTCGTGGTCGTGATGACCGCCTATCGGATCTGGCTGGTCCCGGCCATGGCGACGGGACTGATCGTCGGCATCGCCCGGGCGGCCGGGGCGGGGCGTCGCCCGGTGCGGATCGCGGCGGGCGGGCTCGGTGCGGTGATCGGGGCCGGGACGTCGCTGGCACTGTTCGGCATCGGCCAGCCGATCCTCGCGGTGCCGTTCGCGCTCGGCGGCGGCGTGGCCGGATGGCTCGCCGGGCGGATCGTGGCGCCGCGCGCGCTCACCGAAGGCGAGGCGGTTGCCGCCGACCGCGCCGCCGTCATCGAGGCGCTGCGCTATCTCGACCACGACCGCTCGACGATCGAGGCGGCCGTCGATGCCGCCATCCGGGAGGCGGGTCACGGGGCGACGCGCAACGACCTGATCCGCCGCGCCGCCGCGGGTCTCGCCCTGTCTCAGCCCGGCAGCACGTCCTCGTAGACCGCGGCCAGCGGCATGCGGAAGTCGAGCGCGGCGAGCGCGAACGTGGCCGCAGGATCGTCGACGACCGTGGTGGTCCACTCCGGGCCCTGGCGCGTCTTGATCTCGACCAGGATGCGGTCGCGATGAACCAGCACGTAATGCTGCAGGCTCGGGATCTGGCGGTAGCCGTCCCACTTGTCGTAACGGTCGCGCGGTTCGGTCCCGGGGGAGAGGACCTCGATGACGACCATCGGGTCGGGAACGGAGGCCGATGCCGGCTCCATCGGACCGCAGCGGACCATCACGTCCGGCAGCACGGCGAGATCCAACTCGCGCCGCTTCAGGAAGAAAGTTTCCTGGAACACCCGGCAGGGACGCCCGGTCGCCTTGATGTGGCTGCGCAGGGCGACCATCAGGTTCTGCGCGATGATGTGATGCTCCCAGCGCGCGCCGACCATGCCGCGGATGACCCGGCCGCCGATCAGTTCCCAGCGCTCGTTGTCCGGCTTGTCGAGCAGCAGCTCCTCGAAGTCGTCGAAGCTCATGGTTTCGAATTTGGGGATCGCGCTCGCCATCGCCCAGGCTCCGGTTCGGGACTGCACGCGATGATACGCGATGGAATGGCGACGGCCAATCGGTAGAGTGGCGCCAGACACGATTCGTTCCGCCGCGCGAGCCCCGCGCAGCCGATGCCCGGAACCCGCCAGGACGCCCGATCCGATGACCACGCCCAAACGCCTCGTCTCCGGGGAGAAGCGCGAAGAGGATGTCGATGCCTCGCTGCGCCCGCAGACGCTCGGCGATTTCGTCGGCCAGGCGCAGGCGCGCGAGAACATGAAGGTGTTCATCGAGGCCGCCAAGGCGCGGCGCGAGGCGCTCGACCATGTCCTCTTCGTCGGCCCGCCCGGCCTCGGCAAGACCACCCTGGCGCAGATCGTGTCGCGCGAACTCGGTGTCAATTTTCGCGCGACATCCGGGCCGGTGATCGCCAAGGCCGGCGATCTGGCCGCGCTCCTGACCAATCTCGAAGAGCGCGACGTGCTGTTCATCGACGAGATCCACCGGCTCAACCCGGCGGTGGAGGAGATCCTCTATCCGGCGATGGAGGACTACCAGCTCGACCTGATCATCGGGGAGGGCCCGGCGGCGCGTTCCGTCCGGATCGACCTCGCCCGCTTCACGCTGGTCGGTGCGACGACCCGGCTCGGCCTCCTGACGACGCCGCTGCGCGACCGCTTCGGCATCCCGATACGACTCAATTTCTATACCGTCGACGAGTTGGAACTGATCGTCACCCGCGGCGCGCGGCTGATGGGCATCGGCATCACCCCCGAAGGCGCCAACGAGGTCGCCCGGCGTTCGCGTGGCACGCCGCGCATCGCCGGCCGGCTCCTGCGCCGGGTGCGCGACTTCACCGTCGTCGGCGGCAAGGACCGCATCGACCGGCAGTCGGCCGACAGCGCGCTGCGCCGTCTGGAGGTCGACGAGGCCGGGCTCGACCAGCTCGACCGGCGCTATCTGACCGTGATCGCGGTCTCCTTCTCGGGCGGGCCGGTCGGCATCGAGACCATCGCGGCTGCCTTGTCGGAGCCGCGCGACGCGATCGAGGAGATCGTCGAGCCCTATCTGATCCAGCAGGGTTTCGTCATGCGCACGCCGCGCGGCCGCGTGCTGACCGCGGCCGCCTTCCGCCATATGGGGCTGCCGGTGCCGGCGAGCCGCCCGGACCAGATGCCGCTCTTCACCCAGGGCGACGACGAATGACCGCCGGACATTCCGACCGCGCCCTTGCCGGGCGCATCGACCAGGGCATCCATCGGCTCGACCTGCGCATCTACTGGGAGGATACCGACGCTGGCGGCATCGTCTATCACGCCGGCTATGTCCGCTTCATGGAACGCGGCCGGACCGATTTCCTGCGCCTGGCCGGCATCCGCCAGTCGGAACTCGCTGCCGGCCCGGACGGCATCCTGTTCGCCGTCCGGCACATGGACCTCGATTTCCGGAAGCCCGCCCGGCTCGACGACCTCCTGCAGGTGACGACCGCGGTCGAAGAGATCGCCGGCGCCCGGCTCGTCATGCGTCAGGCGGTCCTCCGCGGCGGCGAAACGCTGGTGGCCGCGCGGGTGACGGTTGCGGCGATTTCGCTGGAAGGCCGGCCTCGGCGCATTCCGATGCCGATCCGTGCGGCACTCGGCGGCGGGGCCACCGCCGCGGCGGACTGAACGCCGCGCCGTCCGGGCCGTCACGCCGATCCGATCGCCGGCTGTTCGTCGGCCGCATGGCCGCCACGCCTTGTTGCATTGCGGAAACGTAATGGTTCTTTAACCTTGACAAGGTCTTGCTGGGATCCACGAAACTGGCCGGGTCGTCGTTTGGCCATATTCGGCAGGCAGGAAGGCGGACAGATCAGGATCGCATTGCCCAGGGGCGGGCATGGTCCGAATCTCCCGCACTCGAACGCCTCCCGACCATTCGCGCCGGGATCGCTGACCACCGGGTTGCCCTTCGGGCGGACCCGGGGATGGTGGCGCACAGACCGAGGCGGGGCGACAGCCCGCTGCGGCGGCGGCAGAGGAGACGGAACGAGATGGATCCCGCAAACGTCACGCAGGTCGCGCTTTCTGCGCCGAGTGCTGCGACGATGTCCCTCCTCACCCTGTTCATCAACGCGCATCTGGTCGTGAAGATCGTGATGATCGGGCTGATCTCGGCCTCGATCTGGTGCTGGGCGATCGTGATCGACAAGGTCATCCTCTACACCCGCACGCGCAAGCAGATGGATCATTTCGAACAGGTCTTCTGGTCCGGCCAGAGCCTGGAGGACCTGTACCGGACGCTCTCCAACCGGACCAATGTCGGCATGTCGGCGCTGTTCGTGGCGGCGATGCGCGAATGGAAGCGGAGCCACGAGGGCGGCCGCGCCGCGATCGGTTCGCTGGAGACGCGCATCGACAAGGTCATGGACGTGACCATCGCGCGCGAACTGGAGCGGATGCAGTCGAAGCTGCTGGTGCTGGCGACGATCGGCTCGGCCTCGCCCTTCATCGGCCTGTTCGGCACGGTCTGGGGCATCATGACCGCCTTCCAGGGCATCGCGGCCTCCAAGAACACCTCGCTGGCGGTCGTCGCACCGGGCATCGCGGAGGCGCTGTTCGCGACCGCGATCGGCCTCGTCGCGGCCATCCCGGCGGTCATCGCCTACAACAAGCTGTCCTCGGATTCGAGCGCGCTCGGCGCCCGGCTGGAAACCTTCGCGGACGAATTCTCGGCGATCCTGTCGCGGCAGATCGACGAGCGGCAGGCGGCCTGAGGGGGATCCGACATGGGCATGGCTGTCGGAGGGGGCGAGAGCTCGGGCGGGCGCCGGCGTCGGCGCAGCTCCAAGCACGCCATCATGAATGAGATCAACATGACGCCGTTCATCGACGTCATGCTGGTGCTGCTGATCATCTTCATGGTCGCCGCGCCGCTGATGACAACCGGCGTGCCGATCGACCTGCCGGAATCCAAGGCCAAGCCGCTCGAGGGGCTGACCCAGCCGATCACCATCTCGGTCGACGCCAAGGGCAAGCTGTTCCTGCAGGACAAGGAACTGAAGATCGAGGACCTGATCCCGACCCTCCAGGCCATGGCCAAGAACGGCGCCGACGAGCGCATCTATGTGCGCGGCGACAAGGCGGCCGACTATGGCGCGGTGATCCGCGTCATGGGACGCCTGAATCAGGCCGGCTTCAAGAAGATCGGCCTTGTCTCCACCGAGGAGGTTGCGGCGCGGTGAAGCTCGGGCTGCCGGCATCGATCGCGCTGCATTCGGCGCTTCTGGCCTGGGCGATCCTGTCGCTTCCCGGCACGAAGACCGATTCCGTCACGGTGGTCGATGCGCTTCCTGTCGAGTTCGTGCCGATTGCCGAGGCGACGCAGCTGCGGCTCGGCCAGAAGACGGCCAAGCCGGCCCAGGAGATCGTCCCGAAGGAAACCGTCAAGGCGCTCAAGGACACGACCGGCGAGCGCGCCGGCACCAGCAAGGCCGAGGAACTGCCGCCCCCGCCACCGCCGGAGAAGAAGCAGGTCGCCGCGGTCACCAAGGACGACCAGAAGCCGACCCCGCCGCGTCCGCCCGAGCACAAGCCGGAGCCGCCCAAACCGGAACCCAAGCCCGAGCCGAAGCCCGTCGCCAAGCCTGAGCCCAAGCCCGACGAGCCGAAGCCGGACAAGCCGCGCGAGGCCGAGAAGGCGCGCGACAACGGCGAGGGCAAGCCGCCCGAGGTCAAGGAGCCGCCGAAGGACCAGAAGGCGCTCGACAAGATCCTGGAGAAGGCCGAGAAGAAGCCGGAGCCGAAACCCGAGCCGAAACCCGCCGCCAAGCCGACGGCCAAGCCCGAGCCGACCCGCACGGCCAGCGTCGCCACTCCGACGACCGCCTCGGACTCCAAGTCCTCGTTCAATGCCCGCGACATCTCTCAGATTCTGAGCCGCACCCCGACGGGAACCGCGGCTTCGACGGCGCCGCGCACCGCCTCGCTCGGCAGCGTGACCGGTCAGAATAGCGCCATCAAGATGACCCAGACCGAGGTCGACGCCTTGATCGGGCAGATCAAGAAGTGCTGGAATCCGCCGATCGGCTCTGCCGAAGCCAATATTCGGGTGGTCATGCGCTTCTCGCTCAATCAGGATGGCTCGGTTAACGGACGGCCCTCGGTGGTCAGCGGCCCGGCCCATCCGCTCGGCCCCGGCCTCGGCCGCAGCGCCGAGCGTGCGATCCTGCAGTGCGGCCCCTATCGGCTGCCTGCCGAGAAATTCCAGACCTGGTCCGACATCGAGGCCACTTTCGATCCGAAGGACCTATGACCAGCACCGCTCAAGGCCGACGGCGTTTCGGGTCCGGCCGAGACGCGTGGCCAAGACGACGAGGAAGACCATGACGACCTTGTTCCGGCGCCTGGCCGGATTTTCGGGCCGCGATCGGGCCATCCGAAGGATGGTGGCGGCCCTTGCCGCTCTGACGACTGTCGTCCTGGCGACTGCCGCAGCGGTCGCGCCCGCGGCCGCCCAGCTGAAGATCACCATCACCCCGGGTCAGCCGTTCACGCCGATGCCGATCGCGGTGCCCGGCTTCTCGGGCGATCCGCAGCTTGGTGCCGAGGTCTCGCGCATCGTCGCGCAGGACCTGAAGGCCTCCGGCTATTTCGCCCCGGTCGATCCCGCCGCCTATCTCGACAAGGTGGTCGGTGCCGGCGAGATGCCGAACTGGAACAACTGGCGCCCGCTCAACGTGCAGGCCCTGATCGCCGGTACGGTCTCCGACCAGGGCGGCCAGATCGTCGCCCAGGTGCGGGTCTGGGATGTGGCGACCGGCCAGCAGCTGGTCGGCCAGCAGTTCGCCACCTCGCGCGACAATATCCGCCGCCTCGCCCATATCGTCGCCGATGCCGCCTATTCGCAGCTGACCGGCTTCAAAGGCATGTTCGACAGCCGCGTCGCCTTCGTCGACGAGACGGGTCCGAAGAATGCCCGCGTCAAGCGCCTCGCCATCATGGACTGGGACGGGCAGGGCGTGCGCTACCTGACCCGCGGCCAGGAACTGGTGCTGACGCCGCGTTTCTCGCCGACCTCCCAGCAGGTCGCCTATATGTCCTACGGCCAGGGCGACCCGAAGGTCTTCATCCTCAACGTCAACAACGGTGCCCGCCAGCTGGTCGGCGATTTCCCGTCGATGACCTTCTCGCCGCGCTTCTCGCCCGATGGCGGGCGCCTGCTGTTCTCCCTGCAGAAGGAAGGCGACGCCAACCTCTACGTGATGGATCTGGCCAGCCGGCAGGTGCGCCCGATGACCCAGGGCGCGGCGATCGACACCTCGCCGTCCTATTCGCCGGACGGATCGCAGATCGTGTTCGAGTCCGACCGCGGCGGCTCCCAGCAGCTCTATGTGATGGGGGCCGACGGCTCCAACCCGCGCCGCATCAGCTTCGGATCGGGCCGCTATTCGACGCCGGTCTGGTCGCCCGATCCCGACAACAACTACATCGCCTTCACCAAGCAGGACGGCGGGTCGTTCAAGATCGGGGTCATGCGTCCGGACGGTTCCGGCGAGCGCATCCTCACAGAGGGCTACCACAACGAAGGCCCGACCTGGTCGCCGAACGGCCGCTACGTGATGTTCTTCCGCGAATCGGGCGGTCCTTCCGGCGGTCCCGGGCTGTGGCTCGCCGATGTCACCGGCAACGTCCTGACGCAGATTCGGACGCCGGCCTTCGCGTCGGATCCGGCCTGGTCGTCGCTTCTCAAGTGATGCCTCGATGCAACAGTAAAGCGCCGGCACCGGAGTGCCGCCGGCGCGACACCTTTCGACCACACTCGGGGTCGACACAGAAACTCAGCAATTCAGCCGGTCCCGAAGCACAGTAAACGTTTCGTTCACCATGCTTCTGTACCGCACCTTAACCAAGCCGCATTAGGGATACTGAAGAGTATCCATTCGAAGGAGCAAGCCGACCATGTCTCTCGTGCTGCGTCATGGGCGCGTCGTGAAGTTCGCCGCCGCGCTCGCGGCCACCCTGGCGCTCGGCGCCTGCGCCAGCCAGACGCCCTCGGAGATGGGGGCCGGTGGCGGCCTCGGCGGCGCCGGTGCCGCCACCCCGGGCAGCCAGCAGGATTTCGTCGTCAATGTCGGCGACCGTGTCTTCTTCACGGCCGATTCGTCCGACCTGACCACGGAAGCCCGCGGTACGCTCGACCGCCAGTCCGCTTGGCTCGCCCGCTATGCCCGCTACACCGTCACGGTCGAAGGCCATGCCGACGAGCGCGGCACGCGCGAATACAACATCGCGCTCGGCGCCCGCCGTGCCGCCGCCGCCCGCGACTATCTGATCTCGCGCGGCGTGCCGCCGACCCGTCTCAAGACCATCTCCTACGGCAAGGAGCGCCCGGTCGCTGTTTGCGATGCGGACACCTGCTGGAACCAGAACCGCCGCGCGGTGACGGTGCTGAACGGCGCCGGGTCCTGATCGAATCCGGCGGCCCTACGGCCAGCCGACATGAAGACGCATATCGGCGGCCGAGAGGCCGCCGATGTCTTTTGGTGCGCCGATTCGGTAGACGCCCTCAGCGCGCGGGAACCAGCATCCGCCGGATCAGGCCGTCGCGGTCGACGATGGCATGCTTCAACGCGCCGAGCACGTGCAGGCCGACCAGCACCAGGATCGCCTTCGAGGCGATGGCGTGGACGACCTCAAGGCCTTCGTGCAGCCAGTCGATCTTGGGCATCGGGCTGGGGATGGAGGCGATGTCGAACAGGTTAATCGGCCGTCCGCCGGCCCAGATCGACAGCGGTCCGGTTACGATCAGCACCGCGATCAGGGCCAGCAGGGCGGCCTGGACGAAAACCGCGATGCGATCGAGTGCCGGACTGTTGGAGGCGACATGCGGCACCGGACTGGCGAGGCGCCAGAGGATGCGGGCGGCCAGGAAGGCGAAGCCGATCACGCCGAGCCCGACATGCAGGTTGCGGGCGGCGATGAAATCCGGCCCCTTCGGAATGTCCTCGAGACGATTGCCGAGAATGAAAAGCGCGATCACCAGCACGGCGCCGATCCAATGCAGAGCGATCGACAGGCTGCCGTAGCCGGCGGTGGAATCCTTGACGGACATGGGTCTGTTCCCCGTTTCGAAATGCGTCCTCACCTTAAGCCTTGCTGCATGGCAGCAGGGATACCGAGACGTTACGAAATGGTAATCTTTGCGGCCGGCACCCTGTGGCCGCCCTGCAACCCTCCCGCTTCCGCTTCAAATCAGTCAAACTTTGGCCGAATGGCCCGCGCCATGGTATCGGCGAGTTTCCGGAGGTGGCCGCCCGCCGGGCGGCAGGCGACCTCCGTGAACCGGGGCTTCTCCTCAATGGCAGGTATCGTCGTACCCACAGCGCCCCCTCCCGGTTTGACCGGGATGGTCTCGCGCATCTTCGGCGCC
The DNA here is from genome assembly GCF_018729455.1 of Prosthecodimorpha staleyi. Lineage (NCBI taxonomy): Bacteria > Pseudomonadati > Pseudomonadota > Alphaproteobacteria > Hyphomicrobiales > Ancalomicrobiaceae > Prosthecodimorpha > Prosthecodimorpha staleyi. The sequence continues at coordinate 432,986 of NZ_JAHHZF010000002.1, read as the reverse complement.
GGCGGGCGCCTCCTCGTCGGCGCCGTCCTGGCGCTCGGGCTGGCCGGTCCGGCCGCCGCGCAGAACCTGTTCGGCCTGGGTGGCGACAGCGGCGCCGATATCGCCCAGCGGCGTCAAGCCGAACTCAATCTGAAGATCCAGCAGCTCGAAGGCCAGATCCGCAATCTGAACGGCCAGCTCGAGCAGATGGGCTTCCAGGTCCGCCAGCTGCAGGACGGCATGACCCGCATGCAGAAGGACTTCGAGTACCGCCTGCAGGAGATCGAGAACGGACAGGGCGGCCAGCAGCCGCAGCGCCGGCCGCAGCCGGGCCAGAAGAAGACCGAACTGGCCCCGCCGGCCGGTGCCGTCTACGCCGACGACGGGGCGCCTGCCGTCCCGCCGGCTCCGATCGGCGGTGCAGGACCGGGGCGCCCCGCGCAAGGCGGCGGCTATCCGGCCGCACAGGGCGGGGTCTATCCGGCGGCGCCGGTCTACGGCACTGCGCCGGCCGGACCGGTGCCGCGGCCCGGCCCGGGGGCGCCGCCCGCTCCGCTCGGGCAATTGTCCGCCAATGGCGATCCGATCGGCGGAGTGATCGGCGGCCAGGGGCCGCTCGATCTCGGCGCCCGCAGCGGTGCCATGGGGGCCAATGGCGGCGTCGTCTATGCGCCCGCCCCGCAGGCGGTCCTCCAGGACAGCGACGCCCCTCCGGGCGTCAATCTGGGGCCGCCGCCGCCCCAGCCGCGGACCGCCGCCGTCACCACCGTCAATCCGCGCCTGCGCGGCGCCGAGCCGGGCGGCATGGCCAGTCCGGCCGACGAATATGACGCCGCCTACGGCTACATCCTGAACGGCGAGTACGAACTGGCGGAAACCAGCTTCCGCACCTTCCTCGCCAACCATCCGACCGACCGGCGTTCGGGCAGCGCGCTCTACTGGCTTGGCGAGAGCCTTCTGGCGCGCAATATGTTCCGCGAGGCCGGCGACGCCTTCCTGAAGAGCTACACGCAGTATCCCGACGGCCGCAACGCACCCGACAGCCTGCTCAAGCTCGGCATCGCCCTGCAGGGCTACGGCGAGCGCAAGGCGGCCTGCACCAGCTACGACGAACTGCTGACCAAATATCCCAAGGCCTCCAAGCCGATCCGCGACCGCGCCCAGGCCGAGAAGATCCGTGCCAAGTGCTGACGGTCCGCTCGGCCGGACCGAAGCGGATCGTCTGTTCGCCCCGCTTGCCGGTTTTCGCCGACTGGCCGTCGCCGTCTCGGGCGGTGCCGATTCGACCGCGCTGGCGCTCCTCCTCGCGGAGTGGAGTGCGCGCCGTCCAGGCGCCGAGCCGCCCGTCGTCCTGACCGTCGACCACGGCCTGCGCGCAGAGTCCGGTATCGAAGCGCTCGCCGTCCTGCGTTTCGCCGACCGTCTCTCGCTTCCGGCCCGCTCGCTCGTCTGGCGCGGTGACAAGCCCGCCGCCAACCTGCAGGACGCCGCCCGCCGGGCGCGCTACCGCCTTCTTCTCGCCGCCGCCATCCGGGCCGGCTGCGACGGCCTCGTCACCGCCCACACGCTCGATGACCAGGCCGAGACGCTGTTGCTCAATCTCGCGCGCGGCAGCGGGGTCCACGGCCTCGCGGCGATGCCCTCGGTCCGCCGGCTCGGACCGGTCGCCCTGCTCAGGCCCCTTCTGTCGGTCCCGAAGCGGCGCCTGGTGGCGACGCTCGAAACGCGCGGGCTGGATTGGATCGAGGACCCGTCGAACCGGAGCGAGCGCTTCGCTCGCGTGCGGGTGCGCGGTCTCCTGGCATCCGCCGGGGCCTTCGGCCTATCACCGGAGCGCCTCGCTCTGACCGCCGAGCACATGGCGGCTGCGGCCGGCGCGCTCGATACGGCGACCTCGGCCGTCCTGGCCGACGCGCTGATCCATCCCGGCGGTTTCGCGCGCATCGCGCGGGCCGCTTTAGCCTCCGCACCGGATATCGTTCGCCTGCGTGCGCTCGGCAGCCTCATCCGTCACGCCGGGGGCGCCGGCCCCGGGCCGCGCGCCGAGCGGCTGCAGGCGCTGGGTGCATCGATCGCCGCGGGCACAGCCCTGACCCGACGCACGCTCGGCGGGGCACTGATCCGGCCGGACGGCGACGATCTCTGGTTCCTGCGCGAAACCGGCCGCTCCGACCGGAGCCCGGTGCCGTTGGTGCCGGCGGTCGGCGTCCTTTGGGACGGTCGCTTCGCGGTCGGAACGTCCGACGGCCCAGGGCTCCCGCTGACCGTCGGCGATCTCGGCCGTGCGGACGCGAAACGGCTCGTGGCCGCGCGGGACCTCGGCCTGCCGGCTTTCGCACTTGATGCCGTCCCGGCGATCCGGCGCGGCGAAAGTCTTGTCGGTGTGCCCGCCTTCGGGATGGCGGAGGTCCCGGACGTGACGGTCGTCGCGCTGCCGCCGGGCCTTTCGGAACTTGTCGCGGCCGCTCCGGGCGACCCGGATTCGGCGGCCATTCTTGCCGCCGTCCTGGCCGATGCGGCGCGTCCCGCCCGCCGATCGGACCCGTTTCCGGCCGCGGTGGGACCGAACGTAACGATTCCGTCATCGGAACGGACATCCGAAGTCCGGTCGACTTGGCTTTCGCCGGTCCACGACCTATTTTAGGTCTCGGAACGCGGGAGCCATGGGCAGTCGGCACAGGCCGGCTGCGATCCTGTGTTGCCCGTTTTTGTGGGAAATCCTGATGAACGCCAATTTCCGGAACTTCGCACTGTGGGTCGTGATCGGTCTCCTGCTGATCGCGTTGTTCCAGCTGTTCCAGGCACCGGGCAAATCGGGCGACCAGACCGATATCGCCTTCTCGCAGTTCCTCGACGAGGTCGAGAACGGTCGCGTCAAGGACGTGACCATCGTCGACCAGCAGATCTCCGGCAACCTGACCAGCGGCGGCCGCTTCCAGACCTACGCGCCGAAGGACTCGCAATATGTCGAGCTGCTGCGGCGCAAGGAGGTGATCATCAAGGCGCGGCCGGCGGGCGAGAATTTCAGCCTGCTCAACGTGCTGATGACCTGGTTCCCGATGCTGCTGATCGTCGCCGCCTGGCTGTTCATCATGCGCCAGATGCAGGGCTCCGGCGGCAAGGCGATGGGCTTCGGCAAGTCCAAGGCCAAGCTTCTGACCGAGGCTCACGGCCGCGTGACCTTCGACGACGTGGCCGGCATCGACGAGGCCAAGGAAGATCTTCAGGAGATCGTCGAGTTCCTGCGCGATCCGCAGAAGTTCCAGCGCCTCGGCGGCCGCATCCCGCGCGGCGTCCTGCTCGTCGGCCCGCCCGGCACCGGCAAGACGCTGACGGCGCGTGCCGTCGCCGGCGAGGCCAACGTGCCCTTCTTCACCATCTCGGGCTCCGACTTCGTGGAAATGTTCGTCGGCGTCGGCGCCAGCCGCGTCCGCGACATGTTCGAGCAGGCCAAGAAGAACGCGCCCTGCATCATCTTCATCGACGAGATCGACGCGGTCGGTCGGCATCGCGGCGCCGGCCTTGGCGGCGGCAATGACGAGCGCGAGCAGACCCTCAATCAGTTGCTCGTCGAGATGGACGGCTTCGAGCCGAACGAGGGCATCATCATCATCGCGGCCACCAACCGGCCCGACGTGCTTGATCCCGCGCTGCTGCGCCCCGGTCGCTTCGACCGCCAGATCGTCGTCTCCAACCCGGACGTGATCGGCCGTGAGAAGATCCTCAAGGTGCATGTCCGCAAGGTTCCGCTCGCTCCCGACGTCGACCTGAAGGTGATCGCCCGCGGCACCCCCGGCTTCTCCGGCGCCGACCTGATGAATCTCGTCAACGAGGCGGCCCTTCTGGCGGCGCGGCGTTCCAAGCGCATCGTGACCATGGCCGAGTTCGAGGACGCCAAGGACAAGATCATGATGGGAGCGGAGCGCCGTTCGTCCGTCATGACCCAGGAGGAGAAGGAACTGACCGCCTATCACGAGGCCGGCCACGCCATCCTGGCGCTCAACGTTCCCTCCGCCGATCCGCTGCACAAGGCGACCATCATCCCGCGCGGCCGGGCGCTCGGCATGGTCATGCAACTGCCCGAAGGCGACCGCTATTCGGTGCGCTACAAGTGGATGACCTCGCGTCTGGCCATCATGATGGGCGGCCGCGTCGCCGAGGAGATCACCTTCGGCAAGGAGAACATCACCTCCGGCGCGCAGTCGGACATCGAGCAGGCGACCAAGCTGGCGCGGGCCATGGTCACCCGCTGGGGCTTCTCCGACGAACTCGGCACGGTCGCCTATGGCGAAAATCAGGAAGAGGTGTTCCTCGGCTATTCGATGGGCCAGCGTCAGAACATTTCTGAGGCGACGTCGCAGACGATCGACCGCGAGGTCCGCCGCCTGATCGACCAGGCCTATACGGATGCGCGACACATCCTGACCGAGAAGCACGACGACTTCGTCGCGGTGGCCAAGGGCCTGCTCGAATACGAAACGCTGTCGGGCGAAGAGATCAAGGAACTGATCAACGGCAACCCGCCGCACCGCGATTCCGGCGACAAGCAGCCGAGCCAGCGCTCCTCCGCCGTGCCCAGCGCCGGCGGCGCCAAGCGCGAGACCAAGGCCGGCGAGCCGGAAGGCGGCGTCGCCCCGCAGCCGAGCTGACGGGGCCGTTCGTCTAGCTTCGTCTATTGCGCCCGCCTCCTCGGAGGCGGGCATTTTGTTTTTGACTGCGTCAATTGCACGCGAAACCGGCCGCCTTCAGTTCGACGACGCCGGCGGCACCCTTCTGGCGGCCGATCAGCACGCAAACCGAATAGCCACCGGCCATGCGGCCGTTCTTCTCATAGATCCAGTCGACGATTTCCGAGCGCTTGACCTCGATCGTCTGGCCGGGCGTGAAGCCCTTCACGATCGCGGGCGTGTTGCCCAGCGACCCGACCACCGTGTCGCCGCCTTTCAGCGTCAGCCCGTTGATCCAGACCCATTCGGTTACGCCGCCTTGTCGCAAGGGAATCTTCACCGAGTGTCCGGTGGTGCCGGGGGCAGGCGGGATCGCCGCCTTGAGGAATTCGGACAGGCTCGCCTGCGCCTTGCTGGCGGCAACGGCGAGTTCCCGATCGTTTTGCGGCGCCGTGACGATGTTGTCGGCCTGGGCGGGGGTGCCGGTCAGGCAAAGGCCGAGCGCCAGGACGGCGCCGACGTGTCGAAGTGACATTCTGCATCCTCCGGTTCGGTCCGCCAATGTACCATGGGACCCGCGGTCGGGAAGGGATGCCGCAAATTTGGCGCAGGCCTTTTGAACCATGTGTGAAGGCGTGGCACCTTGCCGCCCTCGGTCTCGGCGACTCGGTGGGAAATGCTGCCGATCGCCCGTCCGGCGACGGGTCTGGCCTGCCGGCCGGTTGATGAGGTATCGAAGCGGTCGACAACGCCGCGGCCCGGTCGAGGGCCACTCTGCCGACAGGGCGGGCCACGGCTAACGAAGAGCGACGCGATCATGACGAAAAAATACTTCGGCACCGACGGCATCCGGGGGACCGCCAACCGCTGGCCGATCACGCCGGAAATCGCCATGAAGGTGGCGATGAGCGTCGGCATCGCGTTCCGGCGCGGCGGGCATCGGCATCGCGTCGTGATCGGCAAGGACACCCGGCTGTCCGGCTACATGATCGAGACCGCCATGGTGGCCGGCTTCACCGCCGTCGGCGTCGACGTGTTCATGACCGGGCCGATCCCGACGCCGGCCGTCGCGATGCTGACGCGCTCGCTGCGCTGCGATTTCGGCGTGATGATCTCGGCGTCGCACAATCCCTTCGCCGACAACGGCATCAAGCTGTTCGGGCCGGACGGCTACAAGCTGTCCGACGAGATCGAGGCCGAGATCGAACGGATGATCGATGTCGATCTCAGCGACCGTCTGGCCGGTTCCTTCGATCTCGGCCGCGCCAAGCGCATCGACGGCGTCGCCGACCGCTATATCGAATTCGCCAAGCGCACCCTGCCGCGCAACATGTCGCTCGACGGGCTGCGGGTGGTGATCGATTGCGGACATGGTGCGGCCTACAAGGTCGCCCCCGAGGCGCTGTGGGAACTCGGTGCCGAGGTGGTCCGCCTCGGCGTCGAGCCGGACGGGCTCAACATCAACCGCGACTGCGGCTCGACGGCGCCCGATCTCTGCGCCCGCAAGGTCCACGAGACCCGCGCCGATATCGGCATCTGTCTGGACGGCGACGCCGACCGGGTGATCGTGATCGACGAAAAGGGCAGGGTGGTCGACGGCGACCAGCTGATGGCGGTGGTCGCCGGCTCCTTCCATGACGACGGGCGTCTGTCGCAGCCCGGCATCGTCGCCACCGTGATGTCCAATCTCGGCCTCGAACGGCATCTCGCCGGGCTCGGCCTGATGCTGGAACGCACCAAGGTCGGTGACCGCTACGTGGTCGAGTGCATGCGCGAGCGCGGCTACAATGTCGGCGGCGAGCAGTCCGGCCATATCGTCCTGTCCGACTACACCACCACCGGCGACGGCCTGGTCGCGGCGCTGCAGGTGATGGCGGTGGTCAAGCGTCTCGGCAAGCCGGTTTCCGAGGTCTGCCACCGCTTCGATCCGGTGCCGCAATTCCTGAAGAACATCCGCATCCGGGGCGGCCGTCCGCTCGAGGACGACAAGGTCAAGGCGACCATCGCCGACGCCCTGAAGCGGCTCGGTAACCAGGGCCGCCTGGTCATCCGCCCGTCCGGCACCGAACCGCTCATCCGGGTCATGGGCGAGGGCGACGACGAGGTTCTGGTGCGGCGCATCGTCGACGATCTGGTCGACGTGATCGGCCGCGCCGCTGCCTGAGCAGACATCCGGAACCGTAAAAATCCGTAGCATGCGAGCTGTCCGGCAGCACGGATACAGCTGGCGCGCCGGTCTTGCATCGGGAAAGACTTTGTTAAGGTTACGAATCGTGGTTAAGCGTTAAGGTTAAACCTGCTTTAACGTTTACCAAGCATGATCCCTCCCAGTCGACGAGGCTGCCCACCGAAGAGGGCGCCCGATCAGGGGACCGGACCATGCGTCAGTATGCTCGTATCGCCGCCGTCATCGCGCTCGGTCTCGTGGCCCAGCCGGTCGTCGCTGCCGACTACGGCTACCAGCCAACGATCAACGCCCCTTCGATGATCCCGCCGGAAGAGATCGGCACCGGCTGGTATCTGCGCGGCGACGTGGCCGTAAACCGGACCACCCGGATCGATGCCAACTGGCGCGACGATCGCTTCACCACCATGAAGGCGGGCGATTCGCGCGTCTTCGGCGGCGGCATCGGCTACAAGTACAATGGCTGGCTGCGCGGCGACCTGACCGCCGATCATCTGGATCCGTTCACCGTCCGCGGCCGCGCCAAGTGCCGCAATGCGGGCTGCCTGCCGGGCGACATATCGTCCGAGCAGACCACGATGAACGCCTGGGTGATGATGGCCAACGGCTATCTCGACTTCGGCAACTGGGCGGGTATCACGCCCTATGTCGGCGGCGGCGTCGGCATGGCCTACATCTCGACCGGCAAGCACCTCAGCTACAATCCGGGCGACAAGGTCGCCGACGACAGTTTCGGGGCGAGCCAGCGTTGGTCGCTCGCCGCCTCGGCCATGGCCGGCGCCAGCTACGATCTCGGCAACGGGTTCCAGCTCGATGCCGGCTACAAATATCTCTGGATCGACAAGGCGGAGACCGGAACATCCGGCAACGTCAAGGGTCAGGTCCAGTATCGCGACATCACCAGTCATCAGGTCCGCGTCGGTCTCCGGTATTTCGTCTATTGATCGCAATCGATCGAGGCGTCAAATACGGATCGATGAAGCATAAATACAATCTGGTTCTCGATTTCTGCGAAGCGAGTTGGTGCGCTTAAGAGTCGATTAACTAGGATGTTGCATAATATACGATATGTAGAGTGCCTCAGGATCATCGGGCCGAGGCTCAGAGCCATCGAGGGTAGAGATCATGTGCAGGTTCGGTAGCGCAATTCTGGCGGGGGCTGCGATGGCCGGGATGATCTCCCAGGCCACGGCCGCCGACCTTACCGTGCCCTACGTGGCGCCGATCATCGAACAGATTGCGGTGCCGGGCGGCTGGTATCTGCGCGGCGATATCGGCATCGGGATCGAGCGCGGCCGGTTCAAGGAGAACGAGTTCGACAAGCCGCCGCCGGGCTATCGCGGCCGCTGGATCCGCCAGTCGATCGACGACGGCGCCTCCTTCGGCATCGGCATCGGCTACCAGTTCAATCCGTGGCTGCGCGGCGATCTGACCGCCGAATACCGCACCGCCGTGACCGTGCGCGGCATTGGGCAGCAGACCGGATCGTTCAACAACATCAACGGCACGGCCTATGCGAACATGAGCGGCTCGCTCAGTTCGACCGTCATCCTCGCCAATGCCTATGCGGACCTCGGCACCTACTGGGGCATCACCCCCTATGTCGGCGGCGGTCTCGGCATGGCCTACAATCGGATGACCGGCTTCACGCAGACCAACACGATTCCGAGCCCGAACGGCCCGGTTCCAGTGCTCGCCAAGTATAACGATGCCGGCACGGCCTCGTTCGCCTGGGCGCTGCATGCCGGTGCCAGCTACGACATTTCCGACCGCCTGAAGCTCGACCTCAGCTACCGCTATCTCGATTTCGGCAGCGCCTCGACGGGCGCGCTCTACGGCCTCGACAATGCCGGCGGCAAGCCGAAATTCGGCGACAAGTACCGCTCGACGGATCTGTCCTCGAACGACTTCCGCCTCGGCTTCCGCTACCTGCTCGGCGGGCCGACGGTGGCGGCGCCGATGCCGGTCATCGCCAAGAACTGAGTGCTTTCAATCCGGTATGATGCGAGGCGCGGGCCGGTCCCGCGCCTCGTCGCGTTTGCGCGGCTGGTCCCCGAACCGGCCGTCGCTCCGGAACCGAACCGGCTGCCGCCGCATCGGACCAATCTTCGACCCCGGGAAACTTCGGAGATTGCATTCCGGTCCCGCCTCCTGTACTGCGGACGGCGGGAGACCCCTCCCCACCGAGGGGCGCCCATCTGAGAGGATGGATACATGACCGCGATACTGCGTCCGGGCACAAAGCCCGCGAACCCCCATTTTTCGTCCGGCCCCTGCGCCAAGCGTCCCGGCTGGTCCGTGACGGCCCTGTCCGACGCGCTCGTCGGCCGGTCGCATCGCTCGAAGCCGGGCAAGGCCAAGCTCCAGCAGGCCATCGACCTCACCCGCGAAGTCCTCGGCGTTCCGGCCGACTACAAGATCGGCATCGTCCCAGCCTCCGATACCGGTGCCGTCGAGATGGCCATGTGGTCGATGCTCGGTGCGCGCGGCGTCGACATGATCGCCTGGGAGAGCTTCGGCGAGGGCTGGATCACCGACGTTCAGAAGCAGCTGAAGCTCGCCGACGCGCGCGTCTTCACCGCCCCCTACGGCGAGCTGCCCGATCTTGCCGCCGTCGACACGAAGACCCGCGATGTGGTCTTCACCTGGAACGGCACCACCTCCGGCGTGCGCGTTGCCAATGCCGACTGGATCGCCGCCGACCGCGAGGGCGTGGTGATCTGCGACGCCACTTCGGCCGCCTTCGCGCAGGATCTCGACTGGGCCAAGCTCGATGTCGTCACCTTCTCCTGGCAGAAGGTACTCGGCGGCGAGGCGGCGCATGGCATGATCGTGCTGTCGCCGCGCGCCGTCGCCCGGCTGGAAAGCTACAAGCCGGCCTGGCCGCTGCCGAAGATCTTCCGCATGACCAAGGGTGGCAAGCTGATCGACGGCATCTTCATCGGCGAGACCATCAACACCCCGTCCATGCTGGCGGTCGAGGACTATCTCGACGCGCTCCTCTGGGCGAAGTCGGTCGGCAGCCTGAAGGGCCTGATCGGCCGGGCCGACGCCAATGCGGCCGTGATCTCCGATTGGGTTGCCGCCTCGTCCTGGGTCGCGCATCTCGCCAAGGCGCCGGAGACGCGCTCGAACACCTCCGTCTGTCTGGTCATCGCCGATCCGGACGTGACCGCGCGCGGCCCTGACGCCGTGGCGGCGGTCGCCAAGCAGATCGTCTCGATGCTCGAGAAGGAGAAGGTCGGCTTCGACTTCGGCGCCTATCGCGACGCCCCGGCCGGCCTGCGCATCTGGTGCGGCGCGACCGTCGAGACGGCCGACCTCAAGGCCTTCACCGCATGGCTTGACTGGGCCTTCGCGGAAGCCAAGGCGGCGCTCGCCAAGGCAGCCTGACGGTCGTTCCGGCACCCGGGTCGGCCGATCGCGCCGGCCCCTTTCCCAGAGTCTCCCATTTACAAGGCGGCAAGGCGCCGTCTCCGCCGTTCGGCCCGGGGCCTCCCCGAGCCTTCGCCGGCCGTATCGGGTGGAGCGATGCGTCTGCGAGGGCTCGAGTCGCAAGCCCCTGACGGACGATCGGACGGTGCGCCGCCCCGGCCCCCTTCGAGGATACCCCCATGGCTCCCCGCGTTCTGATCTCCGATTCGCTGTCGCCTACCGCCGTCCAGATCTTCAAGGACCGCGGCCTGGAGGTCGACTACCAGCCCAATCTCGGCAAGGACAAGGACAAGCTCGCCGAGATCATCGGCAACTATGACGGCCTCGCCATCCGCTCGGCCACCAAGGTCACCGCCAAGCTCCTGGAGAAGGCGCCGCGCCTGAAGGTGGTCGGTCGCGCCGGCATCGGCGTCGACAATGTCGACATCCCGGCCGCCACGGCCCGTGGCGTGATCGTCATGAACACGCCCTTCGGCAACTCGATCACCACGGCCGAACATGCCGTCGCGCTGATGTTCGCCACCGCCCGCGACATTCCCGCCGCCGATGCCTCGACCCAGGCCGGCAAGTGGGAGAAGAACCGCTTCATGGGCGTCGAGATCACCGGCAAGACGCTCGGCATCATCGGCTGCGGCAATATCGGCTCGATCGTCGCCGACCGCGGCATCGGCCTCCGGATGCGCGTCATCGCCTTCGATCCCTTCCTGACCCCGGAGCGGGCCGTGGAACTGGGCGTCGAGAAGGTCGATCTCGACGAGCTTCTGCGGCGCGCCGACTTCATCACCCTGCACACGCCGCTGACCGACAAGACCCGCAACATCCTGTCGGCCGAGAACATCGCCAAGACCAAAAAGGGCGTGCGCATCATCAACTGCGCGCGCGGCGGTCTGGTCGACGAGGCGGCCCTGCGCGCCGCGCTCGACAGCGGCCATGTCGCCGGTGCGGGCTTCGACGTGTTCGTCGAGGAACCCGCCTCCGCCAATCCTCTGTTCGGCCATCCGAACGTGGTCTGCACGCCGCATCTCGGCGCCTCGACCACGGAAGCCCAGGAGAATGTCGCCCTTCAGGTCGCCGAGCAGATGTCGGACTACCTGACCAAGGGCGCGGTGCAGAATGCCCTCAACATGCCGTCGATCTCGGCCGAGGAGGCGCCCAAGCTGACGCCCTTCGTCAAGCTCGCCGAATTGCTCGGCTCCTTCGCCGGCCAACTGACCGAGACCGGCCTGGTCGGTGTGCGCCTCGAATATGAGGGCGAGGTCGCCAAGATGAACACCCGCGCGCTGACCGCCGCGGCGCTGGCGGGCCTGATGAAGCCGCTGATGGACAGCGTCAACATGGTCTCCGCACCCGCGGTCGCCAAGGACCGCGGCATCGCGATCGAGGAGGTCCGCCGCGACGACCAGCGCACCTTCGACAGCCTGCTGCGCCTGACCATCAAGACCGAGCGCCAGGAGCGCGCGGTCGCCGGAACCGTCTTCTCGGACGGCAAGCCGCGCATCGTCGAGATCAAGGGCATCCAGATGGATGCCGAGTTCCAGCCCTCGATGCTCTACGTCACCAACAAGGACAAGCCGGGCTTCATCGGCAATCTCGGCACGGTGCTCGGCAAGGCGGAGATCAACATCGCCACCTTCGCGGTCGGCCGCACCGCGCCGGGCGAGGATGCCATCGCGCTGATCGGCGTCGACGGCGTGCCGGGCGATGACGTGATCGCGGCGGTCGGCAAGCTGCCGAACGTGCTGCAGGTCAAGCCGCTGCGCTTCTGATCTCCGGCACGATCTTCGAACCAGCACGCGGCGCGGGTTTCGGTCAGGTCGACCGGAGCCGCGCCGCGATCGCTTTCAGAAGCCGGCCGTCGATGGTCAGGAGGCCGAGAGCGATCAGACCCATGCCGGCGAAATGCTGCGGCGCCAGCCGTTCGCCGAGCACCAGCCAGCCGAGCAGGATCGCGCTCGGCGGGATCAGCAGCGTGACCAGCATCGCCGAAGTCGCCCCCGCGATCACGACGATGCGGAAGAAGATCAGATAGGCGAGGGCGGTCGACAGGATGGCGAGGGCCGCCACGCAGAGAAGCGCGGTGGTGCCCGGCGTCGCGAGCGTCCAGGGCTGGTCGGCGAAGAGCGACAGCGGCAGCAGGATCACGGTCGAGGCGGTCAATTGGCCGGTCGCGGTCTCCAGAGGTGGGCTGCCGCGGAAGCGCCGGCTCCAGACGCTCGAGAAGCCGTAGCTGACCGCGGCGCCCAGGCAGGCAAGCTCGGCCAGGAATTCGGTCCCGGCAAAGTCGATCCGGCCCGGCCCGACCAGCACGGCGACGCCCAGGATGCCGACCAGGACGCCGGCGAATTTGGCGGGCGTCGCCTTCTCGTCGGTCATCCAGTGGGTCAGCAGCACCGCGAAGATCGGCGTCGTGGCATTGAGGATCGAGGCCAGGCCGGCCGCAATGGTCTTCTGGCCCCAGACGATCAGGACGAAGGGGATGACATTGTTGAGCAGCCCCATCCCGAAATAATCGATCAGGCGGCGGCGGTCGAAGGTGAGGCGCCCTCCGGTCGCCGACAGGATCGCAACCAGGACCAGGGCGGCCAGGCCGACCCGGGCCAGCACCAATGTGGTCGGCGGGATTTCGCCGACGGCGAGGCGGTTGAACAGGAAGGTTCCGCCCCAAAGGACGGACAGGGTCACAAGAAGGCCCCAGGCGCGCAGCGGCATCGGTTCGGTCCGGTTGGTGGCGGGTGCGGACCTGATAGGCCGATCCGGCGGCCCAGACGACCCGAAAACGCGATCGCAGCAGATCGGCGCGTCGATGCCGGCCGGTCAGGCCAGGACGGTCACCTCCGTCTTGATCGCCGGGGCCACGACCTGCGGCAGGGGGACGACCTGTTCGCCGTCGGCGGCGACAATCCGATTGCGGCCCGCGCGCTTGGCCATGTAGAGCGCCGTATCGGCACGGCGCAGTGCGGTGTCGACGGTTTCGTCGGGCTGCAGGATCGCGGTACCGACCGAAATCGTGGCCGGGACGGCCGCCAGACTGGTCTGAACCGGCGTGTCGGCGACGGCGCGGCGCAGGCCGTCGGCGATCTCCCAGATGCGGGACGGCCGGCCCTCGCGCACGACCAGGGCATATTCCTCGCCGCCGATCCGCCCGACCACGGCATCGGCCAGATGGATCCGCTCGGCCACGGCCGCAATCACCTGGTCACCGGCATCATGGCCGTGAGTGTCATTGATGCGCTTGAACCAGTCGATATCGGCGATCAGGACGGCGATCGGCTGATCGCCGCGGCGCTCGGCGAGAGTCTCGGCGTTTTCGAAGAAGGCGCGGCGGTTCAGCAAGCCAGTCAGGCTATCGCGCGTCGCGAGGCGCACCAGCTGGCGCTGGGTCATCGCAAAGCGTTCCGCCGCGCGCAGGCGCGCGAACAGCTCCTCCGGATTGGGCGGCTTGCCGATGAAATCGTCGGCGCCGCTGTCGAGCGCCTCGGCGAGGCGTTCGTGGGCGGCGAGCGACGACATGGCCAGGATATAGAGCTGCTGCTCGCGCTTGGTCAGCACCCGGCACTCCCAGCACAGTTCGAAGCCGGACATGCCCGGCAGTTCCAGGCTGGTGATCAGCACGTCGATGGTCGGATCCTCGACCAGCTTGGCGAGGGCCTCCTCGCCGGTGGTGAAGCCGAAGGCGGCGTGGCCATGCTCGGTCAGCAGCTTGATCATGATCTTCAGGACGACGCGGCTGGCGTCTGCGACAACGATGCGCATGCGCTTCCCTCCCGCAGGGGCCCGCAAGCCCCGCCCCGCGGCCGCCGGTCCGCGCCGACGCCATTCTTTCGGAACCCTACCGGCGAACCGATAATGAAGTTTTACGGCGAACGCTGCGTCAGCTTCGGTAACGTGCATTCGTGTGTCGCGACGGGCGCCTCCGGCGCGCATCGGGGTCGCGCCGCTGCCACAATGGGTCTATAGTCCGCCACCGTCGCTCCGTCCGGGGCGGCTGGATGCCGCGCCGGGGTCGGGTGATGTTCCCCATTCAGAGCTGCGCGGTTCCGGGGCGTTCACGCCAATGGTCGCGATTGGAGCCCGGCACCTTCCGGCAAGGGAGGCGGCGATGGTTCACGCGATTGGAGCACGGGGGCAGGGAAGCGCAGGATGGCCAATGTAGTCGTGGTTGGGTCGCAGTGGGGTGACGAAGGCAAGGGCAAGATCGTCGATTGGCTGAGCGAACGCGCCGATGTGGTGGTCCGCTTCCAGGGCGGTCACAATGCCGGCCACACCCTGGTGATCGACGGGACGTCCTACAAGCTCTCGCTGCTGCCCTCCGGCGTTGTGCGCTCGGGCAAGCTCGCGGTGATCGGCAACGGCGTGGTGCTCGATCCGCATGCGCTCCTGTCCGAGATCGAGAAGCTGCGCGGCCAGGGCGTCGTCGTCGGACCGGACAATCTGCGCATCGCCGAGAACACGACGCTGATTCTCTCGCTTCATCGCGAGCTGGATCAGAAGCGCGAAAGCTCGAATCCCGGCAACCGGATCGGCACGACCGGCCGCGGCATCGGCCCGGCCTATGAGGACAAGGTCGGCCGGCGCGCCATCCGTCTCACCGATCTCGCCGACCTGCCCAGCCTGCCGGGCAAGATCGACCGCCTGCTGACGCACCACAACGCGCTCCGTCGCGGCCTCGGTCAGCCCGAGATCGCCGCCGAGACGCTGATCGAAGAACTCTCTTCGGTCGCCGACAAGGTGCTGCCCTTCATGGATACGGTCTGGCGGCTGCTCGACCAGCGCCGCCGTGCGGGCGACCGCATTCTGTTCGAGGGTGCCCAGGGCGCTCTGCTCGACATCGACCACGGCACCTATCCGTTCGTGACCTCGTCCAATACCGTGGCGGGCCAGGCTTCGACCGGCTCCGGCCTCGGACCGGGCGCGGTCGGCTATGTGCTCGGCATCACCAAGGCCTATACGACGCGCGTCGGCGAGGGCCCGTTCCCGACCGAGCAGACCGGCGAGGTCGGCGAGTTCCTCGGCACGCGCGGCCACGAGTTCGGCACCGTGACCGGGCGCAAGCGGCGCTGCGGCTGGTTCGATGCGGTGCTGGTCCGGCAGACCATCCAAGTTTCGGGCATTCGCGGCATCGCGCTGACCAAGCTCGACGTGCTCGACGGCCTTCAAGAGATCAAGATCTGCGTGAAGTATCGCCTCGACGGGCAGGAGATCGACTATCTGCCGGCCGGCCAGGCGGCGCAGATGCGGGTCGAGCCGATCTACGAGACGCTCGAAGGATGGGGCGGTTCGACGCGCGGTGCGCGCAGTTGGGCCGATTTACCGGCTCAGGCCGTCAAGTATGTGCGCTATATCGAGGAACTGATCGGGGCGCCGGTCGCAATGTTGTCGACGAGCCCCGAACGGGAGGATACCATTCTTGTCCAGGACCCGTTCCAGGACTGACGCAGTGGGGAACAGCTGGAGGTTGACCGAAAGATCGGCATCCGAAGGCGAGCGGCGCAGTTTCCTGGACGACCTTTGGGCGGCGCGCGGGCGTCTCCCTCGGGGACTGGAGAGGCGGGCGGGTGATTCGGGCGTTGATGCGCCCGGATGCGGGACGAATGGTCAGGTCCGGTATCGGTCGCGGCGGCTCGATCCGCGTGGCTGGTGCCTCAGAGGCTGGTGATGGCGGATTATCATGCGATCCTCAAACGGGCGATCGGTGCCCTCCCGGAACCGACCGGCGAGGCGCGCCGCGCGGTCTATGAGAAGGCTCGCGCGGCGCTCGTCACGCAGCTGAAGTCCTTCGATCCGCCGCTCAGCGCCTCCGAAATCACCCAACAGCGTCTGCAACTCGAAGATGCCATCCGCCGTGTCGAGGGCGAGGCCGCCAAGGGCATTCTGGCGCAATCGCTGAATCGCGCCGTGACCGGGGCAACCGCGCCGACCGGCCTCACGTCGAGTCGGCCGGCGCCGACGGCGCGTCCGGCAGCGCCGACCCCGCGCCCGGCCGCGCCGACGGCCCGCACGATCGCCGGTCCGACGGAGGGCCGCGACCGTCAGGCGCCGGAACCGCGCCCCGAGACGCGCCCCGAACCGCCGGCCGCGCCGACGACGTCCACACCCGCGCGACCCGCGCCGCCGCGTCCGCCCGTACCCGGTCCGATCGCGGCCCGGCCGGCACCGACCCCCCCGACCAGCACCGTGCCGGCGGGCGGCGGTATCGCCCGCACGGCCACGGCCGCGCCCGGTCCCGCGGCTGCACCGGCGACCGGTGCGCCGACGCCGTCTGCGCCCACGGCCGGCCCTGCGGCGCGCCCGTCGCGCCCGACCGTCACCCGCTCGCCCGAATCGGCCGGCCGCGGTTCCATGGCCGAGCCGATCGAGACATCGAGACCGGCGCCGACCGGGTTCACGCGAGCGCCGAGCCGCGCGGCATCCGTTGAGACGGAGCCGACGTCGTCGCGGTCGCGGTTCGATGCGGCCGTCGTGCCGCCGGCGCCGCCTGCGGACACGCACGAGGACGACCGCCCGGCGCCGACGCCGCCGACCGGCGGCGTCGAACGGAAGCGTCTGAGCCTCAAGGAGATCGCACGTCCCGTCGTGTCTATACCGACACGAACCGCGCCACCCGCTGCCCCGCCGCCCCCGGCTGAGGAGCACGAGGCTGCGATCACCGATGCCGACATGGTCGGCTACGCGGTGGACGGCGCGCCGTCCCCCGCCGCCCCGGCGCCGGCTCCCGAGCCCGCCGAACCCGACTATCCCGAGGAAGCCGCGGCCCCGGCCGTGCCTGACGTGACCCCGGAACCCCCGCCGACGGGCCGGATGAAGGGCCGCAAGGGCCGGCGGGCCGAACCCGATCCGCTGCTTGAGGCGGAAAAGCCGAAACGGATGCCGCTGATCGTCGGCCTATCGGTCGCCGCTCTGGTGGTTGCGGTCGGCACCGTGGCGCTGTGGACCAAGCGCGATCAGGTCGCGGCCTATTTCGGAACGGAACGGTTGTCAGGCGGCACCGGCCAGCGCCCGTCCAACGAGAAGACGCTGACGCCGAAGGTGACCGATCGTCTGGCGCCGGAGGACGGCACCAGTCCCGGCCGCACGACCGCCAATGCCCAGAACGGTGTCAAGGTCGTCACCACCCAGCCGATCACCTCGACACCGTCGATTCAGCCGGCGACAGGCGCGACCGGCCAGCCGGCGACCGGCGGGAGCGAGGCCGGCGGACGCCAGACGGTTGCGGTTGCGCCGGGCGGCGGGTCGACGGCCGTTGTCCCGGGCGGCGGTGATGCGGCGGTGCCGCCGATCGCCCAGAAGGCGCAGCTCCTGGAGGAGGGGGCCGGCGGTTCGGCGCAGAACCAGATCAATGCGGGCCGTGTCGTCTGGCGGACGGTGCGCGAGAGCCCCGGTGCCGGCAAGCCGCCGGTCACCATGATCAAGGCGCGGGTCGAAGTGCCGGACCGCGGCCTGGTCCTGAACCTGTCGATCCAGCCCAACTCGGACAATTCGTTTCCGGCCAGCCATCTGATCGAGCTGAAGTTCGAGGTTCCGGCGGATTTCGACAACAAGGGCGTCTCCAACGTACCCGGCCTGATCCTGAAGCAGACCGAGACGGCGCGCGGCGATCCGCTGGTCGGGGCGGCAGCGCGCATCTCGGCCGGTTTCTTCTGGATCGCCCTGTCGGCGCCGGAGGCGGAGAAGCAGCGCAATCTGGGCCTCCTCAAGGAGCGCGGCTGGATCGACATTCCGATCCTGTTCGACAACGGCAAGCGCGGCATCCTGACCCTGGAAAAGAACGGCGCCGGCGACCGCGTCGTGGCCGACGCGCTGACGGCCTGGGCGCAGGGCGGCTGAACCCGGCCCCAGCCCCCGAATCCCGGTCGGGCGCCGGCGTCGGTACCGATCCCGCGCCGCCGTCCGTTCCGGTGGCATCCGTTCCGGTCAGGGCGTTGGACCTGCCTTGGGGTTCCGTGTCGCCGGTCCGTAAGATCATGGCGAAACACCGTGAATTCCATCTGACGACAGGATCGTGCCGCCCTGCAGGGACGATCTGGAGGTCAGCATATCGTTGTGAAAATCCGGTGCGCTGGCCCCTGGGCTCTCCCTCGCTCTGGCCGGCCTCGGGCTTGCCGACGGCACCACGCGCCGAAATGCGTGGCTGACCTCGCGCGGCAACAAGGGCTTCTTCGTTCCTCGCGGCACCGTGACGGTCGTCGACACTGCCGACTGTGCGGGGATCGTGGCGGTCTTCAGGAGGTCGACCTTCTCGGGCGTCGCCAGCGTCTCGGTGACCCAGCGCGCCTATCTGAAGCCCGGAACCACCACCGGCGCCGACCCCGACGTGATGGTCTCGCCCCTGGTCGTGTTCTGAGCCGGCATCGGCCGATCCGGTCGACGCGATAGCCGGATCGCTGCGGGGGCTTGTCCCCGGCGCGATTCCGGGCCATGGTATGCCAGTCCGAGGGGTGCTCCCGGTTGGAGCTGAGATGGCGCTGCGGCGCCGGACCCTTTGAACCTGATCCGGGTCATGCCGGCGAAGGGACGGGATCAACCGGCTTTCGCAGACAAGAATCTCCCGGATCTCCCGCGACAGGAGCAGGAGATCCATGGCTGTTTTCATCGCCGAGCGGCCGCCCGCCGCAGCAGGCACCACCACCGAGCCGGCCCGCCCGGCCGCTGTGCCGCCGCTCGCCAGCGCCAGCCCGGCGGCTCCGAGCCCTGCCGCTGCCACCCGCGTTGTCGCCCAACGCGTTGCCACCCCGGCCCAACCGGCCGCTTCGCGCACCCCGCCGGCCTCCTCAAGGCGCCGGGCGTCCGGGCGGCGCTTCGTCCTTGATCTCGCGCTGGTGATGGTCGCCCTGGTGGCGATCTGGTGGAGCGTGGTGCTGGTGCTGGCACCAGAACCCTTCCTGCTGCCGGGGCCGGACCGGGTCGTCCTGGCGCTGATCCGCCGCTGGGGCGATCTGTGGCCCAATGCGCTGGTCACGCTGACCGAGATCCTGTTCGGCCTCGTCACCGGCATCCTCGCCGGCGTCGCCACCGCGCTGTTCATGGGCTATGTGCCGGCGGCGAGCCGCGTGGTGACGCCCTTCGTGGTCGTGCTGCAGTCCATGCCGGTCTTCGCCATCGCGCCGGTGCTGGTGCTGTGGTTCGGCTTCGGCCTCGCCTCGAAGATCGTGATGGCGACGGTGATCATCTTCTTCCCCGTCGCCTCGGCCTTCCATGACGGCATCGAGCGGACCGACCCCGGCCTCCTCGATCTCGCCCGCCTCTACGGCGCCGGCCGGGCCCGGACCCTGGCGCTGATCCAGGTGCCGGCCGCGCTGCCGGCCCTGGTCACCGGGCTGCGCATGGCCGCCGCCGTGGCGCCGATCGGCGCGATCGTCGGCGAATGGGTCGGCGCCTCGTCGGGCCTCGGCCTGATCATGATGCACGCCAACGCGCGCATGCAGACCGATGTGATGTTCGCCGCCCTCGCGCTCGTCGTCGCCATGGCGGTCGTCCTGCGGCTGGCCGCCGATCTCCTCGCCGACCGTCTCCTGCCCTGGCTGGACGAGACGGACCGCTGATCCTCCCGCGCTCTCCCGAACGGAGTCTCCCAACGATGCCCCGCCTTCTCGCGTCGCTCGCCCTGGCCGCCGCGCTCGGCCTCACCGCCCTGCCGGCCGCCGCCGCCGACAAGCTCTCGGTCGCGCTCGACTGGTTCGTCAATCCCGATCACGCCCCGCTGGTGGTGGCCCGCGACAGGGGCTTCTTCGCCAAGGCCGGCCTGGATGTCGACCTGATCGCCCCGGCCGACCCGGCGGCGCCGCCGCGCCTGGTCGCCGCCGGCCAGGCCGACATCGCCATCTCCTACCAGCCGAGCCTGCACATGGCGGTCGCCGAGAACCTGCCGCTGGTGCGCTTCGGCACGCTGGTCGAAACCCCGCTCAACACCGTGATCGTGCTCGCCGACGGACCGGTGAAGACGCTGAAGGACCTGAAGGGCCGCAAGGTCGGCTATTCGGTCTCCGGCTTCGAGGATGCCGAGCTCGGCGCGATGCTGGAGAGCGTCGGCCTGTCGCTCAAGGATGTCGAACTGATCAACGTCAACTTCGCCCTGACGGCGGCACTGAGCGCCGGTCAGGTCGATGCCGTGGTCAGCGGCTACCGCAATTTCGAGCTGACCGAACTGGATCTCGCTGGCAAGAAGGGCCGCGCCTTCTTCCCCGAGGAGGCCGGCGTGCCGCCCTACGACGAACTGATCTACATCGCCCGGCGCGACCGGGCCGCCGACCCGAAGCTTGGCCGTTTCGTCGAGGCGGTCGAGGCGGCGACGCTGTGGCTGACCAACAACCCGGACGAGGCCTGGGCGGTGTTCCGCAAGGCTGATCCGAAGCTCGACGACGAACTGAACCGGCGCGCCTTCTTCGACACGCTGGCCCGTTTCGCCAAGCGCCCGGCCGCGCTCGACGCCACCCGCTACACCCGCTTCGCCGCCTTCCTGAAGGCCAAGAAGCTGATCGACACCATCCCGCCGCTCGACAGCTACGCGGTCGTGCCGAAACTGCCGAATTGACGGGGCCGAGCGGGGAGAGGCCGAGTGGGGAGGGCGGGGCGCCGAGCCGCGCCCCGCCGTCAGGCCGCCGCGTCGGGGGCCTTCGGGGCGGCGATGAAATCCGGCACGCTGTCCCAGCCGATCTGCTCGGCGATTTCGACCCGGCGCCGGACCACGGCGAAGCGGTCGCCGTCGACCATCACCTCCGGGATCAGCGCGCGGCCGTTATAGGTCGACGACATGGTCGCCCCATAGGCGCCGGCGGTCGCCAGCACGACCAGATCGCCGGCGGCGAGCGGGGCGAGCTTCAGCCGCCGGGCGAAGGTGTCGGAGGATTCGCAGATCGGGCCGACCACGTCGTATTCGACCGGCACGGCGCCCGCCGCCGGCGCGCGGACCGGCACGATGTCGTGGTGGGCCTCGTACATGGCCGGCCGGACCAGGTCGTTCATGGCCGCGTCGAGCACGGCGAACTGCATGTGGCCGGCATCCTTGACGAAGGCGACGCGGCTGACCAGCACGCCGGCATCGGCGACCAGCGAGCGGCCGGGCTCGACGGCGAGCGCATAGCCCTTGCCGGCGACGGTCTCGCGGATGGCTCCGGCCAGGTCGGCGAAGGAGAATTCCAACTCGTTCTCGTAAGGGATGCCGAAGCCGCCGCCGAGATCGAGCCGGGTCAGCGGCACGCCGCGCGCCTTCAGCGTATCGGCGGCGGCCAGCAGCGTCCGGTAGGCGGCCAGGAACGGGCCGGCGGACATGATCTGCGAGCCGATATGGATCGCCAGACCGACCACGCGGACATGGGCGAGCGCCTTCAGCTCGTTGTCGAGCCGGGCCAGCCGGTCGACATCGATGCCGAACTTGTTGTCCTTCTTGCCGGTCGTGATCTTGGCGTGGGTCTCGGCATCGACATCCGGATTGATGCGCAGGGCGACATCGGCGACGACCCCGCGTGCGGCTGCGCGCGTCTCGACCAGATGCAGTTCCTCGAAGGATTCCACGTTGATCTGGTGGATGCCGGCGGCCAGCGCCGCATCGATCTCGCCGGCCGTCTTGCCGACGCCGGAGAAGACCACATGGCCGGGCGGGATGCCGGCGGCCAGCGTCCGGGCCAGTTCGCCGCCCGAAACGATGTCGGCGCCAATGCCCTCGGCCGCGAAGAGCGCCAGCACCGCCTGGTTGCCGTTGGCCTTCATGGCGAAATGGATGTCGACGCCGAGCGGGCCGAGCGCTGCCTTGAGCGCGCGGGCGCGCTCGCGCAGGCGGCCGGCCGAATAGCAATAGAAGGGTGTGCCGACCGCCTCGACGATCCGGGCGAGGGCGACGCCTTCGACGCAGAGTTCGCCGTCCCGATAGGCGAAGGCGGAGGCGGGCAGGCGGCGGGTGGCGTCGGGCATGGAGGTCTCGCATGGGGTAGGGAGGCGCATTCATAGCCGCGACCGGGCGCCACCGGAAGCCTGCTTTGCCGCCTTCCGCCCCTGCGTCGGCCCGGGCCGTCGGTCGATCCGGCGAACGGCTGTCCCAATTTGGCATCGCCTGTGCATTGACCTTCTCATCCCCGCCCGACGGACGGGCAGAAGGAAGGCGAAACATCATGGCAGACACGATCGTCAGCGGGTCGGTCCGGCGCACAGTGGCGGATTTGCTGAGCCGCAAGAGCACCAAGAGCGCGGGAAGCAACGAAGCCGGCGTCGATGCCTCGACGCTCGGGGCCAAGTCGGCCCGGCAATTCGTGCCGACCGGCAGTTCGGGCACCAGCAACGCGCTCGGCGCCCTGCTCAGCGCCGCCGAACAGCGCACCAAGACGGCCACGACGACCGATCCGGCCGACCTGGCCACGGATTCGACCCGCAAGAGCCTGAAGAGCTACATCTCGGAACTGGCCGCAGCCACCGCGACCTCGTCGACCGACGACACCGGCAAGTCGGACGAGATCCTGCAGAAGCTGCAGGCCTATTTCGATGCCGCCTTGTCGGGCGAGAAGCCGGACGGCAACCCGTTCAAGCTCCTCGGAAAATATGCGAAAGCGCTGTCCGAGGAGGCGGGCGCGGCCCTGGAGGGGACGAGCAACGCCGCCTCCGATGCGGCGAGCGTCTATCTCTCGGCTTCCAAGGCCTCGAAATCGGCGCTCGGCGCCACCCTCGGCGTCACGGCCTGACCGGCGGACGCCGAACCGCGGGGCGGCGGGACGCTCGTCCCCGCAAGGCCGTTGCGCCGCGCAAGGATCGGCAGGCCGTGCGCCGGACCGGAGCCGGCGCCGGGCCTCGCGGTGCCTCAGGCCATCGCGCGAGAACGGCAGGCCAAAAAGCAAAAGGGGCCGGATCCGGTCCGGATCCAGCCCCGTTCGACGATGAATGTCGGTCGCGTCAGCGGGCCATCATGCCCACGGCGCCGGCCTTAACGGCCTCCTGGACCTTCTCGAAGGCCCGCACTTCGATCTGCCGGACGCGCTCGCGGCTGACGCCGAACTCCGTCGACAGATCCTCAAGCGTGACCGGGTCCTCGGCCAGGCGACGCGCTTCGAAGATGCGCCGCTCGCGGTCGTTCAGAACCGAAAGCGCATTCTTCAAGAGCGACTTGCGGCTATCGAGCTCCTGATCCTCGGCGAGCCGCGTCTCGGCATTGGCGCTCTCGTCGACGAGCCAGTCCTGCCACTCGGAGGCGTCCTCGTCGGCGCGCAACGGCGCGTTCAGCGAGGCGTCGCCGCCGAGGCGGCGGTTCATCGAGATGACCTCCTCCTCGGAGACGCCGAGCTTGACGGCGATATGGGTCACCTGCTCGGGCTTCAGATCGCCTTCCTCAAGCGCCTGGATCTGGCCCTTGATCTTGCGCAGGTTGAAGAACAGCCGCTTCTGGTTCGCGGTCGTGCCCATCTTCACGAGCGACCACGAGCGCAGGATATACTCTTGAATGGCGGCCTTGATCCACCACATGGCGTAGGTGGCGAGGCGGAAGCCCTTCTCGGGCTCGAACCGCTTCACCGCCTGCATCAGGCCGACATTGCCTTCCGAGATGACCTCGGAGATCGGCAGGCCGTAGCCGCGATAGCCCATCGCGATCTTCGCCACCAGGCGCAGATGCGACGTGACCAGCCGTTCGGCCGCGGACGGATCGGCATGCTCGTGATAGCGCTTGGCGAGCATGTACTCTTCCTGCGGCTCCAGCATCGGGAACCGCCGGATCTCGTTGAGGTAGCGCGAAAGGCCACCTTCGAGAGCGGCAAGCGGTGCGAGGGACTGCGTGCGGGCCATGGAAGCGCCCTTTCCTCCGTTGGATGCCGGACCGAGACGTGTCAGGGGTAACCCCTTCGACCGCATCATCGTTCCGGCCGCCGGGTTCGCCCGGCGTGGCACCGGACCCCCGACCATCGGCGGACCCGGTCGACGCCCTCTTCGGCGCGTCATGAAAGAGTATACGTGGCTTTGCGGCGAGAAGGCGACTCGCGTCGGGTCACGCCTCGTCACATTGTTTTGAATTACTGAACTAATGACGAAGGCCCGCGATTCAAGGGGCCCCGCGGTGAGATTTGCCGTCAGCCGAGCGCCCGCAGGGCGTCGATCAGGCGGGCCATGTCGGCCGGCGGATCGCTCTCGAAGCGCCGCGTGCGGCCGGTTTTCGGGTGCTCGAAGGCGATCAGCCGGGCATGCAGAGCCTGCCGGCCGAGCGCCTCGAGCGCCGCGCCGGCCTCCGGCGCCAGGCGGGTGAGCTTGTCGACCTTGGTCCGGAAGCCGGTGCCGTAGGTCGGGTCGCCCAGCAGGGGGTGGCCGAGCCGCGTCATGTGCACGCGGATTTGATGGGTCCGCCCGGTCTCCAGCCGGCATTCGACCAGGCTCGCGACCGGGTCCTGCGCCGGCCCGTAGGTTTCCAGCACCTCGTAATGGGTGATCGCCTCGCGGCCATGCGCGCCGTGAACCACCGCCATGGTCTCCCGGTCGCGCGGATTGCGCCCGATCGGCAGGTCGACGGTGCCCGAACGCTGGCGCGGGACGCCCCAGACCACCGCCAGATAGGCGCGCTCCAGCGGCCCGGTGCGGCCGTGATCGGCGAATTGCGCGGCCAGGCTGCGGTGCGCGCGGTCGGTCTTGGCGACGACCATCAGCCCGGAGGTCTCCTTGTCGAGCCGGTGCACGATGCCGGGCCGCGCCACGCCGCCGATGCCGGAGAGCGAGGTGCCGCAATGGGCGATCAGCGCATTGACCAGCGTGCCGGAGGCGTGGCCGGCGGCCGGATGCACGACCAGACCCGCAGGCTTGTCGATGACCACGACCTCGGCATCTTCATGAAGGATCGAGAGCGGGATCGGTTCGGGTGCCGGCGCCGCCGGAGCGGCCGCCGGCAGATCGATCGCGACCGTAGCGCCGGCCGCGATCCTGGCGGACGGGTCGGTGACGACGCGGCCGCCGACCGCGACGCGCCCGTCAAGGACCAGGGCCTTGATGCGGCTGCGCGACAGGTCGTCGCCGGCGAGGCGCCGGGCCAGCGCGGCGTCGAGCCGCTCGGGCGCGGCGTCGGCTTCGATCGCCAGTTCGATCCGCCGGGCGCTCCCAGGCGCCGCAGCGGGATCGCTGACCACATCGCTGACCGCAAGGGCTTCGTCGTCCTCCTCGACCGGCTCGGCGCCGGCCGGCAGGACGGACTCCAGGTGGGCCGCTGCTGCTCCGCTCGCCCCAGGGCCGGGCGTGAAGGAGGCGGCGGCGGTACCCGCCGGCGCGCGGCCGCGTGGCGATGTCGCTGCGTCGGCCTTCGTGGTCGGCAGCCGGGACTTCGGACGGGCTGCTGCGGCGCCGGGCGCCGGGATGCCGGGCGCGAAGGAGGTCGCGGCCTCACCCGCTGGCGTCCTGGGGACCGGCGATGTCGCCGCGTCGGCTTTCGTCGCTGGAATCGGAGATACTTGACTGGCCACTGCGGCCCCGGTCCGTTCAGGGCCGGGCGGGCCGGATGCTGCGGCGGCACCCGCCGGCGCCCCGGGGCCCTGCGGGAGCACATCGGCCGTCGTGGCGGCGTTGATCTCTTGCCGCGCGCCGGCGTCATCGGCCTCGACGCGGTCGGCCGGGCCGGGTAGGGAAGGGGGGCGTTGCGCGTCCGGCTTGCCGGTCGCCTGCCGGCGGCTGCCATCCGGAGCCGTTGCCCTCGTGCCCGAGTTCCGTCGCGAAGACGCCATGACCCATCCCATTCTCGACGACGACGACAAGGACCCGCCGCTCGATCCGGCGCAGCTGCGTCTGCAGGCAAAGTTTCGCAAGCTCCTGGCGGTCGGTTACGCGACGCTGGCGCTCGGCATCGTGGCGGTCTTCGCCGCCGTGCTGTACCGCTCGACATACAAGACCGCCGCGCCGCCGTCGACCGCGTTCGAACGCCCGCTCGACGCCGCACTGCCGTTGCCCGAGGGCGCGCGCGTCACCGGCACCGCACTCGACGGCGACCGCCTCGCCGTCACGCTCGAAACCCCCGCCGGTGCGGCCATCCTGGTCGTCGACCTCGCCACCCTGAAGCCGATCCGCCGCCTCGATCTGCCCCGCCCGCGCTGAGCCGGCAAACCGCAGGGGCAGAATGCGCGGCTCCGGACGGCTGGACCCGCCGCCCGGATCGGCACGGCCGACGCCGAGGCGACGAAGCCGGTTGGAGCCGACGAGGTAGGTTGGAGCCGGCGAGGTGAGTTGGAGCCGGCAAGGCCGGTTGGAGCCGGCCCGGTTGGGGTCGACCCGCCGCAATTGCGCCCGGCCCCTGGGACATTCGCGCCCGGCCCGCGCTTTCCGCTTGCAAGCCGTCCCGCGGCTGGCTATACCGACCCCCGTCCCGGCGACCTCGTCGCCGTCGCTGCTCCCATCGTCTAGTGGCCCAGGACGTCGCCCTCTCACGGCGAAAACAGGGGTTCGAGTCCCCTTGGGAGCGCCAATCACCTCTTAAGTCGTTGAAAGTGCTAAATCTCCAAGGTATCAATGCCTTGGAAAGCCGCCCTGGTACGTTCGCGTGGTACGCGGGGGTGGTACGGTGGCACTCATGACCGGCGTGCAGCGGCGAAGCTCGGGCATCTATGAATGCCGGGTCCAGATGCCGAAAGACTTGGCGCGGCAGCCGGTACCGCCAGCCTTGCGCGAAGCTCTATCTGACCTCGTCAACCCGAAGACCGGATGCTTCAAGGGCGAGGTCGCGCGCTCCTTGCGGACGACGGACCAGCGCGAGGCCAAGCGGCGCGGCCGGAAGGCCAATGTCGAAGTCCACGAACTGATCGACCGGGCCAGGCGGCTCCTGCGGGACGGGCAGGCCACGCCGGCAATTCAGCCCATCACGGACAGCGAAGCCGAACATATCGCCCGCTTGATCCATGCCGACTGGCTATCTTTCGACGACGAGCAGCGGGAGGGGGATGACCGGAGAGACCGGGGCGATGGAGAGGAGCGGGGAGGGAACCTCACGCCCTTGCAGTTCGGCCCCAATGAGCAGGGCATGGAGGCAGACGCCTTCGAAGCCTATGGCGATTTCCTCAACGAAGAAGCCGATCAACTCCGGACCGCCTATGCCCGGCGCGACACTCGCGTGGTCGAAGCCGAGGTTGCGGGCTTTCTGCGGGCTCAAGGGCGCCAACTGCCGCCCTCGCCACAGGACCGCCGGCCGATCCTGATGAAGGTGCTCGAACACCGCGTCCAAGCCATAGAAGATCTCCAGGCCCGCCAGGCCGGCAAGGTGGTGCCGACGCCGACCGTCAGTGCAAGCGAGGGCGCCGGACCGCGACTGACCGAAGCCTTCGCTCAATGGAAGGCAGGGGGAGGCATCAAGGGTGCCCGGGTGCCGTCTTCGAATTCAATCCTGGAGGCCGAGCAGGCGGTAAGACGCTTCATCGAACTGCATGGAGACCTCAGACTTGGCAGCATCACCAAGGCGAGAGCGCGAGAGTATCGCGACGCCATCGCCAAACTGCCGACCCGCCTGCCCAAGACGCTGCGCGATCAACCTCTGCCGATCATCCTGGCGAAAGACTTGAGCAGCTATCCGACGCGAGACGCAGCCACGGTCAACAAGCTCCTGGCGCTACTGGGCGGTATCGTCTCCCACGCATCCGGAGAAGGGCTTCTCGACGATCTGGCGGGGTTCGCCAATCCCTTCGACAAGTCCATCCGGTACCGCCGGGAAACACGGGCCGGAGACAGCCGCGTCGCCTTCGAGGCTGCCGAGCTCGCTGCCTTGTTCGCGTCCCCCGTCTATGCGCAGGGGCTCCGTCCGGCCGGAGGTGGATGCGAGGCCGCCTTCTGGTTCCCTTTGGTCGGCTTGTTGTCCGGCATGCGCCTTGAGGAGATCGCCGGGATTCGCCTTTGCGACATGAAGGTGGATGACGCAACGCAGCGCTGGTTCTTCGACGTGAGTCCGGAAGGCGGCCGGTCGGTCAAGACCGCTTCGTCGATCCGATGTGTTCCAGTCCATCCGCTTCTGGAGAGGATCGGGCTCTTGCGATACCGGCAGGCCCGGGCGCAAGGCGGAGCGGCGCCGACAGACAGGCTATGGAACGAGGTCGTCTCCGCCACCGGACGACCGGCATCCGCCGCATGGTCCAAATGGTTTGGCCGCTATCTCGGCGATACGGTCGGCATTGCGGATGACCGCAAGGTCTTTCACTCTTTCCGCCACAGCTTCAAACGGATGGCACGAGACTCCGAACTCGAAGAAGCCATCCACGATGCCTTGACCGGGCATGCCGGGCGCGGTTCGGCCGGACGGGCCTATGGCAGAGGCTATTCGCTGAAACCCCTCATCGCTGCGATGGACCGGATCGAGGTGCCAGCAGGGACCGGGCTGGAAGGCCTCACTTGGGCGGGATCCCCTGACTTTGATCCATCGACAAGGCCATAGAATGAAGCGCGGATTGGACGCTTCTGGCTGCTGACGTTCGGGGTCAACCTGGGCCGGTAGTGATAGGCATGGTGGCTTGTCCGACAGGACAGGCGATATCAGCGCATCGCTGCCGGCGCCGAATGATCTGAAGGCCGGCCTGCAACCATGGCTCCAGGGTCCGGGTCGACTCGCGCTTGCCGCTTTCGTGTAGGGAACATAGTGTCATCCCGACCTGTTCGAGACCGCTTCAAATTGCCATTGGTCCGAACGCCGGCTTGGGATTTTTCTCCTTCATGAACCAGCAAGCATTGTCCGCCTTCATCTGGTCGGTCGCCGATCTCCTGCGCGGGGACTATAAGCAATCGGAATACGGCAAGGTGATCCTGCCCTTCACGGTGCTGCGGCGGCTCGATTGCGTGTTGGAGCCGACCAAGGCGGCGGTGCTGGCCGAGTACGAGGCGCGGCAGGCGGCGGGTATCAACCCGGAGCCCTTCCTCCGGCGCAAGGCGGGACAGAGCTTCTTCAACGTCTCGCCACTGGACCTGAAGCGGCTCTCCGGCGACCCGGACCATATCCGCGAAAACCTCTACGCCTATCTCGCCGCCTTCTCGCCGGCTGTGAAGGACATCTTCGAGCGCTTCGAGTTCGCCACGCAGGTCGAGCGGCTGGCCAAGGCCGGACTGCTCTATCAGGTCACCGAGAAGTTCGCCGGCATCGACCTGCACCCCTCCCGGGTCGACAACCACCAGATGGGCCTGGTCTTCGAGGAACTGATCCGGCGCTTCGCGGAACTGTCCAACGAGACGGCGGGCGAGCACTTCACGCCGCGCGAAGTCATCCGCCTCATGGTGAACCTGATCTTCGTCGAGGATGACGAGGTGCTGTCCATGCCGGGCGTGGTGCGGACGCTCTACGACCCGACGGCCGGGACCGGCGGCATGCTGTCGATCGCGGGCGAGTATCTGGCCGAGCACAATCCGCGCGCCCGGCTGTCCGTTTTCGGTCAGGAGTTGAACCCGGAATCCTATGCGATCTGCAAGGCCGACATGCTCATCAAGGGCCAGGATGTCGGCAACATCGCCTTCGGCAACACGCTCTCCGACGACGGGCATCGGTCGACCCGGTTCGACTACA
Source organism: Prosthecodimorpha staleyi (assembly GCF_018729455.1). Lineage (NCBI taxonomy): Bacteria > Pseudomonadati > Pseudomonadota > Alphaproteobacteria > Hyphomicrobiales > Ancalomicrobiaceae > Prosthecodimorpha > Prosthecodimorpha staleyi. The sequence continues at coordinate 403,252 of NZ_JAHHZF010000002.1, read as the reverse complement.
TGCTCTCCAACCCACCGTTCGGGGTCGAGTGGAAGAAGGTCGAGAAGGAGGTTCGCCGGGAGCACGAGCGCGAGGGCTACAACGGCCGCTTCGGTCCAGGCCTGCCGCGCGTGTCCGATGGCTCCATGCTCTTCCTGATGCATCTCATCTCGAAGATGCGCCCCGTGGCGGATGGCGGCAGCCGCTTTGCCATCGTGCTGAACGGGTCGCCGCTCTTCACCGGTGGGGCGGGATCGGGGGAAAGCGAGATCCGGCGCCATGTCATCGAGAATGACCTCCTGGAGGCGATCATCGGGTTGCCGACCGACATGTTCTACAACACCGGCATCGCCACCTATCTGTGGGTGGTGACCAACCGCAAGCCGGCGCACCGCAAGGGCAAGGTGCAACTGATCGATGCTTCAGGCCTCTGGCAGAAGATGCGCAAGAGCCTGGGGTCGAAGCGCAAGGAACTCTCGGCCGCGCATATCGAGGAGATCACCCGGCTGTTCGGCGACTTCCAGGAGGCGGAGCGGGATGGCCGACCGATCTCGCGCATCTTCGACAATGCTGACTTCGGCTACCGCACCATCACCGTCGAGAGGCCCGAGCGCGACGAGCGTGGCCGGGTGGTGTTCGGCCTCAAGGGCAAGCAGAAGGGCAAGCCGCAGGCGGATGCAAAGCTGCGCGACACCGAGAACGTGCCGATGAAGGAGGATGTCGGGGCCTATTTCGCCCGTGAGGTGCTGCCGCATGCCGCAGACGCCTGGATCGACCCCGAGAAGACCAAGGTCGGCTATGAAATCCCGTTCAACCGCCACTTCTACGTCTTCGAGCCGCCGCGGCCCCTGGCGGTGATCGATGCCGAATTGAGGACCGTGACGGACCGTATCAAGGCGATGATTGAGGGGTTGGACGGATGAGGCATTATCCACACATCAAAGACAGCGGTATCGAGTGGCTCGGGCACGTGCCGGCGCACTGGGGTGTCCTTTGTTTGAAGCGCTGTGCACAGATATTCGCCAGCAACGTGGACAAGAAATCACATACTGATCAAATAGCTATTTTTCTATGCAACTATGTAGATGTTTATTACAATGATATGATTACAAGAAATCTGGTTTTTATGGAAGCAACAGCTTCTGAGGACCAAATAGATAGATTTAGCCTAAAAGCTGGGGACACCATTATTACTAAGGACTCAGAGTCCCCCGACGACATTGCAATACCCGCATATGTACCAGAGACCTTAGATGGCGTCGTCTGTGGATATCATTTGGCGATTGTACGCCCAGTGGGGGAGGTTGTTGGCCGATTCATAAAGTGGTTGTTTCTTTCAGCTTATTGCAAGGCAACTTTGGGTGTCAGGGCGAACGGTCTAACGCGGTTTGGATTAGGCCAGTATGCACTTGACAACTTTAAGTTTGCAGTCCCGCCCGCCTCTGAACAAATCGCCATCGCCGCCTTCCTCGACCGCGAGACCGCCAAGATCGATGCCCTGGTGGCGGAGCAGGAGAGGCTCATCGCCCTGCTCGCCGAGAAGCGCCGCGCCGTCATCTCTCATGCCGTCACCAAGGGTCTCGACCCGAACGCACCGATGAAGGACAGCGGCATCCCCTGGCTCGGCGAGGTGCCGGCGCATTGGGAGGTGGCGGCGGTCGGCTATCGGTACGAAGTCCAGTTGGGCAAGATGCTCGACACAGCTCGCCAGACCCATGAACATCTTCGCCCCTATTTGCGGGTGCAAGACGTACAGTGGGGTTCCATCAATATCGAAGATCTGCCGAGTATGGACTTCGATGAAGACGCACGTAAGCGCTATTGCCTTCTTCAAGGCGACCTTCTGGTCAATGAAGGCGGTTCATATGTTGGCCGTTCGGCTGTATGGCGCGGCGAGCTTGCAGAGTGCTATTATCAAAAAGCACTGCATCGGCTCCGTCCCATATCCCAATTGTCGGATGATCCGTGGTTTATGTTTTATGTCATGATATTTGCTACAGAAATTGGGGTTTTTATTGCAGGTGGCAATCAAACAACCATAGACCACCTTACGGCAGAGAGCTTAAGAGCGTATCGATTTCCGTTTCCGGGGTTAGCCGAGCAAAGGTTAATCGTGACCTGGCTTGACCGCGAGACTGCCAAACTCGACGAACTGACCGCCGAAGCCGAACGCGGCATCGCGCTCCTGAAGGAACGTCGGGCCGCCCTGATCTCCGCCGCCGTCACCGGCAAAATCGACGTGCGCGAGGCTGTCTCGGGTGAGGAGATCGCGGCGTGATCCGGGAGCCCGGCCGATGAGTCTGCACAAGGAGGTCGCCTTCGAGGTCGGCATCTGCACCGCGCTGGCGCGCCGGGGCTGGCTTTACGTGGAAGGCGATGCGGGGGGATACGACCGAGCGCGGGCGCTCTTTCCGGCCGACGTGGTGGCGTGGGTGCAGGCGACCCAGCCGAAGACCTGGGAGGCGCTGGCGCGGAGCCATGGCGGGGCAGTGGAGACCGTCTTGCTCGACCGGCTCCGGCACCAGCTCGACCAGCGCGGCACGCTCGACGTGCTCCGCCACGGCATCGAGGTGGTCGGCCTCAGGCAACCCGTGAGCTTCGCCCAGTTCCGGCCGGCCCTCGCTATGAACCCGGAGCTTCAGGCCCGCCATGCCGCCAATCGGCTTCGGGTCGTGCGCCAGGTGCGCTATTCGCTCGCCAACGAGAATGCTCTCGACCTCGTCCTGTTCCTGAACGGCCTGCCGGTCGCCACGGCAGAACTGAAGAGCGACTACACGCAGGGTGTCCAGGATGCCGTCGACCAGTACCGGTTCGACCGGGACCCGCGGCCGAAGGGACAGGCAGGCACGGAGCCCCTGCTCGATTTCCCGCGGGGTGCCCTGGTACACTTTGCCGTCAGCAACACGCTGGTGCGCATGACCACCCGGCTCGAAGGCGCGGCCACCCGCTTCCTGCCCTTCGACAGGGGCCACCATGGTGCTGCCGGCAATCCGCCGAACCCGGACGGGGCGCCGACGGCCTATCTCTGGGAAGAGGTTTGGGAGCGGGAGAGCTGGCTCGAAATCCTCGGCCGCTACGTCGTCGCCAAGCGGGATGCCAAGAAGCAGGTTCGCTCGATCATCTTCCCCCGCTATCACCAACTCGACGCTACCCGCCGTCTCGTCGCCGCGGTCATCGCCGAAGGGCCGGGCAGCCGCTACCTGATCCAGCATTCGGCCGGCTCGGGTAAGACCAATTCCATCGCCTGGACTGCGCATTTCCTCGCCGATCTCCACGACGCCGCGCATGCCAAGGTGTTCGATACGGTGCTGGTGGTCAGCGACCGGACCGTCCTCGATACCCAGCTTCAGGAAGCCATCTTCGACTTCGAGCGCACCACGGGCGTCGTCGCCACCATAAAGGGCGAGAGCCAGAGCAAGAGCGGCGAGCTGGCGCAGGCGCTGTCGGGCGCCAAGAAGATCGTGGTCTGCACCATCCAGACCTTCCCGTTCGCCCTCAAGGCCGTGCAGGACCTCGCGGCGACACAGGGCAAGCGTTTCGCGGTGATTGCCGACGAGGCGCATTCCTCGCAGACCGGCGAGGCCGCCTCCAAGCTCAAGCAGGTGCTGTCGGCGGAGGAACTGCTGGAGATCGCGGACGGCGGCGAGTTGGGGACGGAAGACATCCTCGCCGCCCAGATGGCGGCCCGGGCGAGCGAGAGCGGCATCACCTATGTCGCCTTCACGGCAACCCCGAAGGCCAAGACGCTCGAACTGTTCGGCCGTCGCCCCGACCCTTCGAGGCCCGCTGCCGACGACAACCGCCCCGTGCCCTTCCACGTCTATTCGATGCGCCAGGCGATCGAGGAAGGCTTCATCCTCGACGTTCTGCGCAACTATACGCCCTACAAGCTCGCTTTCCGGCTGGTCGGCGGCGGCGAGGAAATCACGGAGCTTGAGGTCGAGCGCGGCACCGCGGTCAAGGGCATCATGCAGTGGGTGCGGCTCCACCCCTACAATATCGCGCAGAAGGTTCAGGTTGTCGTCGAGCACTACCGGGCCAATGTCGCGCCGCTGCTGGACGGGCACGGCAAGGCCATGGTGGTGGTCGGCAGCCGCAAGGAGGCGGTGCGCTGGCAACTCGCCATCGACCGGTACATCAAGCGCAACGGCTACCGCATCGGCACCCTGGTCGCCTTCTCGGGTGAGGTGATCGATCCAGAGAGCGGCGAAGACCCCTTCACCGAGGTCAGCCGCACGCTCAATCCGGGGCTCAAGGGTCGGGACATTCGGGAAGCCTTCGCCACCGACGACTATCAAATCCTGCTTGTCGCCAACAAGTTCCAGACCGGGTTCGACCAACCGCTCCTTTGCGGCATGTATGTCGACAAGCGCCTCGCCGGCATCCAGGCGGTGCAGACCCTGTCGCGGTTGAACCGAGCGCATCCGGGCAAGGACACGACCTATATCCTCGACTTCGTCAACGACCCCGAAGAGGTCCTGAAAGCGTTCAAGACCTACTACGACACCGCCGCCCTGGCAGGCGTCACCGATCCGCATCTCGTCCTCAACCTGAAGGCCAAGCTCGACGCCTCCGGGCACTATGACGACAACGAGGTGGAGCGGGTGGTGGTGGTCGAACTCGACCCGCGAGCGACGCAAGGCCAACTCGACGCTGCCCTGACCCCCGTCGCCGACCGCCTGCTGAGGCGCTTCAAGCAGGTGCGGGCGGACCGGGAAGCGGCCATCGAACGTGACGACGAGCGGGCGCTGAAGGCGGCGAAGGACGAGATGGAAGCCCTGATCCTGTTCAAGGCCGACATGGCGACCTACCTGCGGGTCTATGCCTTCCTGTCGCAGATGTTCGACTACGGTTCGACGGCGGTCGAGAAGCGGGCCATCTTCTTCAAGCGCCTGCTGCCGCTGCTCGAATACGGGCGGGAGCGGGAGGGCGTCGACCTCAGCCAGGTGAAGCTCACCCACCATCGCCTGCGCGATCAGGGCTCTCGGTCTCTGCCGCTCGGCCAAGGCCAGGCGGAGCCCTTGGTCCCCCTTACGGAGACCGGCGGCGGTGCCGTGCAGGAGAAGCAACGCGCATTGCTGCGGGAGATCATCGAACGGGTCAACGACCTCTTCATCGGGGAACTGTCCGAAGACGACAAGCTGATCTACGTCAACAACGTCCTGAAGGGAAAGCTCCTCGCCTCGGACCTTCTCGTCGAGCAGGCGAGCAACAACACCAAGGAGCAGTTCGCCAACTCGCCGGACCTCGATGCCGAGTTCGTCAATGCGATCATGGACGCCTTGGTTGCCCACACGTCGATGAGCAAGCAGGCCCTCGACTCGGCGAAGGTGCGAGACGGCTTGAAGGATACGCTGCTCGGCCCGGGGCAGCTTTGGGAAGCCCTGAGAGCCCGAGGCGCGGGGGCAACGGCGGAGGTGTAGCGGTCGGGGGACGATGACTCACGAGGAGATTTCGACTAGATTGACAGGGCTCAAGCATTAATTTCTCGTTCGACAAGAATTGGATTGCGGGATGATCGGAAACCGAATGGATAGGTACTTCATAAAGTTCGCCGCAATCGCTCCGATTCTGGCTTTGACGACTTGCAGCACGACGGTCGATATGTATCCGGTATCCGGTCCTTACTCCCAAGTTACCCCCTTGCCAGTTATCAAGGCCACAGCAAACGGAATCGACGGCAATAGTGGGACACTCACGCTCCAGCTTCCAGACGCGCAAACGTGTACGGGAAGGTGGTCCTCATTGGCTCCGCGGGTGACGGCAGTCAGCAGCGGGAACCTATTGACGCAATATGGAAGCCTAATCTCAGGGTCCTTCGTGACCTCGATGAATGTTCCAGGTGTCAACAAGGGCTATGCGTTTTTGAGTTGCTCGAAGGGAACGAAGATCGAGGCGGAGTTTTACACCGGTAGTGGAACCGCCAACGGCGCAGGGATCGCGAAAGACACCGAAGGTAACGTCTACAAGATGCTCTTCTGAAACCTCAATCGCCAGCCTGCCGTCTGCCTCCGCTCATGCCAGCATGCGGCACAGTCGGGTCCTGAGGCCTGGTGGTGGGCATGGAGCGGGCTTGGCATGGTCGGACCCCTCTCCTCCGCCGGCTTGAAGGGGTACCGCTTGTCTTCCTCAGGAGGCAGGCCAGGAGGATGGCCTTAAGGGCATGCCGGGTGTCGGCTTCGGGAGGCATGAGGAGGCGGCAGTCCATCCAACCCCGGTGCTTGAAGTGATCGCCGAGGGGGCTGAGGAGGAGTGTCCCTCCCACCGCCTCCAACCTTCAGTGCATCCTTCCGGTACCCCCTAGTCGATCACTCGTTGCACCAAGGAGACTGCCATCGGGCCATGGTTCCAAGCTCCTCGCCAAGGTGATGGGGATGGGGGATTGAACCGAACAGGCGCTCAGAGTACCCGCACCGCCGCTCTGTAAGCTCTTAAGGCACACACGGGGCCTATTAGGGAGCGCGATAAGGAATTTACGCTTTGGGCTCCACCGGCAACCTGAAGCCCGTGATCCGCTCGGCCGCATCGCCCATCACCTCGGTCGCGCGATCGGCCTTCGAGGCCGCCACCATGATGCCGTCGTGCATCGGCAGCGCGGTAATGTCTTCGGCGGCCAGGGTGCGGAGAATATCGATGAGGATCGTGCTTTCGGTCTTGCTCAACGCATAGCCCGCGGTGGTATCCAAAACAGGGGCGAGCAGCGGATGCTTTTCGAGGATGGCGTCCATGAGGTCCTTGAATCGAACACCGGGCGGAATGAGGTCCTTCGGGATTTCCTTCGGGATTCTTTGCCTTTTCAATTTCGAGAACATCAGTGCGGATATGAGCTTCTTCACGGCGTCGCGCCGGTGCGGCCCGTCGAGATGCCGGATGCCCGCATAGAGGTCTCCATCGGGCGGCGTGGCGCCGACGCTCAGATAGGCGAGCCGCACGAACATGCTCTTGAAGTCGAGATCGGCGATCGGCTCCCCGTCGATGCGGATATGGCGGCGAAGGTTGCGGGCCAGGTTCTGCCACCAGCCGCCATAAAGCCGACCGCCATGCGAGAAGCAGTCCGGTTCGCCGATGTCGTTGAAGACCCGATGCAGCACGCGTCGGTCCGTCTCCACGGGCTCAGGACCAACATAGGCGAGACTAGCAATCTCCAACGCCGCGTTGATCGCCACCATCTCGGCCCGGTAGCGGTGGTTCTCGGCGGTGTCCTCGTACTCGATACGTTTCGAGGCTTTCCGGCCGTAGCTAGAAGTAGTTGCGCCTCTAGCGCTGCTGCTTTCGGTGAAACCGGATTGGGCACACGTGACGACGATCGTCTCCGCGTCCTGCACTCTGCCGATATCCGCCAGCGTGGCGCCGGCCTCGCGCACCCTCGCGGCGAACATTTCGGTCGGCCGCACCGTGCTGAGCCAACGCCTCTGCCGCGAGGTCTCGAATTCCACGAGGCCGGACGCTTCAAGGTTCTTGAGACGGGCCGGAAGATTGTACATGCCCTTCCGGTCGTAGCGGCCGAGCGAGCCGGTACTGTGAGCCGCCCGAATGGCAAGGGTCGGAGGATCGAACCTCATCACCACCGCGAAGGCCAGGTTGCCGACGATGGTGGCCACGATCGCGTCGTGGACCTGTTGGGCCTGCGGCTTTCGCTTGCGCTGTCGTGGCCCGTTGCATGTGTCCAGTGCCGCCCCGACTTCCGCACACAGCGGCGCCAGGCGTGCACCCTTCGCCACCCGCCACATGTCGAAGAAATTGCCCCTCGTGCCTAATCCGTCGAAGTCCTGCTCGTCGAATTCGAGGTCCGCATCCTGCATGCTTCAGGTCTCCGGCCGGACGGGCGGCGGTGCGGGAGGAGCGGTGCGGCTCGATCGTCGGGGGAGCCCGGGCAAGGGGCTCAACATGTGCGGCCCGTTCAGGTGCGTTCGACCTCTCATCGGAACGCCTCCTCGCGGGTCAAATGCGGGTGCACCTGCGCCCACTGCTCGGGGATGCGCTCCCAGACCGCGGGACGGCTGGCGCGGACCAATGGCGAGGGATGGGCGGAGACGAAGACCGGCAGTCCACTCGCATCGAGGCTCGGCCTCACCGCCTCTGCCCTCCGACCAACCAACACGATCGCTTTGAGCCTGGGCAAAAAGCCGATCAGCGAGAAGGTTTCCCGGATGCCGGCTTGAAGCTCCTCCCGCACGATCTTTCTGGTCCCGTTCCACCACGGGATGGTATTCCAGATCAGGGTTCGACGCCTCGGAATGCCGGCCTGCACCATGAAGCGGAAGATGGCTTCCGCCGTCGGGTCGTCATTGTCGCGACTGATGAAGCCCGACCCGACACGGTTGCCCCGCCCCTCCGCCGCCGTCATCGGCCCCGGCTTCTCGAATAGGAAAAGGGCTTCGGCCTGGGTGCCGCCGTCGAGGGGATCGAACTCGGGCACCTCCACCGAGCCACGCTCGCGGAGACGGGCCGCATAGTGGGCCAGAGGGGCGACATGGGCGAGCGAGAGGCGGACCCGCCGCGCCTCCCTCTCCGAGGGGCCCCGCAAGCTCCTGGGCACGTCCGGACCGTCCGGGATCGGGCTACATGTGAGGCATGATGCGTCCATGAGTCTCCACTTTCAGCGCGACGATGGCGGGGAGATGGGCGTCGATCACCGCCGCACTGTCCTTCTCGATGGCTTCCCCGATATGGCGCAGGACCCGACCCGTACTGCGGGGATAGGCATGGATCGTATAGGGCGCGGTGGTCCCATCTCGGAGCGGGAAGTCCCACGTCCGGTGATAGCCTGAAGCCAGGCGATGGACGGCCTTGGCGGTCTGCACGATCCGGAACTCACGGCTACGGTGGCTGCCCGGGTCTTCCTCGATCAAGGCGGCGGTGCCGAGTGCGATTGCTAGGATGCGTTCCGGCTCGATGCCCGCCTCCCGGACCCGCGCCAATGCGATCATGGCCCGGCGCTTCGGCGGCATGCCGCGCAGCCGCGTGGCGATCTCCGAGCGGCCCGCCATCCAGAACGTGAGGCCGATCCCATAGACCGCCGACGCCACGACCGGATCGTTTCGGTTCGCCTTGATCCAAGCGGCGGCGGTCTTCAGGTAGGGCTTGAGGTCGGCGGCGGGATAGGTCGGGTGCCACAGACTGCCGTGCCGGGCCAGATGCTCGACATGGCGCTTGCAATGGAAGACCGCCAAGCCCTTTCCGGCGGCCCGCATGGTCGGATTGCCGCAGCCGGGGATGGTGCACTTTTGTCCGCTGCCGTGCGTGGGAGGAGCCGCTCTCGCGGCTTCCTCTAAGGTGCGCTTGACTTGCGTGTAATCGATCATTCGGTCACTTTTCATTTAGCGCACGTGCCGCAAGCTCCCTAAGCGCTGTAAATCTTGATTTGTGCGGCTCCGTATGTGGGTTTACGAATTGCACGTGAACGGCAAGAGCTTTGTCTCTTTTGCATTCGATGAAGCGAGACCATATTTCTGCTCCTGATACTTTGCGTCCCTTTGAATTGGTAAGAAGAGAATCTATTGATGAGTACTTTACAATATTTCCGATAAGGCCGGTATTGTCTGTGCAGAATCTAATGCTCCCAGAATACGGAAGAATTTCAAGGGCACGGTACGCGGCAGCGGATTGGCCCCGTCTTTCGTCGCTTTTCCCATGACTAACAAAGGCATTCTGATCGAGAACAATACCGCTTTCGTCCAAGACCATCCAAGCCGCGGACGAATGGCCTGTATTACTATCAATTCCAATGATGTAGGCGTCGACCGTTTGATTAGTCTGAATTTGCTTATAGCGGGCCGGGTACCATTTTCCTGAATTTGTCATTTAGATCTCCTGCGAACTGAACTGAGCCACCGTTGGCTGGTCCAGAGATGGAGGGAAGAATCTCCGGTTCAATAGCATTTCGCGATTGTTTTCTGATTTTAACGAATAAAAGTGCTGCGCCGGTGTGCTTACTAGAGCACATGGCCCAGAGAAATACTTAAACTGATGCAAATTGACATCAATAGACAGATTTAAGTGCATATCGAGCACGAGCGAATGCAAGCCATACCCTGCTCTTCCCTCCCTCGGCCCCCTTGAGCACTCTCCATTAGGCACGTGATACAGGACTGCTACCTATTGCCCGGTACACGCTCCCCCTCCCGATCCCCAACGCCTTGGCTATCTCGGTGACCGTCTTGCCCTCCTGGTGCAACCTCACCGCCTCCCCGGCCTTGGCCCGGGCCGTGGGCTTCCTGCCGAGGTACTTCCCCTCCGCCTTGGCCTTGGCGATACCCTCCCGCTGCCGCTCAAGCATCATCTCCCGCTCGAACTGGGCGAACCCCGCGAAGATGGTGAGGATGAGCTTGCCGGTCGCGGACTTGGTGTCGACCACCTCGCCACCCAGTGAGAGAACCCGTAGCCCCACGCCCTTGGCGTCAAGGTCCCTCACGATCTCCCAGAGGTGCACCGTCGAGCGTGCCAGGCGGTCGACCTTGGTGACCACCAATGTGTCGCCCTTGCGAAGGTACTTGAGGGCGGCAGCAAGCTGGTCGCGCTCCCCGACCGAGGAGACCCGCTCCTTGAAGACCTCCGAGCACCCGGCGGCTTCAAGCTCCCGCACCTGGGCTTCTAGACCGGCCTCTTGCTCGGCGGTGGAGGTGCGGGCGTATCCGACCAGAGGGGCGGCAATGGTGGCATTCGGCATGGGGTGACCTCGCTCATATGTCCAGAAGGTCTGGAGGTGTGAGTCGGTCGCGTCCAAAAGTCAAGCTCCAAGTCTATTGGACGCGATGGCGCAGGGAGCGGACACGTCCACATGGGCAGGGGCTATTGGACACCCTGAAGGCGACACGGAAGCGGCCCAAATGCTCGGCGGGTCGACCGGAAGTCGCGATCCTGCCCATTTGGAACCGAAGAGAGGGGGGGGCACGGGGGAAGTCACATACCGCTCCCACGTGGCGGGGCTCTCGCATGAGTGGCCCTTGTTATTCGACCGGGAAATTGGTACTGGAGGAATAGTTGGCGAGCTATTTGATCTAGTGTTTTCAGTGTCTTATGAGATTGAAGGGCTGTTTCCCCTTGGGAGCGCCATTCAAAATCTGCGGCTTAGGCGAAATTCTGCGATCTCGGCTGCCGAAATGGGCGGTTTTCGGGATTATCCGCGCGCGGATTTCGGCGGAGCCGCGGCGGCCGGCGGCGCATCGGACTGTGTCTCACGGGATGAGATTCGAAGGCTGGCGCTCGACAGGCTCGCTTCGGCGCTCGCCGCTCCGTCCCGGCATGGGCTGAACGAGCCGGCAGGTATCGCGGCAGGTTCGCGTTTCTCCGTCGCAGACCCTTCCGTTTCATCCCTGCACGGCCGGAATTGCGAGGGTCACCTCCGTGTCGGCATCCAGGCGGATTTGGCACGAGAGGCGGCTGTTCGGGCGTCTCTCGCCGGCCAGGGCGTCGAGCATTTCGCATTCTGCCGTGCTCGGCTCGCCGCAATCGCCTGTCAGGCGATAGACATGGCAGGTGCCGCAGGCCAGCGATCCGCCGCATTCGGCGTCGATGCCCGGGATGGACCGGGTGACGGCCGCCAGCATGGCGGTCGAGCCGGCTTCGGCCTGAACGGTGACGGCCCTTCCGTCCGCCAGGATGAAAGTCACGTTCGGCATGGCAGCAGGCTCCGAAGGGGCGCGGGCAGCGCCGGCGCGGCCGCGGGCTGCATCAAGAATCTCTGCCGCGGGCGGGGCGGAGTGCGGCCGGCGGCCGGGCTTCGTTGGGGGCGCGCCCGGCCGCCGCCGGCCGGGCGGCGGACTGGGGAGTGGGCCTTGCC
>NZ_JAHHZF010000002.1:300000-391481 GCF_018729455.1 Prosthecodimorpha staleyi | reverse complement strand
CGCGGGGGCCGGCCCCCCGGCCCCCCCCCCCCCCCGGCGTCGCTGCTGGCGGCCGGGCCCCTGGGGCCGACCGCCAGGGACGATGCCGGCCGATCCCGTCACTGGCGGTTGGCATTTTCCGGCAGATGCGGGCTCCAGGGCTTCGGGGCGATGGGCGCGCTGCGGAAGACGATGTCGAACTGCCCCCTGGCATTGACCTCGCCGATCAGCACCGGCTTGGTCACGTGATGGTTGGCGTTCATGGTGACGGTGTTGCCCCCGGGCGAGACGACGCTTTCGCCGACGATCGCCTTGCTGACGGCCGCAACCTCCGTCGAGCCGGACTTTTTCACCGCCTGGGCCCAGAGGTTGAACAGGATATAGGCCGATTCGACCGGATCGTTGGTGACCTGCTTCGGATCCTTCTTGTAGGCTCGCCACCGGGCGATGAAATCCTTGTTCTGCGACGTGTCGATCGACTGGAAGTAGCTCCAGGCGGCCAGGTGGCCGACCAGCTGCGACGTGTCCAGGCCTTTCAGTTCCTCCTCGCCGACCGAGAAGGCGATGACCGGAATGTCGGTGGCCTTGACGCCCTGGTTGGACAGTTCCTTGTAGAACGGCACGTTGGCATCGCCGTTGACGGTCGAGATGACTGCGGTCTTCTTGCCAGAGGAGCCGAACTTGCGGATGGCGGCAACCTCCGTCTGCCAGTCGGAGAAACCGAACGGCGTATAATTCTCGCGGATGTCCTCGTCAGCGACGCCCTTGGACTTGAGGAAGGCGCGGATGATCTTGTTGGACGTGCGCGGATAGACGTAGTCGGTGCCTTCCAGAATGAAGCGGGTATGGCTGCCGCCGTCCTTGGACATGAGGTACTCGACCGCCGGGATCGCCTTGTTGTCCGGCACGGACGAGCCGTAGAAGATGTTCTTCGACGTTTCCTCGCCCTCATACTCGAGCGGATAGAAGAGCAGCCCGTTCAGCTCTTCGAACACCGGCAGTACGGACTTGCGGCTGACCGAAGTCCAGCATCCGAAGACGGCGACCACCTTCTGCCGTTCGATCAGATCGCGGGCCTTTTCGGCGAAGAGAGGCCAGTTCGAGGCCGGGTCGACCACGATCGGTTCGATCTTCTTGCCGAGCAGGCCGCCCTTGGCGTTGAGCTCGTCGACCTGCCAGAGGATCAGGTCCTTCAGGATCGTCTCCGAGATCGCCATCGTGCCGGAGAGCGAATGGAGGACGCCAATCTTGATCGTCTCCTCGGCGAGGGCTGGACCGGACAGCGTTGTCGCAAGCGTCAGCGCGGCAAGGCTCTTGCCGAAAGTGCGGCGTGTCAGGGTCATGTGTCACTCCTTCTGACCATTACCGAGACCGCGGCCATCCATGACGGCCGCCCGGCTCCCGGTTGCCTGAAGGATGGGAGGGAAGCGCCCGGCGCATCAGAGCCGACCGCGGAGGATCACAGGCGTCCAGATCCGGCCCGGCGTCGCGTGCCCGGGGACATCGTCCTTGCGCAAGCCTTGGTCATATCGCGCGCCGACAGCCCCGATTTGACGCGCCAAGCGGCAGCCGCGCCGGGACAGGGCCGGTCATGGTGCCAGTCGTCGACAAAGCTTGGGTGCCAACGGTTCGCCCCCCTGGACCGGCTGCGGGCAAACTGGTCCCATGGCGGCCTTCACGCAACGGATCATGGCCATGGATCTGCGTCCCATTTCCGCGCCGTCCGCCGCCGAGGGCCTGCGGGGATATGCCGCCCAGGTGACGATCCTGCTCGATCGCACCGGCGCGGAAACGCTCACCGTGCAGATCGTCGCGCAGATCAGAACCGGCATCCAGGATGGCCGCATCGCCGTCGGCTCGCGTCTGCCCTCGTCCCGGCGGCTCGCCGATCAGTTGCAGGTCGCCCGCAATACGGTGGTCCGTGCCTACGAGCAGCTTCACGATGAAGGCCTGGTGAGCATCCGGCCGGCCGCCGGGATCTTCGTTCTCGCCCCCCAGGCAAGACCCGCCCTGTCGCCGGCCCTTCCGGCGATGCGGATCGAAACGCCCATGACGGGGCGCGCGCGGCCGCGCGTGCCGCCGAGGGTGCAGCGGCTGAACGACGCCCAGAGCAGCCGGCTCAGCTTCGACTTCTATCCCGGCCGGCCGGCCGAGGCGCTTTTCCCGGTCAAGACCTGGCGGCGGCTGATGCAGAGTGCCGTTTCCGGCGGGCTCCGGCGGGGAATGACCCACTATGGCGATCCGGCGGGACTGTCCGCCTTGCGTGCGGCGATCGCCAACCATCTCGGCGCCTGGCGCGGCATCGCGACCGATCCCGGCCTGGTGGTGATCGTCTCCGGCGCCCAGGAGGGGCTCTCCATCGCGGCCCGGCTCTTCATCGAGCCCGGCACGCCGGTCGTGGTGGAGAATCCCTGCTACCAGGGGGCCACCTTCGCGTTCGAGGCGGCGGGTGCGGCGGTTCATCGCGTTCCTGTCGACGAGGACGGGCTGATCACGGCCCGCCTGCCGGAGGTCGGGGCCACGCTCGCCTATGTCACACCGGGCCACCAGTTTCCGACCGGCGCCACGCTCTCCATGGCCCGCCGGGAGGGCCTCATCGCCTGGGCGCGTCGGCAAGGCACCTATATTGTCGAGGACGACTACGATAGCGACTTCCAGTATGACGGGTCGCCGCTGCCGCCGATCGCCGCGATGGCGCCGGATTGCACCATCCATGTCGGCACCTTCTCGAAATCGCTCGGTCCGGGTCTGCGGCTCGGCTACCTGGTGGTGCCGCCGGCCTTGGCGGATGCGGCCGTGGCCGTGAAGGCGCTCCTCGACAACGGCAACGGCTGGTTGGACCAGCACGTCCTGGCAGAGCTCGTCCGCTCGGGCAGTTTCGTCTCCCATCTGCTTCGTGCCCGCGGGCACTATCGCGAGGCGCGCGACACGGCCATCACGGCGTTGCGGCGCCATTTCGGCGATGTCGACCTGGCCGGAACCGGCGCCGGCCTGCATATGTGCTGGCAATTGCCGCCCGGCGTGCCCCCTGCCGCGACCCTCGAAGCCATGGCGCGCAAGGCGCGGCTCGGCGTTTATTCGCTGGCATCCGCCGGCGCCTATGACGGGCTCGATACCGCGCTGGCCCGCCGGGGGATCGTCTTCGGCTATGCGGCGATGGCGCCCCGGCAGATCGAGCAGGGCATCGCCCGCCTGTCCGACCTGGTCGACGACAAGCTCGACGGCAGCCCGGGCTTTCTGTCGGAACTCCTGGTCTCCGAGCCTCTGTCGCAGGTTCCCCGCAGCGAACCGGCTCCCCGCAATCGCTACAAGCCGGCCCTACGCGCCGCCCCGCCGGCTCGGGCAGTGTCGGCCCCGAACGCGCTGTCCGAGGATCCCATGCAGATCGTCCGCGGTATTTATCGCTATCCCATCAAGGGCATGAGCGCCCAGCCGGTGAACGGCATCACGCTCGAGGCGGGCAAGCCCTTTCCGTTCGACCGCATCTTCGCGCTCGCCCGGCCGAATGTCCCGATCGACCGATACGATCCGAAATGGGCCAAGAAGGGCCTGTTCGTCATGTTGATGATCGACGAGGCCCTGGCCGAGGTGCGCACCGAGTTGGACCCGGACAGTCTGGTGTTTCGCGCGTCGTCGGAGCGCGAGGAGGTCTTCCGCGCCGATCTGCGGATCGACGAGGGACGCCGCGCCCTCGAGCGCTTCGTCCAGGATCTGGTGCCAACGCTGGGCAACGCGCCGCATCTGGTCCAGAGCCGGCAGGGCCATTTCATGGACAAGCCCGACAGCGTGATCTCCCTGATCAATCTGGCGACGCTGCGCGCGTTGGAGGAGCTTTGGGGCCGCCCGCTCGACCCCTTGCGCTTCCGCGCCAATTTCTACGTGGACGGCCTGCGCCCCTGGCAGGAGTTCGACCTGGTCGGCAGCGACATCCGCCTCGGCGATGCGGTGTTCCGCGTCGACCGGCGCAACGGGCGGTGCGGCGCCACCAATGTCAACCCACGGACGGGCAAGCGCGACATGGACATTCCCGGCGCCCTGCGCGCCCGGTTCGGCCACAAGGATCTCGGTGTCTATCTGGTGACCCAGAAGAGCGGCAAGGTGGTGGTCGGCGATCCGCTCGCGGTGCCCGGCCTCGGTGGCAGCGCCGCTCCGGCCGAAGCCGCCGCCGTTCTCCCGCCCACGCCCTCGCCCGGGGGACGCTTCATATGCCGCGGCTGCTACTACATCTACGACGAGATTGCCGGCGCCGGCGTCCCCTTTGCCGAACTCGACGCCTCCTGGCTCTGCCCGGATTGCGGCAGTGAAAAGAGCGCGTTCCGGCCGTATGTCCCCGCCGGCTTCGAGCCTAGCCGAACGGGCTCCAGCCGCCGCCGCGATTGAGTGAGGGGGCCGCATTCCGCGGACCGTGTGGCGGCATTGCCGAGCTTGGTTCTTGTCTCCGTCCCGCCGCCAGTCTGATGGTGCCGAAGCCCCGGTGAATCGCCTCCGGCGCCGGCCTGCCATGCCGGGTGCGGTCCGGGACGGCGGTCAGCGCGACATGCAGGGATTGGCCGCCCGATACTCGATCACGCGCGTCAGGAGGCGGTCACTCTGCGCGGCGCGGATGCCCATCATGGTGATCTTCATCTCTTCGAAGAAGCGATGGAATGGTAGGATTGCTTGTTCGAGACGGCGTTGCGGCAAACCGTTGCAACCCGTGACCATGGCGGTGACCAGCACCGTAGCCGGCTCGCAACTGGTCTTTACGAGCGCCGCATAGCGCTGATCGAGGCACTGCACATATGCATCCATTGCGGCCTCGGCCTCGTCCGCACGGACAGAGACAGCGCCGACCGACAGCAACAAGGCCGCGGTGGCGAGGCACCGGGCTGTTGGCCGCCAAGACCCCATGGGATCGGTCGGTCGATCATTGGGCACGGAGCCATCGGACACGGAGCCATCCAACACGGAGCGACGCATCTCGGGCCTCCGCTCGGCGGGCCGCGCTTGCGTCAGCGCGGCATGTTCTTCGGATAGAGAGTCTTGTGAAGCATGCGCGTGATGTTGTCGATTTCGGATGTCCGGCGCACCACGCGCGGCGTGATCATCACCAGCATCTCGACGCGGCCGACGGTGTCGGACGTCTGCTTGAACAGCTCGC
Organism: Prosthecodimorpha staleyi; assembly: GCF_018729455.1. Taxonomy (NCBI): domain Bacteria; kingdom Pseudomonadati; phylum Pseudomonadota; class Alphaproteobacteria; order Hyphomicrobiales; family Ancalomicrobiaceae; genus Prosthecodimorpha; species Prosthecodimorpha staleyi. The sequence goes on along the minus strand of NZ_JAHHZF010000002.1, from coordinate 386,362 downwards.
CCAAATAAGGAACGTTTTTCAAAACCGGGACACCGGACTCGGTCTTGTCGTGCCGTTCCTGGATCAGGCCACCGAGCAGCGCAGTATGACCGGATTGGACCAGGATGTCCGACTTCATCTGGCGGTTCGAGATGACCGGGGTGACGTTGCCGTTGAGGGTCGTATCCTGCGGTTTCGAAACCGATTGATTGATCGCCAACAGCACGCCGTTGTTGGAGCGGACCTTCGGGGTCACCTCCAGGATGATGCCGGTATCCTTGACCTCGATCTGCTGGGTGACCGTGACGTTGCCGACATTGTTCGACTGCTGCGTCCGCGTCGCAAACGGGATCTGGTCGCCGATCTGCAGCCGGGCCGAAGAACCGTCGACGACCGTCAGGTAGGGCGAGGACAGAACCTTGACGTTGGTCACGCCCTGCAGGGCGGTCATCACCACGCCGATATCGGATTGCCCGATGGTCGCCGTCGCGGTCGCGACGCCGCCGGAGCCGCCCGGATCGCGGGCGGTCGGGTCCGCGGAGGCGCGGATGTTGATGCCCGCCGCCTGCAGGAACCACTGAACGCCGTATTGCAGCTGGTCGTTGATGGTCACTTCCAGAACGGTCGCCTCGATCACCACCTGGGCCTGCGGCACGTCGAGGGCACGGACGACCTCCTTGACGCGTTTGAACATGGTGTAGTTCGAGTTGATCAGAAGCGTGTTGTTGCGCGTGTCGGCCGCGATGCGGATGGCTTCCGTGCCGCCGACGACCACGCTGCCCTGACCGGTCCCAGGCCGGCCGGCGGCATTGCCGCCACCGCCGTTGCCGCCGTTGGAATCGGGCTGGTCGAAGCCGTTGCCGCGTCGGCTGCCGCCGCCCCCGCCACCCCCGCCCATGGCGAAGCCGGGTGCCGTGACGTTGTTGCCGTCTTCGTCGAATTCCGGCGTCGACTGCTGGACGCGCGGCGCCATGGCGGCCGCAGCGGACCCCTGGCCCTGCCCACCGCCGCCGCGGTTCGAACCGTCCTGAACCTTGGAGCCCTGCCGATTGCCGCCCTGGCCGCTGCCGGCCAGGATGGCGATCAGCTGCTGCGCCACCTGATCGGCGGAGAGATATTCGAGCGGGATGATGCGAAGACTGACTTCGTCCGAAAGGTCGCGATCGAGTTCGGCGATCAGACGGCGCACACCTTCCATCAGGCGGGCATCGCGGGTGCCGACCAGCAGCGACTGCTGGTTCTCCAGCGGCACGATCGTGACCTGATCGACCTGGCTGGTGGTGCGGGTGCGATAGAATTCGATCAGCTTGGCGGCCACCACCTCGGGGGCGGACTGGCGCAACTGGATGATGGCGACCCGGTCGTCGCCGAGGCCGTTGGCGCCGAGCGTGCCGATCAACTCCTCCAGCTTCTGCAGATCCTGGGACGGACCGCGCAGCAACAGGGAATCGGGCGAACTGGTCGCCTCGATCTGCACGTAGTCGGGCAGCAGCGGGCGGATAAACTGGACATATTCCGGCGCCGAGCCGCGACGCAGCCGGACGACGCGGGTGGTCGTATCGCCGATCCGGCTGGCTGCGGTAGAGGCTTCGAAAGCCGCCATCTGGTCGCCGCGGCCGATCTGGAACACGCCGTTGGAGAGACGCATGACGAAGCCGTCGCGGGCCAGGATGTCGCGCACGATCTGCAGCACCTGCGCCTTGGGCACGGGCTGCTCGGTCCTGAAGGTGACGCTGCCGCCGAGGCCTTGCGGCGCCACATAGTTGACACCGAGCGCGCCGCCCAGCATCTGCTTCAGGAAGAAGTCGAGCGTCGCATTCTCGAAGGACACCGTTACGCGGTCGTCCGGATTCTGCAGGTTGGAGCCGGCCTTGCGCAGATCGAGCAGGTCGTTCTGGATACCGGCATCCGATTGGGCTGCCGCCAGTTCGACCCGGACGCTGCCCATATAGCCGACGATCGGGCGATACTTGTCGCTGCGCCGGGCATTGACCACGCTGGTGTCGACGATCGGTCCGCGCCGGGCGGCTTCGCCCGTATAGAGTTTCGGGTTGTCGTCGCCGCCGAAGAGCGTCGTGCGCTGATTGAGGGCGGACAGGAAGCCGCCGTTGCAGGCGCCGTCGTCGACCCGTTCGACGCCCTCGGTATGCCCGACCGCGCACGCATCGCCGCGAATGCTGGAACAGCCGGGCAGCGCCAGCGCGACGACGGCGAGAAGGCCCCAGGACGCCGCCGAAGGCCGGCCCGCAGCGCGGCTCCATCCGCCCGTCAATCCGGCAAGCCGCGACAACAGGGATCGAAGGCGGCCTCCCGCAGGCCGGTTGGCTGCAGGAGACGCAACAGATCGGCCGGATTCCTCCCGCTCGGGAGCGAATGCCGTATCGGTCCGAGCCGTGCCGTCCCCGACCCCCTCGGTCGGGACCCGAATCGGTCCGGCGCGCCTCAATTCCACACCCCATCCCGACATTCGGTCCAGGCCTCACCCCGATTCACATATTCGATACTAACAGATCGCACCTGCCCTTCTACGGCAGGCTACGGATTGCATACTAGATTTCGGGCAGCCATTGCCCGAACGACACACGGTCGCGCAATCGGCGGCAGCACGGCAGGGCCAGGAGCACGTCAAACCTCCGGGGGTGGTCCATCAAGACATTGAATTGGCGAAAGAAACCATCAGCCGAAGGCGCTGCGCAGATCGAGCAGGCGGCGCAGCCATTGGTCGAGTGTCGGAAGGTCGAGGTGGCGCTGATCGAGGTTGACGGCCACCACGAAGCTGCCGTCGGGGGCCATCCCGGTATGAAGATACCGTCCGGTCGCCGGATCGTGCGATGCGGCTGCCAGCAACTGCCGGGGGCCGGAGGCGTCGCGGCGCTCGGGCATCCAGGCAAGGCTCATGACCACCCGGTCGTCCGAGGCGGGCGTGATCGACAAGGTGCCGGATCGGGCGAAACGAAAGGCGTAGCTGCCGTCGGGGGAGGCCCGCGCCGGCAAGCCCATGGCGCCCGCGAAGGTTTCGACCGTGACGAGGGCTGCGCTGGAAAGGCTGGCCATCAGTTGCTGCGCTCCTGGTCACGCTTGCGCTTGTCGCGGACATCCTTGTCCCGATCCTTCTCTTCCATCTCCTCCTCGTAGGCGGCTTCCTCTTCCGCGACGAGATTGTTGAGAAGGGTCCCCAAGGTGCTGACCTGCTGAAGCCGTGCCTGCATCGACGGCATGAGGTCGTCCGGCAACTGGGCGTGCAGGAGCTTCAGCCCGTTGGCGAAAACGACCTGCGTCTGCGGGCCGGCCTTTTCGTAGCTGCCGAGCAACCCCCGCGCGTCGGTCAGGCTGGTCGCCATCTTCGCCGCGAAATTCAGAAGCTTGCTGGTGGTTTCCTCGGGCGAGCCGATGCCGCGGCCTGCGGCCGGCAACATGCGTTCGGTCTTGTCGACCAGTTCTCGACTCGACTCGAACACCGTCTGCAGCTTCTTGAGCTTGGAGATTTCGGTCAGCAGGCCGTGCAGGAAGGTCGGATCCGAGGACGGGCCGGTCATGTTCATGTCGCGGCCCGCAATCTCCCGGAAGACCTCGCAAATCTCGGCAAACTTCTTCGAGATGTCGAACTTGGCGATCTGGTCGAACAACTGGCCCATATTGCCGGATTCGCGCAGCATCTGGCGGTAGGTGTCGCGCACCTTGCCGGGATCCGTCTCCAGCGTCGCCGCCTCGCGTTCGGCGATTTCGGCGGCCGCGAAGCCGGCGCGCACGTCTCGGCCGAGATCGCCGCGCTCGAAATCGCCGCGCGCCTCCTCCAGGAGTGCCATGAAGGATTCGCCGACATCGGTGGTGCCGAAATATTCCAGCGCCATGTCGAGGGCGGCGTACTGGTGCGTCACGTCGCCGTCGAACTTCTGCAGCGCGGCGAGGATGTCCTCTTTGGAAACCGACCCTCCGCCTCCGCCGCCGGCCTCGCCCAGGAGATCCTCGAAGGTCTGCAACTGGTCGATCAGGGCCTTGAGCGCGTCCTCGCGCGGCATGTTGGGCAGTTTGTCGTAATAGTCGGCGATGCGCGCGAGGGCCTCCAGATTGGCGCCGCGCCCCTGCCGGACTTCGCGCTGGCCGAGCGACTTCTTGTCGGCGCGATGGGCCACCGACATGCCGATCTCCTCGGCGGCGTCGGAAAGCTTGGAGGCCTCGTCGGTGGTCGCGACCCGTTCGCCGCGATACTCTCCGCGCACCTCGCGCATGACTTCGACGCCGACCGGCGAGATCACGTTCTCGGTGGCGATCGTCTGTCTGATGGATTCGAGGGGACCGGCCACCAGAACCTTCTCCGCTGTCTCGGACGGGTGTTCGGGTCAAAATAGCCAGATCAGGCAAGTGCAGTGTGACGCACGTCACAGTGCCGGATCGCCGGCTGTCAGCCCACCGATAGGTTCCCGCACAGAACAAGGCCCGCCGGCACTGCCGACGGGCCTGACATTCTCATGACAGTCGACGCAATCACTTGAGAACCGGCATGATGTGCCGGTCGAGTGACGGCCCCGGCAACAGCGTCACGCGACGTTGCGGGCGATCGACTTCAGCGTATCGGAGACGCTCTTGAGCACATTGGTGCGCAGGTTCGAGATCGCCGACCAGGTGTTCATGGCCATCTGCATGGAGAACATCTTCTCGGTGTCCGAGAGGTTCGCGTTCTGCTCGATGGCGCGAATGTCGTCCTCGATCTTGGTCATCTGTTCGGACAGATAGCGCTGGCGCCAGACCAGGTCGAAGCCGTCGCGGTTCACATAGTCGCTGATCCACTGCGCGCCGTTGTTGCCGCCGTTGGTGAGCGTGTCGACCCAGAGGGCCGAGCCTGTGGTCTGCGTCATGAGGTTCCCCTCCCCGAGAGGTCAAGTTGAAGGAAAAGCTAACACGATCTCTTTTGCCGCCGCAAGCGCACGGGAAAGAGACGTGGCACGGGTGTAGTCGGCGGGAGGAAGTCCCGCCGACAGATCTTCCTCGACCGCCATCGCCGCGCGGTCGAGCAGTTCCAGGAGTTCCTCTCGGAACGCCGAGGCTTCCGGGCCGCGCAACCGTTCCTCGATCTCCGTCATGCCGAACGGGAGATCGGGGAGAACGGCCTGTGCGGGCTGGTGGGTCGGGCTCATTCGTCCTCCTGCAGGGCAAGCAGTTCCAGCTTGTTGCGATCGACGATGATGATGGAACGGTTCTGGGTGACGATCCAGCCGGACCGCTCCCAGCTCTTCAACGCGCGATTGACGTTGCCGCGGGCACCGCGCGCCATCAGGCCGAGATCGGTCTGGTTGACGACTGAGCCGATGCAGGCGCAGTCCCGACCCTTGTAGGGCATTCGCGTGCCCAGCCCGTCGGCGAGCCGCAGCACCGCCTGGGCGAGCCGCGCCGACAGGCTGCGCAGGCTGAGATTGCGGGTCAGTTCGATATAGGAGCGGTAGCGACGCGCCACGAGGCGCGCGAGGGCCTGATCGAGCTCCGGATGGCGCTGGCCGAGGCTGCGAAATGTGCGTGCCGAAACGCTCGCCACCGTCGCACTGCCGACCGCGGTCGCCATGTCGCAGTGCAGGCCGCGTTCGAAGACGCCCAATTCGCCGAAGGCTTCCCCCGGCGGCAGGATGGCGAACAGGATCGCAGAGCCGTCTTCCAGGAGCTGCGACAGGCGGACATGGCCGGCGCGTACGAAGTACAGCTGCTCGGCGTCGTCTTCCTGCAAATATATGAATTCGTTGTTGCCGTAGTTGCGCAACGTCAGAGCCGACTGCAAGGCCGCCTTCGCTTCGTTGCCGATCGATGCGAACTCGGTATCCGCTCGAGACATCCATGCCCTCCGGCGGCCCGTCGGCGACCTGCCCCCTCACGTCGCATAGCCACCCCGGGCGGCTGCAGCCTCCCGGAGCGGTCTCGGCATTGTATACGACGCTTGCATGCATCAGCGCAATCTCATGCAGCACAAAGCCGTTCGGGTGATACCGATGGGCAACGGAGCGGGGTGCCGGCAACGCCCGGCGTTTCGGTCCGGCGTCACCGCGTGGGATGACCCGGTCGGTCAGCGCGGGGGCTGACGGATCGGACGTTAGCCGATCCCGGTCGGACGATTGTGCCGAACGGCACATCTGTCATTGGAAATGCCGATAAGTGTTGCGTACAATTGGACCGGTCGCCCTTTGCGGCGCGGGGCCGGGGCTGTAGTCTCGCCCGCGCTGCGCAGCCAACCGATCGGGACGGCGACTTTGTGACCTGAGCGCCGCCCCGGCGGGGCGGCGACGGCGCGGCGGATTGGCACGGCGGAGCGTCATGGCGGACGGTACGGAGTCGGAACGGACGATCCTCAAGATCCTTAACGGGCAGCAATCCGGCGCCGAGGTATCGCTGACGCCGGGGGATTATGCGCTCGGATCCGGTCCGGACGACGATATCCAGCTGGTCGATGTCAGTCTCAGACCGGGGCACCTGAAGCTTCGCGTCGCGGTCGGCAAGATCCAGATCGCCGGTGGCGCCGGCTCGTTCCGGACCGCCAACGGCCTGATCGTCGCGGCCGGGAACCAGGACTGGCAGGAGGTCGAGCCGCTCGACGTGATCACCGCCGGCACGACCCGATTCGCGCTCGGGCCGCCGACGGCCAAGTGGTCGACGATCGCCGAGGATGATTCCGAAAAGGGCATGGACCCGCTCGCCCGCGCCAAGGCGGCCGGCCAGGCGCGGCCGCGCAACGAGGGCGGCGGCCGCTCGGCCCTGCCGTGGGTCGCGGTCATCGCGGCCCTCGGTTTCGGCGGTTGGTATGTCTGGGAGCACTACGGCAAGGTCGGCAAGCAGGTGGCGGTCGACCAGCGCTCGGATGTCGAGATTCTGCGCGATGCGCTGAATCAATTCCCCTTCGGCCGCCCGATCGAAATCCGGCGGGAAGTCGACGGCACCATCTACGTCAACGGCTATGTCGAGACCCAGGTCGAACGCCGGGCCCTGGCCAACGCCATCGAGAAGACCAACGTTGCGGCCTATCCGCGCATCTGGGTGCTCGCCTCGCTGCGCAACGAGATCGACAATCTGATCAAGTCGCGCCAGCTTGCGCTGACCAGTTCGGTCACCGGCAACGGCGAGGTCGCCATCGAGGGCGTGGTGCTCGACGCCGAGACGGCGGACAAGTTCGTGGCGCTGCTGCGCGACAACGTGCTCGGCATTCGCGCCCTCGACAACCGCATCCGCACGGCGCGGATTCTGCTACGCGACGTGGAGCGGCTCGGACGCCAGAACCAGATCGATCCGTTCGTGTTGTTCCGTCTCGACAAGGATCTGATCGAGGCGAGCGGCATCGTTCCGACCACCCGGCTCGACGCCTGGCTGGCCTTCATGCAGTCCTATTCGGCGCGCTTCGCCAAGGATATCGGCCTGCGCTCGCTGGTCCAGGTGCAGGCCGAGAACGGCGAACGCGGTCCGGTGGTGCCGTTCGTGATCGGCGGCAAGGCCGGTGAGGGTGAACTGCTGATCGATCCGGAGCAGATCAAGTCCGGCCGCTACGATTTCAACACGCTCTACGGCAATGGCGGACTGGCGCGCCCCGGCGGTCAGGCCGGTGGACCCGGTCGGCCTGGCGACGGCCGGCCCGGCACCGGTCCGCGCGTCGGCGGGGCCGGCGGCCTCGGCAGCCTGGGCGGCGGGACGGCGCCGGTTCCGGAGGCGATTACCGCGGCGGCGGCCCTCGACGGCGCACGCCTGCGCGATCAGGCGCGCACGCTGATCGAGCGTTGGCGCGAAGGCGGCACCTTGCCGGAACGCAATGGCTTCAGCCCCGGCACGCTCGCCGCGGCGCTCAATGCGCTGTCCAAGGTCGGCTGGGCCGGCCCGGGCGGCACCACGGCGCCGACCGAAGGCGGCCGGGTCTCCGCCGTCTATCTGGCGGCCCTACGCGAGCAGCGGGCCGGGCCGGAGCAGCTCTGCTGGCCGGGAGCGCGCGTGACCACCGCGAGCCTGACGGCTTCGCTGTTTTGGCTCGATCTCCTCAGCGTCTCGACCGATCTGTCGCTGGCGAGCTTCGATCAGGCCGAACAGCGCGTGCTGATCGATACCGCGATGAATCCGCGCGGTGTCGCGGCCTGTGCGGCGTTCGGCAAGGCGCCGGCGGCGGCGACCACCGCTGCACCGGCGTCGAACGGCGGCAGCGGCGCGTCCGGCAATGGCCCGTCGGGCAATGGGGCGTCCGGAAACGGCGCCTCGGGCAACGGCGCGGCAAGCGCGAAGCCGGTTGCCGGCAAGACGGCGGGCGACAAGCCGGCCTCGGTGATCGACAATTCGCTCTACATGGACGAGGTCCGGCGCAATCCGGAATTCGTGCGCTTCGTGGTGCGCGATCTGGCGGCCTTCCCGCTCGACATCACCGGTGTCAGCATCGGGCCGGAGCGCTACGTGCAGACCCGCGACGGGCGCAAACTGCCGGAGGGCACCTCGCTCGACACGGCCTCCCGCATCGCCTCGGTCTCGGAACTCGGTGCGCTGGTCCAGATCAAGGACGGCAATGCCGTGGTGGTGTTCGATCCGGCCATCAACTGGGTCGCTTCGAGCCGGTTCTGAGCGCCGGTTCCGACCGTCGAGGACGCGTCCCCGGCGGTTCACGCCGCGACCGCCTCCCGATGAGGCGCGCCGCGCCGCCGGGCCGGTCCGCCGGCGCTTCGGTCCCCATCGGAACCGTGACCGGCGTCACATCCGGTGTGCGACGCCTTCGGTGACGCGGTGGTCGCCGGCTTCCATGTCGATGACGCCGTGGGGCAAAGGCCCCTTGTAGAGCGTCTCCTTGTTGCGCTCGACCCAGGCCAGCACCTCGGCGATGGCGTCGAACAGTTCGTCCGGCACGAACTCGCCCGGATCGCAATCGGCAAACAGCGCGCGCGCCAGCGGCACGTTGCGGAAGATCGGCACGCCGGCCTGCTCGGCCTCGGTGCGCAGATAGTGGGCCTGCAGGTTGCGGCCCTTGGCGACGATCATCGGCAGCGGCAGGTCGTCCGGCCGATAGGCGATGCAGACCGCGAAATGGGTCGGGTTGATCACGACGGCGCTCGACTTGCGCGCCTGGTGGCCGCCGTCGCCCATGATCAGTTCCATGGCGAGCTGCTTGCGGTGGCCCTTGATGTGGGGATCGCCTTCGCTTTCCTTGTATTCGCGCTTCACCTCGTCCTTCGACATCATCAGGCTTTTTGTATAGGTGTGGCGCTGATAGGCGAAGTCGATCAGGGCGACCACGATCAGGGCGAAGGCCGTGTAGGCCAACAGTTTGCCCATGTAGAGACTGGCGACGGAAGCGAGGCAGGTCAGGCCGCAGGGCAGGGCGGTCAGGTAGGCGCCGATCGAATCGCGCACGACGAAATAGAGCAGGATCGAGAGGAAGATGATCTTGGCGACCGACTTCAGGTTCTCGATCAGGTTCTTCATCGAGAAGATTTTCTTGAATCCCTGGGCGGGACTGATCTTGTCCAGCTTGGGCGTCAGGTTCTCGAGCGCGAAGATGCTGCCGAACTGCATGTAGTTGGCTGCGATTGCGGAGAAGATGGCGACGCCGAGCACCGGCATCATGATGCCGACGCTTTCCGAGAAGGCGATCGAAATGCCGTTATAGGCGTTGGTGCGGAAGTCGCCCGTGGACAGCTGCGCGATGTCGTTCATCAAGGCGATCAGGCGCATGTTGGTTGACTGCGAGGTCGCCCACAGATAGGCGATCACCGACAGCAGCGAGATGGTCGTGACCACCTCCTGGCTGCGGGCGACCTGACCCTTGGCGCGCGCGTCGCGCACCTTTTTGGGTGTCGGCAGTTCGGTTTTTTCGCCGCCTTCGCTCATGGCCGTACCGTGCCTCCCGGAGGCTGCAGCTGGCGGATCTTCTCGCCAACCTTCAGCATATTGTAGAACGTATCGGCCATTCCCGGAATGGTCAGCATCTGCTTGGCCGAATAAGGCATCAAGATGCTGAAGTAGAAGATCAGGACGAAGATCGCCAGGGCACTCTTGATCGGCATGGCCAGGATGAAGACCTGGATCTGCGGTGCGAAGCGACTGACCATGGCGAGCGCGAATTCGGCCATGAACATGATCGCGATGATCGGCGCCGCCAGCACGAACATCAGCCGGAAGGCGTGATCGAACATCAGCAGCAGCATCTTCGGGAACTGGTCGGAGATCAGCGGGACCGCGCGGTCGGCCGGCCAGGCGCCGTAGGAGGCATAGAGCAGTCCGAAGATCGGCAGCACGGCTCCGGTGATGAATAGATAGGTCAGGAAGACCTGGCTGAACATGTTACCGATCGGGCTGGTCTCGTGCCCGTGCAGCGGGTCCACGCTGGAGGCGATGGCGGCGCCGCGCTGGTTGTCGATGAAGGCGCCGGCCGACTGGACCACCCAGAAGATCCAGCCGACCAGATAGCCGAGCAGGAAGCCGATGACGTATTCCTTGGCAAAATGCATCGCAAAGACCGGCGGTGTTCGCTCGATGGTCAGCGCGTAGTCGAAATTCACCGGCAGGACCGGCAGGGCAAGCACGAAGACGGTCGCGGTGCGCGACAGGCGCGGCACCGAGGTGGCGGTGAAGATCTGCGACGTCGCCAGGAAGCCGTGGATGCGCGGCCAGGTCAGCAGGAGCGCGATGATCTCCTGATCGTAGATCGACCAGAGCGAGCGGAGCACATCCATCGGGGCGTCAGGTCAGGTTCGGGAAGTCGTTGAAGAGCTTCAGCGTGAAGTTCAGGATCTCGGCGCCAAGAAAACCGGACATGCCCGCAATGGTGATTGCGACCGCGATCAGCTTGATGGCGAAGGAGAGGGTCTGTTCCTGGATCTGGGTGAGGGCCTGGATCAGGCTGACCAGGATGCCGACGAAGGAGGCGACCGCGATCGGCGGCATCGAGAGGAGCATGACCAGCATCATGGCCTCGGTGACTTCATGCAGGGCCGTGGCAGGGGTCATGGTCCGTCCCTCAGATGTAGGTCTTCACGAGGCCGAGGATCAGCCGCGACCAGCCGTCCACCATCACAAACAGGAACAGCTTGAAGGGCAGCGAGATGGTCAGCGGCGACACCATCATCATGCCCATGGCGAGCAGGATGTTGGAGACGATCAGGTCGATGGCGATGAAGGGTAGGTAGAGCAGAAAGCCGATTTCGAAGGCTTCGCGCAACTGGCTGACCGTGAAGGCCGGCAGCACGATAACCAGCGAATCCTGATCGATCCGGTCGACCAGCTTCTGCGGCCAGAGCGACTTGGCCGCCTCCATGAAGAACAGCTTCTCGCGCTCGGCCGCATGCTTCTTGAGGAAGCCGACCAGCGGACCCTTGCCGTCTTCGTAGGCGCGGCGCATGCCTTCGGCCGAATTGACCGAATACTGGCCGGCCGAAAGGATGTCGTAGGTCTCGACGATGACCGGCGTCATGATATAGCCGGCCAGGATAATCGCCAGCGCATTCATCGCCATGTTGGGCGGGATCGACTGCACGCCGAGCGCGTTGCGCACGAGCAGGAACACGACCGAAAGCTTGATGAACGCGGTCGCCACCACGGCCAGGAAAGGCACCAGCGCGGCCAGCGCCAGCACGATGATCAGATTCAGCGGATCCGTCACGAACGGCCTCGTCGCGGGTGGTCTCGGGAGCGGAGTGCCGTCCGAGGGACCGCACGGCGCTTAAAGGGGTGTCGGATGCGCGGCCGGTCCGGCCTATCGGGAGAGATTGAGCCGGGTCAGGCGAACGGCGACGCGGTCGTCGAGACGGACCAGATCGCCCGTGCCGATCACCTCGCCGTTGGCCCGGACGGTGATCTCCAGCCCCTCCTTGGGGGCCGGCAGATCGAGGGCGACGATGGCGCCGGGCTGCCAGGATTCCAGATCGGCGATCGGAACCGTGGTGCGGCCGAGGTCGAAATCGAGCGCGACGGTCAATCCGCCGGCGGAGGGGTTGTCGGACATGCGCGAGGCTCCGGAACGGGTTTCGGCGCGCCAGCGGCGCTCGGTGCGACGAGCGGTCACCGTCCAGCGGCCGTTCTCGGCCTTGAGGTCGATGGCCAGATCGCCGGCATGCAGGACGGCGGTGCGGCCGACGGATTCGGCCAGCACGACGAAATCGCCGGGACGCAGGGCCCGGGCCTCGGCGACCGGCAGGTCGATGGCGCCGAGAGCCAGCGAGACCTCGGCTGTCAGTCGCGTCTTCAGATCGGACCAGACCGGACGCGCTGCGAAGGTGCCGGAACCAAGGGCGCGGCCCAGAACGACCGGATCGACCCCGAAATCGAAGGTGATCGGCTCGGGCGCGAGGCCGCGCAGGCTGACGGCGAACCAGCGCAGCCGCTTCATCTCCGGTCGGTCGGACAGGCCGCCGACGGATCCGGTCCCGGCCAGCCGCAGGGCTCCGGCGCGATGCGCCGGCAGGGCGCCGGCGATCATCGCCACGATGCCTTCGAGGATGGCGCCGCGCAGCCCGTCGGGCAGGTCGAACAGTTCGGCCGGCTGCAGGTCGGAATTGAACAGCGCCTTGAACGGGAAGCTGGTCAGCGAGATCAGCGCCTTGGCGCCTTCGGCCCCCTCGACGATCAGCGCCGCGCCGGCCGGTGCCGGGCGTTCGGCCAGTTCGAAGGTCAGCGCCGCATTGGCCGTGCCGAGGCGGATCGGCTCGCCGGCATAGCTCAGGATGGCGGTCCAGAGCTTGGCCTCGTCGAGCTTCATGCCGAGTTCGGGTGGCAGGAAGGCCTGGGTCATGCGCGCGCGCTCCCGCCGGCGAAAAGGCTCGAGAAGGCGGAGAGGCCGCTGCCGTCCGCCACGGCGTCGTCCCGGTCGGCGACGACGCTTTCTCGGATGGTCACCCGGCGGCCCTCGAAGCGGCGGGCCAGCGCGGCGGCCAGTTCGGCCGCGGCCGGGGCGAGGTCGATCTCGTGGCCGGCGCGGACGAGCAGGATGTCGAGGCTCGACGGCGTGATCGATACCTGCAGTTCGCGCAGGCCCGCCGGCGCCACGGCGGCCCAGCCGGCATCGGCCATCTGCAGCCGCAGCGCGATCGGATCGCCCGGCCGGCGCCCCAGATCGGCGGCGAGCGCCGATTCGATGCGTGCCGACACGGTCTCCGCCATGGCGCCGGCCTCGGCGGCGCGGCGACCGGCCTGGGACTGGAATTCGGGCATCGCCTGCGCCAGCGGATCGGGCGGCGGACCGGCCAGGCCGCCGGACCATTGTGCCGTCGCCAGCACGCGCGCGGCGTCGTCGGTCTTCTGCGCCGGATCGCGCGTCTCGGCCTCCGCATCGCCGGGCCGCCGGGTTGCGGCCATGCGGGCGCCGAAGGCCTTGGCGCGATCGGCCATGGCGAGGCGGTCCGACAGGCGGCGATCGCCGCCCGTGTTCATGCGCGCATTGGCGTCCGCGCCGGCGCGGGTGCGGGAGTCGAGACCCTGCTGCAGGCCTTCGCGGGCCTGGTCGAAGGGACCCCGTCCGGAATTGGCGATCTCGCTCATGCCGGTTGCTCCCTCTTGCGGGAGAACAGATCCTCGATCTCGTTCTCCTCGGCCAGTCCCAGTTCCGCCGCGATGGTTGCGCCGACCTCGGTCGTCAGGATCTGGTACTTGTCACGGTCCTTGACGCATTTGTTGTAGATGTAGGTCGCTTCCTGCAATTCCTTCTCGATCCGCAGCATGACGTGGCGGGCGCGCTCGACGTCGTCGACCAGGATCTGGTGGTCGGCCTCGAGCCGCAGAACCTTGCCTTTGGTCTCCTCGATGCCGTCGACATTGGTGCGGGTGCCGATGATCTCCTGATAGATGGCGTCTTCGCGGGCGCGCAGGGTGCGCCGGCTTTCCTCCATCACGCCGCGGCGCTCGTCGACGGCGGTCTGCGCGTCGCGCAGGTCCTGGCGCTTCTTCTGCATCGTGCGCAGCGCCTGGTCCTCCTTGAGCTGCTTGACGCGCAGGAGCGTCTTGAGCTGGCCGATCATCGGGTCAGAGCCTTCAGCTTGTCGAGCGTGGTCTGGAAGGCGTCGAACTCGTCGGTGCGCTGCTGCAGGAATTGGTTGATCGGCTTGTACTTGGCGATCGCCATGTCGGAATCGGGGTCGCTGCCCTTCTTGTATTCGCCGACCTTCACGAGCAGTTCCACGTCCGCATATGTGGCGAGCCAGGACAGCACCTTGCGGGCCATCAGCACGTGCTCCTTAGGCACCACCTTGTCCATCACGCGGCTCTTCGAGGTCAGCACGTCGATGGCCGGATAGTGGCCGCCGGCAGCGAGCTTGCGCGACAGGATGATGTGGCCATCCAGGATCGAGCGCGTCTCGTCGGCGACCGGCTCGTTCATGTCGTCGCCCTCGACCAGCACCGTGTACATGGCGGTGATCGAGCCCTTGTCGTTCATGCCGACCCGCTCCATCAGCTTGGGCAGGTTGGCGAAGACCGACGGCGGGAAGCCGCGCCGGGTCGGCGGCTCGCCCGCGGCCAAGCCGATCTCGCGCAGCGCACGGGCGAAGCGGGTCACCGAGTCCATCAGGAACAGGACGCGCTGGTTCTTGTCGCGGAAATATTCGGCGATCGCTGTGGCGATGAAGGCCGCCTTGGCGCGCTCCATCGAACTCTTGTCGGAGGTCGCCACCACGATGATCGACTTGGCCATGCCTTCCGGGCCGAGATCGTGCTCGATGAACTCGCGCACCTCGCGGCCGCGTTCGCCGATCAGCGCCATCACGGTTACGTCGACGGCGGCGCCCTTGACCAGCATGGAGAGGAGCGTCGACTTGCCGCCGCCAGCCGCCGCGAAGATGCCGAGGCGCTGGCCTTCGCCGACCGTCAGCATGGCGTCGATCGCGCGCACGCCCATCGAGATCGGCTCGTCGATCACCCGTCGCTTCATCGGGTCCGGCGGGTTCTGGTAGACCGGATAGTGGGTCTCGGGTTCGAAGGGGCGGTCGAGCCCGTCGACGAAATTGCCGAGCCCGTCGATGACGCGGCCCATCAGGCCGGGCCCGACCGCGACCGACTGGACGCGGCCGGTCAGGCGCACCTCGGTCTTGGGCGACACGCCCTGGGTCTCGCCGATCGGCGACAGCAGGGCCTGGTCGTCGAGGAAGCCGACGCATTCGGCCATTAGCCGGCCGCCGGTCTGGCGGGTATAGAGCTCGACGATCTCGCCGACCTGGATCTCCGGCACCGAGGCATGGATGATCGTGCCGACCACCTTGCGTACCCGGCCGGTCAGGCCGAACGGGCGGAACTCGCCGACGCGCTCGTCCAGCACGGCCGGCATGCGCTTCAGCGCCGCGCGGATGCGGTTCTTGCGCTCGCGCTCGGGGCCGCGACCGGGGGGGCGGGGCAGGTCGTTCATCGCGGCATCCCCTCCGCGGCATCCTCCTCGGCGATCACGACTGCGCTGCGGCGCAGGATCGCCTCGAGTTCGTCGAGCCGCTGGGCGAAATGACCGTCGACGCGGCCGACCGGCGATTCCACGATGATGCGCGGCGGATCGAGCGAGGGATCCTCGACCACATCGACCAGGTCGATCTCCGGGAAGCTCGCCTTGATGTCGCCGATCGAGCGGCGAAAATGCTCGATCTGGCTGGGGGCAACCGAGAGCTGGATGCGCTTCTCGCGCCGCATCTGCTTCAGCGCCGCCCGCACCATGGCCTCCGCCTTGTCCTGGTCGGAGAAGCCGTCGACCAGCTTGCGCACCGCATGGATGACGAGATTGGTCAGATCGCGGTCGATGTCGCGCAGCGCGTCGTCAAGGACGCGGCTTTCCTCCACGATGCGGCCGACCGCCTGCATGCGGGCCTGTTCGAGGCCTTCCTCGAAGCCGCGGATCTTTTCCGCCGCATAGGCGTCGCGCGCCTCCTGGCGGATGCGCTCGGCTTCCTGCTCGGCGGCCTTCAGGAGTGCGGTGGCGGCATCAAGCGGCTCGACATCGCCGCCGCGCAGCACATGGGCGCCGGCGGAGAGACGAAAGCCGAGTTCTTTCAGCCGATAATAGCCGACCATGACGGCAGCCTCCGGCGCATGAGTTTCACGATGTGGTCGACATGACCGGGCTGCAGCGCGGCAACGGCGTCGCGCCGGCCGGCCGGTGCGGCGTCGGCATGCAGCCGGGCCAGCACGAAGGGCAGGATCTCGGGCTCGACGGCCTCGACATAGTTCAGCGCCACATGCAGGCCGAAGCGGTTGACCGCATCGATCCGCCCCTGTGCGGCATCCGGCGCCGTGGTCAGAATGTCGGACTCCGCCGGCAGCCGGTCGAGTTCGGCGAGACTCGCATGCATGAACGGCGCCTCGTGAACCGCGACCGCGAAGGCGTCGCTGCCGAGCGCCTTCTGGGCCGCGATCCGGTCGCTTTTCAGGAGCATGCCGGCGATCCGCTTGTGCAGCACGGTCGCTGCCAAGATCAGGGACGCCCTGTCGACCTCGATCGCGCGCTCGGTGGCAAAGAGCAGGGCGAGCCGGCTCTTCGGCTGGGTCAGAAGGCGATCGACGGTCGCCCGTGAGACCGGATTGTCGGTCAGCCGCAAGCGCTGGCGGATCGCCCGGTTGATCGGCGCGGCGAAGGCCGGATGAGATGACAGGGCGCGGATGTCCGAGCCGGGCAACGGGGCGATCGCCAACGCGTCGACGTCCATGCGGCCGATCGGGCGCAGAATCGCATCGGCGAACCGGATCGCCGGGCCGAGCGCCTTGATGTCGGTTGCGGCGGCCGTCACCGGTCGGTCCTCGGTTCGGCCGGGCGATGCCCGCCTGCCGGGCTCGGTTGCCGCCACGCATCGCTGCCGCCCTGCCTGCCGCGCCGGACTTTGGAGCGGCCGTTCGGCCGGCCGCTCATGACGGTTCGACCAGCGCGTTGGACCCGTCGCGGCGCGACCGGCCCTTGCGTGCATAGGCGACGAGGCTGGCGATCAGGGCGACCAAGAGGGCCGCGATAAGGGCTCCGGTGCCGGACACGATCTGCCAGAAGCGGGTCGCGTCTGCCGTCTTGATCGAAACGCCGGGCACGACCTCGGTGAACTGCGCCGCCTCCGGGCCGGGCGTGGCGACCTTGGTCGGCTGCGCGTCGGCGAGCACCACGGTCACGGCCGAATATTCGAGGCCTTCGATCGCGCTCGAAACCAGGCGTCGGATCTGGGGCACGAAGAAGTCGAGGTCGACGCCGGGCTGATGCTTGATGAACACCGCCGCCGAGGACGGCTTGACCGGCTGGCCGAGCTGCGGCGCGTCGGGCAGCACGATATGGACCCGCGCCGTCACCACGCCGTCGATATTGGACAGCGTCTGCGCCACGTCCTCGCCGAGCGCATAGATGTAGCGGACCCGCTCCTCGAACGGCGACGACATGATGCCGGATTTCTGGAACACCTTGCCGATCGATTCGCGCGAACTGCGCGGATAGCCGGTATCCTTCAGCAGCGCGATGGCGCGCAGCATGTCCTTGGATTCGACCGTGATCTTGAAGCCTTCCTTGCCGACGGAAACCTTCTCGGCCTGAACGCCGTTGGACATCAGGACGGCCAGGATCTGGTTGGCTTCCGGTTCCGTCAGGTTCGAATAGAGGTCGTTCTGGCAGCCGGCGAGAGCCAGCGCACCGATGAGGACACAGACGCGCAAGAGCAACTTGGACAGCAAGGCGGCACCACTTCGTCGGTCGGAACTGTCGGAGCCGGGCCGATCACTGGCCCTTCATCAGAGTATCGAAGGCTTGTGTCGATTTGCCCGTCAGCTTGGACGTGACCTCGACCAGGAGCGAAAAACGCACCAGTTCCATCTGCATGGCCATCATGGTGTTGACGTCCATGTGGCTGTGCGACATCAGCTTGCCGAGCTGCGCCTCGCGGGCGTCGAACACGCCGCGCAGCTTCTGCATGCCCTCGATGATCGCGTCGCCGCTGCCCTCGGCCGGCACCGTGGTCTTGGCCGCCGGAGCGTCGAGTTCGAGGGCGCGCCGGGCGCGCTCGCGATCCGTCGTTGCGGCGGTTCCCGATGTCGGCGTCGGGGTGGTCTGCGAAATCGCCGTCTGACCGTTGACCGTCTGGCCGGCAACCGGGCGGGCACCCGTGGTCGCCTGACCGTTCAGGGCCGGTGCGGCGCCGGGCTGGCCGGTGACCGGCCTTGCGCCGCCCGGTCCACCGAAAAGCTGGCTCAGCCGCATGCCGCCGGTGGCGGTCGATACGGAATCGGTCGCGACTGCGCCGGCGACGGGCTTCGGCGCATCGACGGCCGCAACCTTTGTGGTCTGGCTGCCGCTCACCGCTCGGTCGAGGGCCGCGTCGAAGAGGCCGGTGCTCTTCTTGTCGGGCGAGGCCGCCGTCGTCAGTACTTCGTAGCCGGAATGTTCGGAATGGCCGGCAGACGCTGCCAACTGGCCGCCCAGCGAGAAACCGATCGTGGTCATGTCAGCCGTCCCTCATGCCGTCCCGCTTCGTGCACCGCAAACCGCCGACGGCTCGCCAGTTCGAACCGCCCGAGGGGCGCTTCTCGCACGCATACAATTGGATACGAATTGCACCGCTACGGCAAGCGTTGCATACGTACGATTCATTAACCCGGAGCGAAATCACCGGGTGTGATGAACGTCACAGGCTGGTGCTCGGCCGCGAAATTGCGGCGGGCAGGGCCGATCCGGCAGCCGTCACAACGCACGGCCGGTCGGCCCGGCAACGGATGCCGGGATGCCGTCGAGAGCTGCACCTGCCGGTACTGCGCCGGCCAAGGCTCGGCCGGTGGTCCGATCAGATCGGGGTATTCTTGCCGGGGTCGTAGTAGACGCCGTTCTTGCTCAGTTCGGCGACCGGGTCGAACTTGCTCGATTCCTTGTTCTTTTCGAGGTTGAGAACGCTCTTGTCGTTCAGATAGTCCTCGAAGGAATCGGTCTTGGCGTCGTTCGACGGCTGCAGACGCTTGTCGTTCGACTTGTCGATCTGCAGCTTCGAATCGACCGGCAGCGGATCGCGGGTGGTCCGATCGCTCACCGGCTCCGGGATCGGGACGGTACTGGAGCGCTGGATGCTGTCGATACCCATGACGTGATCTCCTCCTGTTGGGCGGCCCGCTGCGACCGGAATGCCGAGCGGGCGGCACGATTGGGCTTTCCGAGTGGGTTTGCGGTTGTGTTTCCCCAGGTCGGATGGTCAGGTCTGCCGCCGAGCGGGGCGACGGGTTTCGGCGTAGATGACCAGGGCGAAACTCGCCGTCACGGCGAGAAGCGCCAGGATCATGCGTCCATACCGGCCGAGCCGTTCGGACAGAGTTTCCCCCTGAACCGGGCTGCCGTCCAGACCGCCGCCGCTCTGGCCTCCCGGCACCGGCCGGTCGGCGCGTTCGCCGCCCGATCCGGCGATGATTTCGGCGAGGCCGGCGCGGAAACGGCCGGGGTCCGCGGCGCGGGCGACGAGGGCCTCGAAGGCCGGCGCCCAGGCTGCACCGTTGGTCTGCCCGCCGACGCGCAGCGCGGCCGGGACCGACAATTCCCGCCAGGACCGGCCGTCGCGGACGAGGCGGGCCGTCACGGCGCCGTACCAGGCGGCATCGAAGACGTAGAGGCGGACGGCCCCCGGCTCGGCCAGCGTGGTCGCGGCCGCGATGCGGGCCGCGGCGGCGGCATGGTCGGTGCCGGCGAAGGCGAGCACGGCGCGGGTCCGACGGCCCGGCAGGCCAATCTCGATGCGCTCGGCGTGCAGGTCGACGGTCAATCCGGGAGCCGCGGGACCGCGCAGGCGCAGCAACTCGACCAGGCCTGCCGGCGCCTCCGGGCGGTGCGTCCGGGTGTCGAGATCGCGGCTGGCCTCGATCGGCGCCGGCCGGGTCGCCGGTTCCGGCGTGCCCGAACGGGCGAGCAGCACGATCAGGATCAGCAGGAAGGCGGCAAAGACGTTGGCCGACAGGTCGGCCGCCACGGTCATGCCGACGCGGTCGCCGATCATGGCCGGCCCTCCCGATCGCCGATCCGGCGGGTCCGACAGGCGGCGGCGAGATCGGGCCGCTCGGCGAAGCTGCAGGCGCGATCGAGCCGCACCTGTCGGATCTCCTGCGGACCGCGCGCGGCCAGCACCGGTTCCAGCGCGAAGGCTGTATCCTCGCCGCCCGGTTCGATCAGGAGCAGGACGGACCGCCCCTCCCGACGGGCACGGGCGAGCCGGTCGGCGAGACCGGCATGGTCGGCGATGGCATCCGCACCGATCCGCTCGACGGTCTCCGCGCCGCTCCCGGCCGGCGCAGGGTCGACCAGCGCGAGCCCGTCCGGGCCGGCCAGGATCGCGTCGGCGGCGGCACCGTCGACCCGGTATTCGGCGAGCGCCAGCACCTCGGCGAGCGATTTCAGCCGCGCGCGCTCCTGCACGGCTGCGACGCCGACGCTCGGCAGGATCATCAGCACGGCGAGCAGGCAGATCGCCCCCATGCCGAAGAACAGGTCGGTCAGCGGGTCGAAGCCGTCGCGCTCGGTCTCGTCGTCGGCGATCCGGTCAGCCATGGCGGACGGCCTCCGCGGCGACGAGCGCGCCGACCACCCGGCGCGCCTCGGCGGCGAGTTCGGTCTCCCGGCGTTCCATGACGGCGATCAGCAGCGAGGCGACGATCGAGCCGATCAGGCCGAGGAGCGTGGTTTCGAACTTGATGGCGAGGCCGGCGAGGCTCGCCGCGATGTCGGCGCCACCGCCGCCCGCGCCGAGGCCCTGCGGCAGTTCCGCCATGGCGGCGGCGAGGCCGACCACGGTGCCGAGAAAGCCGAGCAGCGGCAGGAAGGGGACCAGGCCGCGGGCGAATTGGCGGGCGGCGCGGTGGAAGCCGTCCTGGGCGGCGGCGGGCGACAGGGGACCCGCGTCGGAGTCCGGGCGGCCGCTGCGGACGACCCAGTCGGCGACCAGGCGCAGCAGTCGGCTCGACGGCCGCACGGCGATCTCGTCGGCCACCAGGTCGTTCAGATCGTTCGAGCCGCCGGCGCGCGTACGGCCGCGCCGGCGCAGGCTTGCCAGTGCGGCGGCATCGGCGAGATGCAGCCGCAGCGCATCGGCCAGATGCGCGAGAATGACGAAGAACAGCACGATGATCGCGCTATGCAGCGCCGTGCTGCCGGCCAGCGCGGTGACCAGGATGCCGGACGGCCCGGCGGGTGCGAGCGCCTTGAGCCAGGGCAGGGCGAGATGGAAGACGAGGCCGAGCGCGGCACCGAGGAACAGCGCGGCGAGGCTCGACTGCACGCCGACCGGCCCGGTCGTGCCGAGCGGATCGGCCCAGAAGGCCGCAAAGCGGGCTTCGGTCTCCGCAGCGAGCACGCGGCTGGCGAAGAACGCGACCAGGATCTGCGGCCAGAGCACCGCCTCCGATCCGGCAATCCCCGCGCCGCCACCCGACGACCCACCACCAAGCGGGCTACCACCAAGCGGGCCACCACCGGCCGGGGCGCCCGGGTCGAACAGCAGCGGCATCGCCAGGGCGAGGCCGCCGATCAGCAGCACGGAGGCGCGCAGGAGGTCTGGATGGCGTAGTGCCAGGGGCGGGAACTGGGCGAGCACGAGGCCAGCCACGCCGAGGGCCGCGATGCTCAGGACCGGGCCCGGCCAGCCCGCGCCATGGATCGCCAGATGCAGCGCGAAGGCACCCGCGAGACCGACGGCATAGATCGTGACCTTCTGGCGATCCACGAACCGGTCCCCCGCGCCGCCTCAACCCGATGCGATCTGGCTGACGAGCTTGACCCGCTCCAGCGGCTGCACATTCGCGTAGGGCGCGAGCTCCTGATAGGAGAGCACGGCCAGATCGGGGAAGTCGCGCTCGACGATCTTGCGCATGAAGCGCCGGATATCCATCGGCGCCAGGATCACCGGCGGCAGGGCGTGATGGCTGACATTGCCGATCACATTCTTCATCGAGGTGATCAACTGGCGGTGGATGTCGGGCGACAGGGCCAGATACGACGCGCCCGAGGTCTGGCGAACCGCACCGCGCACGGCATCCTCGATCTCCTTGGAGATCAGATAGGCCGGGATGAGGTTCTGGCCGCCGGAGAACTTATGCGTGATGTAGCGTGACAGCGCGCTGCGCACATGCTCGGCGAGGACGATCGGGTCCTTCTCGCGCTGACCCCACTCGACCAGCGCCTCCAGAACGGTGCGCATGTCGCGGATCGAGATCTCCTCGCCGACCAGCCGCTGCAGCACGTCGTTGATGGTGATCACCGGCAGGGTGCGGGTCACCTCCTTGACCAGTTCGCCGAAGTTCTTCTGCATCTGGTTGAGCAGATACATGGTCTCCTGGATGCCGATGAACTCGGAGGCGTTGCTCTTCAGCACATGCGCCAGATGGTAGGTCAGCATGCTGGACAGCGTCATGACCTGGACGCCGGCCTTCTCGACCAGTGCCAGATGCTTGTTGGAGACCCAGTAGCTCGGCGTATGCGGGAGGAAATCATCGCCGCGCTCGAACGGAATGTCGAACATCTTCAGGTTCGCTTCCGTCTCGCGGACGATGAAATAGCCCGGCCGCGCCGCGCCGGCGGCAACCGGGATCTCGTTGACCATGATCCGGTATTCGCCGTCCTTCAGATTGTCGTTGAGGCGAAGGTGGATGCCCGGGAACGGCACGCCGAGGTCGAAATAGAGCGCCCGGCGGACGCGGGCGACCTCGCGGTCGAGCTTCTCGGGACGGATCGAGTTGCGTACCGAGGAGGCGATGTCGACGATCAGCGGCACGGTCAGCGCGAAGGTGACGGCCTCGACCGGCTCCAGATCCTCGATGTCGTCGTCCTTCTTGGGGAAGGACGGCACCATGCCCTTCGGCGCGATGGCCGGCGCCAGCGCGGGCATCTCGGAGGAGCGCTGCTGGCTGGAGGAGCGCCGGCGCTTCCTCTGGGTCATCCAGCCGAGCGTCGCGAAGGCGATCGCCAGCGACGCGAAGACGACCGCCGGGAAGCCGGGCACCACGGCGAAGATGGCCAGGATCACCGAAGTGATGAGCAGAGCCTTCGGCTCGTTCATCAACTGCATGGCGATGTCGCTGCCGAGATCCTGGTTCTCGTCCGAGGACACGCGGGTGACGATGAAGCCGGCCGTGATCGAGATGAACAGCGCCGGGATCTGCTGGACGAGACCGTCGCCGATGGTCAGCAGCGCGTAACGGTTGAGTGCATCGCCGACCTCCAGGCCGCGCTGCAGGGTGCCGATCGTGATGCCGCCGATCAGGTTGACGGCGATGATGATCAGGCCCGCGATGGCGTCGCCCTTGACGAACTTCATGGCGCCGTCCATGGCGCCGTAGAGCTGACTTTCCTTCTCCAGCTTGGACCGCCGCCGCTTCGCCTCGTCGAGCTCGATCAGGCCGGCGCGCATGTCGGAATCGATCGACATCTGCTTGCCCGGCATGGAATCGAGCGAGAAGCGCGCGGACACTTCGGCGACGCGTTCCGAGCCCTTGGTGATGACCATGAAGTTGACGATGGTCAGGATCAGGAACACCACCATGCCGACGATCAGGTTGCCGCCGACGACGAAGTTGCCGAAGGTCTCGACGATATGGCCGGCATCGGCCTGGATCAGGATCAGGCGCGTGGTGGAAATGGCGAGCGCCAGCCGGAACAGCGTCGTGAGCAGCAGCAGGGACGGGAAGGCCGAAAGCTGGACCACGTCCTTCAGATACATCGCCGCCATGAGAAGTACGGCGGAGATCGACAGGTTCAGCGCGATGAGCGTGTCCACCAGCCAGATGGGCAGCGGCAGGATCATCATGAAGACGATGCAGATCAGCAGGAAGGCCAGGAACAGGTCGTTCCGCTTGGACAGCATCTGCAGGAATTTCATCATGGAGCCGTCGCCCTCGCCGTCGCTTGCCCTCGATCCGAGCGTTCCGCCCGGACCCGCCTCCCACGCAAAGTCAATCGCGTGTCGGGCAGACTACCGTGCGCGGCGCCCCTGCGGAAAGGGCGGCCGCGCTACGATTTCGAACTGATTGCATGCAGCATCGGCGCCACCGGACCCGGCATGACGGTCGGTTCGAGACCATCCGGCGACCGCCCCGGGACCTTGCGATCCCCCGTCAGACCGAGAGCCGCATCCGCGACCCGTTGGTCGTCGCCTCCTGGAACAGGTTCGTCTTCGGCGGCGGCTCCAGGGCGGCGAGCGTCTTCAGGACCGAGGTCAGCGCCTCGACCAGAGCCACCGCCTTCGCGCCGATTTCGGCTGCGAGCGACTTGGACCCGGCCGTCTGGCCGATCGGATTGGCATTGGCGCCGTTCGTCGTACCCGACGGAGGCAGCGTCCCGCCCGTCTGCTGCGGGAGGAGGTTGGTATCGCCGTCCTGGCCGAGCACCTTGCGCAGGATGTCGGTCTCCGTGTCCGTGTCCTGGTCGTTGAGCTTCTGCAGCTTCTCGAACGCCTTCACGTCGGCGAAGCGCGAATCGAAGGCGATCGCGGCGGCGACCAGTTCGTCGACCGGCAGATCGACGCCGGAGGTCGGCGTGGCCTTGGCGAGCAGGCGTTCGATCGCGGCCAGGGTCTGCGAGAGCTGGCTGGCGAGCGTGGTGATCTGCTGCTCGAGCGAGGCGATCGTGTTCTCGTTGGCCGTCTTCTCGGTCTGGGCGTCGTTGATCTTCTTGTCGGCCGCGGCGATCTTCGTGTCCACGGTGCCGATCTGCGCATTGACGGCATTGCGCTGCGTGACCAGGCCGTCGCGCTGCGCCACCAGTTGCGCCTTCGTGGTCGGATTGCTGGTGTTGGCGATCTGGTCGTTCAGGGTATTGATCTGGTTGGTCAGGCTCGTCTGCTGCGACACCAGATCGGAGCGCTGGCCCTGCAGGTCCGTCTTCTCCGCCTCACCGTCGGCGATGATCTGATCGAGTTCCGCGTTGCGCGCGGTCAGCGTGTCGATGCTACTCTTCAGCGACAGGATATCGGCCAGCGCGCCGCGCCGGATCGAGTTCTCGCCCTTGATCCGCTCCTTGTCGTTGTCCTCGAACAGCTTGTCGAGAGCCATGGCGACCTGGTCGAGCAGGACGCTGACATCCTGGAAGGTCGAACTCGGCGACAGACCGAGATTCTCCAGCGTCAGCCGCGCGAAGGGCAGGCTCAGATACTGAGAGTCCGCATCCGAGGTCGAGTAGGTCGCGCCGGTCGGGACGGCCGGCACCGACGATGTGCCGCCGGTCGGAGAGGACTGCGGAATCGTGGTCGTCGTGAATTGCGGGTCGGTGATCGACGTGCCGCTGGTGACTCCGATCGCCATGGGGTGGTCCCTCTCGATTTCGAATTGCTGCCCCATCCTAGTGCGGACGCGGCGCGGCACTGTGCTCAACGTCACTCTGGCGCGGGATTCGGCGCCTCCGGCCGTCGCATTCCTGGGCGGCCGGCGGCTTACATCGGCGGCGGCACGGACGTCGCCCGCCGGACGGGCGGCTACAATTGCAGCCGGCGCCGGCGGCCGCGGGGCAGCATGTCGGTGCCGGGATCCGGCTCGGGCGGTTCCTCCTGCTCCTCGCGCATGCGCTTCAGTTCCTCCTTCAGGCTCGCCATGATGCTTTTCAGCGCCTTCAGGATCCGTGCGAGGAAGAGCAGGAAGTTGCGCCGCCGGTTCTCGTCGACCAGCAGGGTGCGGATGCGTGCCAACATCGCCTCGCCGACGCCGAGGGCCGCCAGATAGGACAGGAGCAGGGCCTCGCCGACCAGGCTCGGTTCCTCGGCGCCGTCGGCGGCCGGACCGGCTGCGGCCCTGCGGCTGCGCACCGCCTCGTCTTCCGGCAGGGCACCGGTGAGCGGGCGCGGGCGCGGCCAGCCGGGGATCATCGCCGCGTTGAGAATCATGCTGTCGATGATGGTTCCGGCGCGACCGTCCGCGGCGGCGGCCGCAAGCGTCGCCGGGTCGGCCAGCGGCAGCCCCGCGGCGGCGAGGCCGGCGGTCCGGCCTTCGGTCGATGGCGCGCCACGGGCGCTGCGCTCCGTGCCCTGGGCGGTTACCCCCTCCGTATCGGTCGACGCTGCCGCCGCCCTGACGGCGGTTGCCGACCCGTCGGTGCCGCCGAGCCGCCGGGTCTGGGCCGCCGCCGCGGCGGTGCGGTCGGCGAGCGTCTCGCGGTCGCCTCCGATCAGGTTGAGGGTTTCTTCGAGTGCCCGATCGATCAGTTCGCGCGTCGTCAGCCCGCGCGCCGCATCCGCCGTGCGGGCGGCCTCGCCGGCTTCCGACACCATGCCGTCGTCGGGCCGCAGGGCACGCGCCGCCAGGCTGGTGGCCAGGATCGAGGCGGAAATCGGACCCGTCGCCGTCTGACCCGGCACGCTCGCGAATGTCGCCGGTGCGGGCGCGTCGCCGGCCTCGGCCGTATCGACTCCGGCCCATGGGGCCAAGGCCGCCGGACCCGAATCGGCGTTGGCTGCGGGCGACGTGGCCGTCGGGCTGGAGAGGCCGGCGAGGGTCAGGGCCGGGGATAGGGCCGGCCGGGCCCGGTAGGGATCGGCGGCTTCGGGCGGAAGCGCCTCCGGAGCATCGAATGTCTGCGCCGGCGGGGGAATCAGCTTCAGTTCGTTCTCGGTCACCAGATTCTTGGCGACCGTGATGGCTGTCGTCGTTTGCCCGATCTGCTCGACCATGCTGAGGATGCGCTCGAGCGTGATCATGGCGGTCAGCCTCGCGCGATTCGTTCGGTTCGCAGAGCGAGGGCGCTGCGGAAGCGTGCCACCTCGACCTTGAGTTCGCCCGGGAGCCGGTCTTCGCCGAGGGCGTCCAGGCGCTCGAGCGCGAGGCGGGCGCCGTTCCAGTCGCCGCGGCGGATCGCCAGTTCCGCCTGATGGACCGGCGGGATCGGCCATTGCGGCGCGAGGCTTGCCGCCGTCGCGAAGGCAAGGTCGGCCTGATCCAGGCGATCGGCGATGCGCAGACAGATGCCCCAGCCGACCCAGTTGTCCGGCTTGCCGCCTTCGATCAGGCACAGCGTGCGGAACAGGCTCTCGGCGCGGTCCGGCCGGCCGCCGGCGAACCATTGATGGGCGCGGGCATAGAGCAGGCGCGGCACCCCGGCCGGTACGGCAATGGCCTCGCCGAGCGAGGCGCCGCGCTTCAGCTTCTCGAAGATCGGTCCCGCCTCGATGCCGGACTTGCCAAGCACCTCGACGAAGATCTCGCCGAGCAGATCCACCTCCTCCGGTGCGAAGCCGAGCGCACGGCCGAGCGCGGTCTCGTCGCCCTGGGCGGGTGCAGCCATGCTGGGTCTCCGGTTGGCGGTGCTTCGGCGTCGGCCCCGGATCGGGGCGCCGCCGCGGCGTTCAGGGTGCGTTAGCTCCAGTCCGGATGCAACGGCCAGGATGCGGCCGGACGCACCGAAATGGTCGCGGCCGGGCTCCGGGCGCGGAACCGGCCGCCATCGGGGTCAGGACGGCTTGGCTTCGGCCGTCTTGAGCAGGCGCTCGGCCTCCGTCGCGACGAGGGTGTCGCCGCTTTCCTTGGCCAGCCGCAGCGCGTCGGCAAGATCTTCGCGGGCTTCGGCGAGCTCGCCGGCAGCCAGGCAGGCCCGCCCGGACAGGAAATAGCCGCGCGGATTGCGCGGCTCGAGCGCGATCACGGCCGAGGCGGCCTGCAGCGCCATGTAGTGCTCCTCAAGCTGCAGGGCGCAGTTGGCGAGGCCGATCTGGTAATCGGCGACCGTCGGGAAGCACAGCACCAGCGCGCAATAGATGCGCATCGCGCGGACCGGCTGCCCGCGCTCCAGGAGGCTTTTGGCGATATCCAGGCCGACGGCGAGATCGTCGGCGGCGAGGCCGAGATTCTTGCCGATCTCGGCTTCGACCAGAAGCCGGCCGAAGGCGTCGACGGCCGAGCCGGTCTGGGCAGAGTCGGTCTGCGCGGTCATGGTTTCCATTCCGGGTTCTCCATCCCAGACGGCGCCGCGCCGGGCGGCGGCCGTTGTCTCAATCTCACGGTGCCGATCCGGTCGGGGACTTGCCGTTTCGCGGCAGGGCATCCGATTCGGTGCGGTCGGCAGTCAGTCGGTTGACGGGCCGGACACCGGCGAGGCCGATGCGAGGTCGTGCGCCAGAGGGCACTGCATGGCCGGGCTTCGGTCGATCGGGGATCCCACCCCGTCGATGGCCCGGTTCGGCGCGTCCGGCCTCTGCGGCCGGGCTTGTGATCGGGCGGTCGTCGCTACGGCCTGAAGATCATGGCCTCCTCCAGGCCGCCCGTCCCGCCGCGATGGTCCGGCTCCCGCCGGGACCGCGTGGACAGTTCAGGCGACAGAATTTCGACCGCCTGGATGACATTCTCGATCACGCCGATCAACCGGTCGCCGCGGCCGTCGGCATAATCGAACCGCGCTTCGGCGAGCATGGTCGCCCCGGCCGGATCGTCGGGATCGACACCGACCCAACTGCAGTTGGAGGCCATCAGCCCGAGTCCGATCTGCAGAAGCCGTCGGGTCTGCCCGTCGCGTTCGCCGGGATCGGCGGAGAGCCGGCCGAGCCGCCCGGAGACGGTCAGGCCGCGACCGTCGGCGGTTTCCGCCAGCTTGAGATCGGTGCCGTCGATCGAGAGCGTCACTTCCGGCTTGTCGCGAAAGGTCGGCGCCGGGAGCCTGAGCCCCGACCACAGCCGTCTGATGGTGGTCTCGAAATTCGCGCTCATGACGCCCCGCCCGCTCCGAGCCAATCCGTCGCCGTCACATCTTGAAGGCGCGCATCAGCTCGGCCTTGGCGTCGCCCATCTCCTTGAGGAAGTTGATCACGGCCTTGAGGGTCTCTTCAACCCCCTGCTGCACTTCCTTGGCCAGGTCGGCGACGCCTTTTTCGGTTTCCGCGTAGGCGGCATGAACCGAGGCGTCGGCCTCCTGCTTCTTCGCCGCGCCCTGGCCGATGCCGCTGATCATGCCGGAGATCGCTTCGAAGACCTTCGAGATCGCCGCGTTCTTCTGCAGGTCGGCCGTCACCTGCTGCAGCAGCATGCCTTCCGAGATGGTCTTGTTCGAGCCGCTCAACGGATTGGAGCCGCCGGTGGTGTTCGGCTTCGGCGTCGTCGACGTGTCCGGCACGTCGGTCGTCGCGGTCGACATCTTGGCCTGGGCCTTGGCGGCGCCGGCAAAGGAGACCACCGAGCCGAGGATGCCGATCACGGCGCTGACGATCGCGGTGGCGATCATGGTGCTGCCGGCCTTGTTGAGGTCGGCGGCCTGGGCCAGCATCTGCCCCTTGGCGGCCTCGCGGGCCGCAAGCCGTTCGTCCAGGGCCGCCTTGCGCTGTTCGGCGGCCATCTCGATCATCGCCCGGCCGAGCAGGTTGAGGGCGCTGCTGTCCTTCAGGATCGTATCCAGCACGCTCATGCCGGACGAGATCACCTCCATGGCGCTGTTCAGGACGGACAAGACCTTGTCCGCCTTCACGTCCGACATGGTCTGGCCGGGGCCGTTCGGCGCCACATCGGCGCTCTGCAGCAGGGCCAGGAAAATCTGCTGCTCGAGGGCGGGCAGCTTGTCGAGCTTGGCCAGGACGCCGGACTGAACCTGCTCGGCGACTTCCGGCGGGACCGTCAGCTGACCCTGGGCATTGTAGAAGGAGGCGGGAACATATTGCGGATTGATCTCGACCATGGCGTCCGTCCTCCGGTCAGCCGGTGAATTTGGCGTTGGAAAGCATGTCACCCTTGTCCTTGATCATGTCGGTGATCATGTCCATCATCTCGTTGAACCGATTGCCGGCAGCGATCAGGCGCTGCAGCGACATATCGATCAGCTCTTCGAGGAGCTGGATATTGGCATCCTTCTCCATGGCCTTGGCCTGGAGCTTCTTGGCTTCGCCTTCGGTAACCGCGGCGTCGGCCTTGATACTCGTCGTGACGACTTCGTTCACGGCGCTCGCCATGGTGGTGATGTTCTGGATGGTCTGCGCGACCTTCTGGAACGACTGCACGGCGTTGCTCAACTGGGCGACCGAGCTGGCGAAGGAGGCGCCGCCGGTGACCACCGCGGTGGCGATGGCGAGGGCGATGCCGACGATCGCCATGGCGATGCGGAAGCCCATGTCGGCCTTGGCGCATTCCTCCGGCGAGGCGCCGGCCGCCTTGGCGATGTTGCCGGCGATGCCGAGGCCTGTCGCCATTTGGACCGCCGAGTCGATCATCATCACGATGCCGACCACGCCGGCCGCGATCAGCAGGGCACCGGCCACCGGGCAGACCGCGGACAAGAGGGCGCCGAGCACGATGGCCAGCGCGGCCGCGATAGCCTGGAAGATCAGGCCGATGATGTCGAAGATGTTGCCGCTGTTGCGCTTGTCGATCGACTCCTGGATCTTCTTTTCCGCTTCGTCGATCTTCGCCTTCTTGGCGCCGAGCTCGGTGCGCTTGGCCTCCTGGTCCGCCTTGTACTTGTCGGTGGACGCCTTGTCCTCGCTCTCCTTCATCTTCGCCGTGATCTCGGCGAGGAAGACCTCAACCATGTCGCCCGACATCTGCGGGAGAAGCGAGCCGAGTGCGGCCATCATCTCCGTATAGCCCTGGACATTGTTCAGGTCAGGAGTCGGGCCGTTCTGCCCGAGATTGCCCGATCCCGTGATGTCCTTGCCCTTGAGTTCGGTCTGGGAAATCTGCTGATTGCCACCGACCGTGCCGACGCCACCGATGCTAGCCATGACGGGTCTCCTCTCGCGGTTAGTTGCTGGCTTCGGCGCGGCGCTCGGCCAGGACGGCGAGCATCTTGGCCGCGTGTTCGGCGGCACCCTTGCTGCCGAGACCACGCTCGGCGAAACGGGCCGCACTTTCGAAGCTCTGCTGGGCGTTGTCGTATTCCTGCGCCGCCATGAAGCACTCGCCGAGACGCAGATAGCCGTCGGGGTTGGTGGCATCCATGGCCAGGAAGTTCAGGTAGAGCTTGGCGGCACCGTCGAAGACGCCGTCAAGCTGATAGGTGTTGGCGATCGCATAGACGGAGCGGTTCTCCTCCAGCGGATCGAACAGATAATTCTGAAGCAGGATGTCGCGCGCCTTCTGACGGTCGCCGGCCTGGATGGCCTGAACCGCAAAGGTGAACATCGCATCGCGATGCTGCTGCGTGATGCCCATGATCGATCCCAAAGGAATGCCTTCACGGACCAGATCGATGATCTCTTTCTGCTTCGGGGTGAATTCAGCCGTCCCGAAAAACTGCTCCAGCAGCTTCTCGCTGACCTGAAGCGCTCCGATCATCTGGCCTTCGGAGTTCATCATCCCATCGATGATCGACACAGCGTTCTCCTCGGGAATGTTGGACGACATCTGTCGTGATTGAGACTAGGCGATCGACGCCGGCGAAGTGTGTCAAAGGTTACAGTCAGAGAATTTTGCCGCCAAGCTGCTGCCGCAATCGCGGTATCGGCCTTCCCTGGCCCGTAGCAGGCCGGTGTTGCCGCCCTGTGTCGTCGCGGGGATCCGGTCGCACCGGCGGGCGGGCGGGCGGGCGGGCGGCTGGGGCTATTCGCCTTCGCCCTCGCCGGAGCCGTGCCGCAGGTAGCCTTCCACGGCATCCCGGGCGCGCGCCTTCTCGCCGAGTTCGTACAGGCAGCGCGCCTTGATGTAGCGACGCATGCGCTGGCGGTCGTCGAGCTTGTAGCGGCCGAAGCGCTCGAGCGGATCGATGCGGTCGAGATCGTCGAGGCAGGCCAGGGCGCCGGACCAGTCGGCCCGGAAGAAGCGCATGATCGAGCGTGCCAACAGCACCTCGGGCGAGGCATCGCCCAGTTCGTGCAGGGCTTCGACGAGCGTTGCCGCCCGGTCGATATAGCCGTGCTGGGCGAGCACGAAGACATTGAGCAGCAGGAAGTCCCGCTTCCGGTCGTCGACGGGGGATGTCACGAGGCCTCCGATCCGTCGCGGTCAGCCGCGCAGGAGGACGGCGAGCGATCGCCGGACCTCCTCGTCCATGGCGACGGAATCTTCCAGGTGGCTTGCCGCCAGTTCCAGCACCGCCTTGCGCCGCCCGCTCGAGCGCGCCGCCTCGGCGATGAACTGATCGCGCACGGCGATGCGCGTATCGGTCAGGGTCGCCGGATCGAGCAGGTCCGGATCGAGAAAATCCGGCTGCAGGAGGCGCGGCAGGCGTTCGTCCAGAGACGGGCGTCGCGTGATCTCGTCCAGCGCACGGTATTGCGGCAGAAAGGCCGGTGCCAACCCGCCTTCCTTGGGCAGGTGGACCTCGTCCTGTTCCTGCCAGACGGAGATCGATTCGACGCCGCGATCGAGATACCGGATGCGCATGCTGGTCGTTCCAATCCGCTGTGATCACGCCTGCGCAGACGTCGATGGCCCGGCCGCCCAAGGGCGCTCGGGCCAGGACGGCAGCGATGCTATCAGTTCCCGGTGGCGCGGGCGATGCTCTGGATGGTGTCGAACATCTTCGACAGTGCGCCGTTGGCCAGGTCGAAATGCCGGTCCTTCTGTTTCGACAGCGAGTTGATGTCGTTCATCTTGACCTGGTTTTCCTGGTTGATCAGGTTCACCGCGTTGGACAGGTTCGTATTGTAGCTGTCCCACTGGCCGCGCCGCCACTCCTTGAACTCGTCGGCACCGGTGCCGGGAAGAACCTGATTGTTCAGGATCGGGATGGTCTCGACCTCCTTCGGTTCAAGAATTTCATGCAGCGGCCGCTGGATGCCGCGCAGCTTTTCGATCGGATGCAGCGCGATCGTTCCGTTCGCTCCGACACCGTTGGTCGCCAGCGTCTGGTCGAACATCGAGATCAGCAGCTTGGTGTTCGAATTCGTCACCGCGCTGATCTTCTCGTCGCCGGAATCGGTGCCGTTGATCGTCCGGTCCTCCTCCTGCTCGGTCGCATCGAACAGCTTGATGGCATTGTTGACCAGCTGCTGCATCTGGCCGTAGACCTGCAGAAGCACGTTCTGCTGGTTGATCTCTTCGGTGTCCGCCGTGACCTTGGCTTCGTCCATGAGGTTGTAGTTGAGCTGGAGAAGGAAGATCAGGTTCGGCACGTCGAGCTTCTTGTTCTTCAGCTTGCCGTCCTTGACCAGTTCAAGCTTGGCATTGTCGAGCGCCAGGATGCGCCGCTCCTGCTCGACGAACTTGGCCAAGCCGCGCTGCACCGCTGCGCCGCTGTCGAGGCCGGAGACATTATAATAGTAGCCCGTGCTGGTCGCGATGACGTTGCCGTCATCATCCGCCTGCGTGTCGAGCATTTCGGTCGGGGTCACGGACTGCGCGAAGACCTGGACGCGCTTGAAGCGCGTCAGGATTTCGTCGAGCGCCTTCTTGAACTCCGTGAACGAGAAGATGCCGGAATTCTCCAGACGGCCCGTATAGGTCTTGGCCGGCGTCACCGTTGTGTCGGTGTGGCCCATCGCCCAATTGTCGATCTCGTCACGGAATACCTTGCAGATGTCGTCCGTCAGGGCCGTGCCCGAGGTCGCCTGCATGAAGCTCTTGTAGCTTTCCGCCATGTCGGCCAACGCCTGGCGGGCCTCCTCCGGCGTTTCGACATGCGGCGTGACGGTCGTGCCGGTCGGCCCCGTATAGCTGATCGTCGCGCCCACATAGGGGATCAGGCCGAGGCGAAAGGCGAGGCCGGCGGTGCCGTTGGCGGAGGTGGTGCCGGCAAAGGCCGGAAGGACGGCGATCGCCTCCTGGTCGGTCTTCGACAGCTTGGCGAAGTCGTTCTTCTGCATCTGCTCGACGACGCCGGCCTTGGTCTTGCCGTCGAGCAGGATCGCGGTGATCGTACCGTCGGTCGAATTGCCGATCGTCACCCAGGGATTGGCGGCCGATGCCAGCGAATCCTTGTTGGCAGCGATGTACTGCATCTGCCACCAGGAGTGCCAACTCAGGAAATCCTCCGGGTCGAGCGTGTCCGGGCTATCCGTAAAGCCGTCGGGCGGCGTCGAGATCGCCGCCGGCGGTGCGGTCACGCCGTCGAAGATCGGAAACAGTTCGTCGGTCTGCGCCACGAGCGCCGGCGAATCGATGCCGTCATCCGCCCCCGGCAGCAGGAAATAGGGCTGATTGTAGCCGTCGAGGACCGTCGTGTTGGTGTTGGAATCTGTATAGGCGGTCAGGTCCTGTCCGGGCGTGGACTGGATGATGCCGGCCTGCTCGACGACCGGATCGGCTTCCAGCGGCTGGTAGATGGCTCCGAAGGTCGAAGACCAGAACACGTCGGACATGTCTCACCTCGCTGGCCGCCGTCGCGGCGACCCGTTGCGGTTCGGCGCCGGTTCCGTTCGGACGATGCGCGCCGAGCGGACGGACACTTGGAATTCCAGTTTCCGGGGGGCACCGCGCAGGATGCGCCGCCCGGATCTAGAGTTTCAGTACGGTGCGCGCCTTGGACGAGTCCTCGGCGGCGAGCGACGGCATCAGTCCGGCCCGGGCCAGCTCTCCGCCCGGTCGGTTCGGCGTGGCGGGGGGCGGCGCCGCCAATTCCGGCGTTCCGGCCCGGCGCTGGCGGGCCGCGATCACGGAGGCCACGCGCCGCGCCAGCTGGTCCGCCATGAAGTCCAGGTCGGTCATGTCCCGGGCACCGACCATGGCCGCCAGGATCGCCATGGAGCCGGGATCCGATTGCACGATCTCGGTTTCGGCCAATTGCGTCAGCGCCTTGCGCATCTCGTCCAGGACCCGTTCCCAGTCGCGTTGGCGTTGGCGCGCACCGACCCGCGCCAGCAGGGCGGCGATCCGCTCGACGGCCTCGGCGGTCTGGTCATCGGTCGGACGGTTGTCGCCGGCCTCGGACATGCTGTTCCCTCGTCGCCCGCCGGGGCGCGGTCGGCAGAATGCCCGGAGGCCCTGCGCCCGAACCGGCATCGGCAGGCATGCTCGGCTCCGTCCGCCGACCTCCCGCACGGCCACCGCAAGGCAGCCGCGCGGAACTGGACGGCGCCGACGCCCATTCCCCAATCCGAGCTCCATGGTATCAGCGCGCTCTCGACAGTCTGTGCCGAAAGTGACACTCCCATGGCGAGGGGCATGTT
Organism: Prosthecodimorpha staleyi; assembly: GCF_018729455.1. Lineage (NCBI taxonomy): Bacteria > Pseudomonadati > Pseudomonadota > Alphaproteobacteria > Hyphomicrobiales > Ancalomicrobiaceae > Prosthecodimorpha > Prosthecodimorpha staleyi. Next base: position 351,488 of record NZ_JAHHZF010000002.1, on the reverse strand, counting down.
AGCCCAAGAACCCGAGCGGTGATGCTGGAGTCTTCCTTGGCCGCCTATGTGAGCGAGATCATGCAGGGCATTCTGACCCTCGGGCCGGACTGGGCCCTTTCGGGGCCCGGCTTGGTCATCCTCTCCGACGAGACCCCCGCGGCGGTTGCCGATGCCGTGGAGGCGTTGCTGGTCCGTCTGACCGACCGTGCCGCCGCGGACGATGCCGTGGCGCGCGACGTGCTGACTTTGACCGGTCCGGCGGGAGAAGCCTGGCAGCCGGGCCCGATCGCGGGGTGCGACACGGGGGCGGTCCTCGCGGCGGCCGGCCGGGCCGCGGAAGCCGGCGATCGTCACGGGGCGGCGCGCCTTGCGGCATTGCTGACAACGGTCGAGGAATCCGCAGCCGACGGCTTCCTGGCTTTGGCCGCGCTGGCGGCCGAAGCGGCCGCCCACGACATCGCGATCGAACTCGGCACCCGCGCTCTGGAACTGTCGCCGGGCCATCCGCGCGCCCATGTCATCATCGGCTATGGGCAGTTCAAGAAGGGTCAGAGCAAGGCCGCGCAGAACAATCTCGCCTCCGCGACGCGGCTGGCGCGTCGGCGCCCCGAACTGCGCGCCGACCAGCGGGCCGCACAGCAGCTGCTGCTGTTGCTGCACCTGACCTGATCCTTTCATCACCCAACATGCCGGGCTGAATGCCGATGATCGAAACCGACGCCGTCCGAGCCCTCGTGGATATCGGCTTCATCGCCCTGTCGCGCGGGCTCGACCGCCATGCCGAGGCCATCTTCGACGGCGTCACCGCGGCGCGTCCGGACGGCGAGGCGGGGCCGCTCGGCATGGCCCTGGTGGCGCTGCTGCGTTCCGACGCCGACCGCGCCGTCAAGCTCCTGCGCACGCTCCCGCCCAGCGATCCCGTCCGCCTGTTTCTCGGAATGGCGCTGCTGCGCCGGGGCGATCGCACCGACGCGGCCCGCATCCTCACCGACGTGGCCGCGACCGCTGCCGATGCCGGCACCGCAGATCTGGCGCGGGCCACCCTCGCGGGGGCCTGACGCGATCCGCCCGGTGGCCCCGCAGGATCGCCGGGCCGAAGCCTCGCGACCCGACACGCCGCCCGAAGCGGCGTCCGGCTTGAGCGGGCGGCTGCATCCCTTATTCCGCTGGTCGCGGGCAGGGTCCCTTGCCGGACCGAGCGTTTCGGCAGGACGTGCACGGACGCTGCCTGCGCCGCGAGGCGGATCCGGTCGCGACGCCAGAATTTCGGGCGATCAGGAATTCGGGCCGAAGGCCTTCGGCGGCGGCGGGTCAGTGTCCGGCTTCGGGCAGACGTAGAAGCCGTGGCGCCAGTAGCAGCCCGAATAGAACCAGGGCCGATAGTTGCCGTAGCAAAGTTCTGTAAACGGAGGTTTCGAGCGCGTTCCGCACGGACCCGGATCGACATATTCGACCACATGCGGCGGCGGGACGACCTTGACGGGGGGCGTCAGGACAACCGCCGGGGGGCGCATTCCGGCTGGGTCGGCGGCGAAAGCGTACGGCGTGGCCAGGACGACAAGGCCCATGAAGGCCAGAATGACCGACGCTCTGCGCCCGACCGTCATGCTCGCCATCTTGCCGTCTCCTCCAAGGCTCGCGCCGGCCCGGCGCAGCCTCCGAGCCGGGACGAGCAGATGCGATTTTTCGAAAGAATGCAATCTGGCGAGCCGGCGTTCGAACGCATTCGGTGCCGGCGCGACTTGCATGCAACGTGCCGATGCCGGCGCGCTCCGAGGGGCACCGGCATCGGCCGGGGCGTCACGCCGGCATCAGGCGCGGCAGGGCGGCGTCGAGGCCCTTGCGGAACTTGGCCAGCAACTCGTCGATCTCGCCGGCCGAGATGACCAGCGGCGGCGTGAAGGCGATCCGGTCGCCGATGGCGCGGACGATCAGGCCGACCTTGTGGCACTCCTCCATCACCTGGATGCCGGCCTTCAGCTCCGGCGCGAAGGGGATGCGCTTGGCCTTGTCGGCCATCAGTTCGACGCCGGCGATAAGGCCGACGCCGCGGGCATTGCCGACCAGCGGATGGGCCTCCAGGTCCTTCAGGCCCTGCTGCAGCAGCGGGCCGACCTTGCGGACATGGCCGATGATATCGCGCTCCTCGTAGATCTTCAGCGTCTCGCTGGCGACCGCGCAGGCGACCGGATGGCCGCCATAGGTGAAGCCGTGGCCGAAGGTGCCGAGCTTCTTGGATTCCGAGACCATCGCCTCGTAGATCTTGTCGGAGATCATCAGGGCCGAGATCGGCTGGTAGGAGGCCGACAGCGCCTTGGCGCAGGAGACGAGATCCGGCCTCAGATCGTAGGTCTCTGAGCCCCACATGTTGCCGGTGCGACCGAAGCCGCAGATGACCTCGTCGGCCAGGAACAGCACGTCGTATTTCTTCAGGACCGCCTGGATCTTCTCGAAATAGCCGGCCGGCGGGGTGATCGCGCCGCCGCCGCCCTGAACCGGCTCGGCGAAGAAGGCCGCGACCGTGTCCGGACCCTCGGCCAGGATCAGCTTTTCGAGATTGTCGGCCATCCGGGTCGAGAAGGCTTCTTCGGTCTCGCCGTCCTCGTGGAAGCGATAGTAGTGCGGATTGTCGGTATGCTTGAACATCGCCAGCGGCGCGTCGAAATCGGCATGCATGTGCGGCTGGCCGGACACGCTGACCGAGGCGACCGTATTGCCGTGGTAGCCGCGGACGCGGCCGATGATCTTCTTCTTCTGCGGGCGGCCGAGTGCGTTGTTGTAGTACCAGATGATCTTGATGGCCGCGTCATTGGCCTCGGAACCCGAGCACTGGAACATGACCTTCGACATGCCCTTCGGGGCGATGGCCAGCAGCCGGTCGGCCAGTTCGACGCTCGGCACATGGCTCTTGGCGAAGAAGGTGTGGTAGTAGGGCAGCTCCAGCATCTGCTTGTAGGCGACCTCGGCCAGCCGCTTCTCCGAGAAGCCGAGCGAGGCGCACCACAGCCCGGCCATGGCCTCCAGATACTTGTTGCCGGCCTCGTCGAAGACATAGACGCCCTCGCCATGCTTCATGATCGTCCCGCCGGTGTCCTGATAGGCGGCGAGGTCGGTCTGCTGGTGGATCAGCGTGGCACGGTCGAGCAGGTCGTGGGAATTCGCGATCATGTTTTTCGGCCTCGGGGCAGGGGACGTCGACGCGGCGGAAGCCGGCAATCCTCTTTGTGGCATCGCACCCGGCTCCCCCGCAACGGGGGGCGGCGGTGGGCGGCTCTGCACTGGCGGAAGACCGCCGGGCGTCGGCGATCCGGCCGTGTGTCTCCAAGGAGATTGAGGGGCACTGCCCTTGCGAGAGGGTGCGCTCGACTTCAAGATCGGGTCGATGACGGGGATTGCGACCATGGGTCTTTCACGCCTGCTCGGTTATGGGCTCGTTGGCTTGATGGTGATGTTTGTGACCTGCGCTCCGGCCTTGGCCGAGAAGCGAGTGGCGCTGGTGATCGGCAACGACCGCTATGCCTCCGTGACGCCGCTGCGCAAGGCGGTGAACGATGCGCGGGCGGTGGCGGCGGTCCTGAAGGAGATCGGTTTCGAGGTCATCTCGGGCGAGAACCTGAGCCGCCGCGAGCTGAACCGGAAGCTTGGCGAGTTCGATCAGGCGATCGGCCCGGGCGACACGGCGCTGTTCTATTTTGCCGGCCACGGCGTCGCCCTTGAGGGCAACAACTATCTGCTCTCGACCGACATGGAGCAGTTGCAGCCAGGCAGTGAAAACACGGTCAAGGATGAAGGCTATTCGGTGAGCGGTCTGATCGAGCGGATCGCGCGGCGGGGCGCCGGCATTCAGATCGTGGTTCTGGACGCCTGCCGGGACAACCCGTTCGCTTCATCGGGCCGTCGATCTGTGGGTTTGGATCGCGGTCTCGGGCGCGTCGATACGCCGTCGGGCACATTCGTGCTGATGGCGGCGGGCGCCGGCCAGTCCGCGCTGGATCGGCTGTCGGACAGAGACCCGGATCCGAATTCGGTGTTTACGCGGCAGTTGATCCCGCTTCTGCGGACACCCGGGCTGAGCCATATCGAGATCGCCAAGCGGCTGCAGACCGGTGTCCGGACCCTGGCCGGGACGGTCGGGCACAGCCAGCAGCCGGCCTATTACGACGAGGTGCCGGGAACGATCGTGATCAATCGGGCGGCGGGAGCGCCGATACCGCCAGCGCCCGCCGCCGTCGATCCGGAAACTGCCATGCGGTCGGATTTTGCGATTGCCCAACAGACGAATTCACGGGCGGTGTGGCAAGCGTTTATCGACCGATACAAGTCCGGTTTTCTGGTTGAAGCGGCGCGCGAGCGTCTGGCGGCTCTTTCGGCACCGCTCCCAGCCGTCACGACGACGCCGGTCGTAACAGCGCCGGGGAAGATTGAGGTTGCGGGTCTGCCGCCAACGACGCGCCCGGATGGGGGGACATGCAACGGGGTTGCGCAGACGGTGTCGCTAGGCAGTCGGGCGCCAAGTGTCCTGACCTCGTCTGAGGAGCGTTGCCTGAAGGCGAAGGACGAGTTCCGGGAATGTGCGGACTGTCCCGAGATGGTGGTCGTGCCATTGGGTTCATTCACGATGGGCTCGCCGGTGAATGAGGAAAAGCGCGGAAGCAACGAGGGACCACAACGAACGGTTCGGATTGGGACATCGTTTGCGGTTGGCAAGTTCACGGTGAGCTTTGCTGAATGGGACGCGTGCGTTGCCGGAGGCGGCTGCAACGGCTACCGACCGGAGGATGAGGATTGGGGCCGGGGCAAGATGCCTGTGACCAAGGTGTCGTGGGAGGACGCAAAGGCTTATGTGGCATGGCTGTCGATGGTGACGGGCAAGAGCTATCGGCTTCTGACGGAGGCCGAATGGGAATATGCGGCTCGGGCGGGGACGACGACACCGTTCTGGTGGGGCCCTTCGATCTCGACGAGCCAAGCGAACTACGACGGCAACCTCACCTATGGAAACGGCAAGAAAGGCGAGTTCCGGAAGCGCACGGTTCCGGTGGACAGCTTTGTGCCGAACCCGTTCGGTCTCTATCAGATGCACGGCAACGTATGGCAATGGGTCGAGGATTGTTTTGTCGATGGCTATAAGAATGCGCCGACCGACGGTTCCGCTAATACAATTCATGATTGCAGTTCTCGTCTCTTGCGCGGCGGCTCCCGGAACAGCGATCCGGTGCTCCTCCGATCGGCCGCCCGTGACTGGAACTCCCCGGGCGCCCGCAACTACCTTTTCGGCTTTCGGGTTGCCAGAACGTTGACTCCTTGATCTTTAGCTATTTACCACTTTTTCTTGTCTTTCTTGACTTCACTTTCCTTCCCCAGGGTCCAGGGGCGTAGCCCCTGACGGCGGGGATTTTTGCGATGGTCAATTGGGGATCGACCGAAGCCGGCGCGCTTGCAGGGCCGGGTGAGGGTTCGGCCACGACATTTCCGAACGCGATCGGGTCGCGGCGATCTGCCGGAGCGGAGCCCCGGCGGCCCCACGACATCGACTTCCATCGGGATGGTTCCGACGCCGCTCTCTGGCGGCGTCGCGGTTCATCTTTGGGCGCGGCCCTCAGGCTGCCGCCGCGCCGGCGGCGTCTGCGGTCAGTTCGGCGTTGAACGCCCGCTCGGCGGTCGCCGCCCGGGCCTTGGCGCGTGCATCCTCGCGCCGCTTGACGATCTCGAACAGGATCGCCCCGACAATGGTGACCGCCACCACCGCGACCGCGAGCGCGCTGAGCGCCGGCGTGGTGCCCTGGCGCATGCGGCCGGCCAGCACGGTGGTCAGCGTCTTGTCGGCCAGGATCGCGAAGGTGGTCGTGTTGTAGTTCTCGAACGAGGACAGGAACGCGATCACCGCTGCCGAGCCGATCGCCGGCAGCATGAAGGGTAAGAGGACGTGGCGGAAGACCTGGGCGCGCGAGGCGCCGAGATCGAGCGCGGCCTCCTCCAGCGTGCGGTCGAAGCGCGCCAATCGGGCCAGGAAGATCAGCATCGTATAGGCCGAGATGAAGCTCGACTGGGCGAGCACGGTCAGCACCGTGCCGTCGTAGATGAACTTCAGCCCGGTCATCTGCGTCGCCTGGCGCCAGAAGACCACCGTCGAGATGCCGATGATCACGCCCGGCGTCAGGACGGGCGAGACCACGATCAGATAGTAGAAGGAGCGTGCCCGGTCGTAGACCTGGGTCATCACCAAGGCACCGGCCAAGCCGACCGGCACCGAGACCAGGACCACGAGGAAGCCGATCCACAGGCTCTTCTGCAGGCCGTAGATCATGTCCTTGTCGGCGGCAAGCACCGCGAACCAGTCGAGGGTGAAGCCCTCGAACGGCATGATCTGCGGATAGGCCGACTTGTTGAAGGCCGTGATCCCCATGATCAGGAGCGGCCCGAACAGATAGGCGAAGAAAATCACGATATAGACGCCCATCAGGGCGCGATGGATGGCGCGCGTGCTCACCGGGCGATCTCCCCGAGGCCGAGCCGGAACAGTTTCAGGACGCCGAGCACGAAGACCACGCAGGCGGCGAGCAGGATCAGCGCGTAGGCCGCGCCCTGCTGCCAGTTGAAGGCCTGGTAGAAGCGGTCATAGACGATCGGCGTGAACCACAGCGTCTTCGGGCCGCCGAGGATCAGCGGGGCGGCGATCGAGCCGGCGGTCAGCATGAAGACCAAGGTGGCGCCGGAACCGATGCCCGGCTTGGCATGCGGAATGACGATGAAGGTGTGGATGTGCCACCAGGGCGCGCCGAGGTCGCGTGCCGCCTCGATCAGGTTCCTGTCGAGCGTCTCGATCGCGTTGTAGAGCGCGAACATCATCATCAGGAGATAGGCGTAGGCGAGGCCCGAATAGAGCGCCACGTCGGCGGCGATGAAGTCGATCGGCTGGTCGATCGCCCCCATCGCCAGGAGCGCCTTGTTGATGACGCCCTGCTGGGTGAACAGGATGCGGAACGCGAAGGCGCGCAGGATCTCGTTGACCCAGTAAGGCGCGATCAGCATCAGCATCATCAGCCGGAGCCGGGCCGGCCCGGCGACCCGCGCCATGTAGAAGGCGATCGGGTAGCAGATCGCGAAATCCAGGATGGTGATCAGGATCGACACCCAGATGGTCAGCCCGAAGGCCTTCAGGTGGGTGACGTTCCAGTTGTCGGTCGAGGTCGTCGAGCCGAACAGGAAGTAGCGGTAGTTCTCCAGCGTGTAAAAGTCCTTCGGACCGCCCCATTGCGGTGGCGCAAGCTTCGGCCGGAACGACAGATCGACCATCGCCATCAGCGGCATGACGATCATGAATACCGTCCACAGGCCAACCGCGACGATCAGGAACAGCGCCACCGGCCAGCCGTTGCGGTCGATGAAGCCGAGCGGCGCGGCGGGCCCGAGCCGGCGGCGCTCCAGGACGGCGAGCAGCGCGAAGCCGGCGACGACCAGCGGCGGCAGCAGGTAGATGATCCACTGGCCGACGGAGCTATGCATGGTCGGCGCTTTCCGGCGGCAGCACGATCGCCTCGGCGCTCGGCCAGGTCAGCGTGACCGGGGCGCCTTCCTCCGGCACGTTGCGGGCAGCCGCGCCGGACAATGTCGCGATGAGGCGGATGCCGGCCTCGGTGACGAGCGTCAGATGCGTGACGGTGCCTTCGAAGGAGGCCTCCGCGATGTGCGCCGGGACGCCGTCGCCGCCGGCCGGGCCGATCAGGAGGCTTTCCGGCCGGACGAACAGGATCGCGTCGGAGCCGGCCATCAGCTTGCGCGCATTGACGCCGGCGAGCGGGCCGAGCGGAGTTTCGATACGGGCCAGGTCGCCGTCCATCTCCAGGACACGACCGGCCAGACGGTTGTTCTCGCCGACGAAGGCGGCCACGAAGGCGGTGCGCGGGTGGTTGTAGAGCGTGCGGCCGTCGGCGACCTGCTCGATCACGCCGCGATTCATCACGGCGATGCGGTCCGACATGGTCAGCGCCTCGCCCTGGTCGTGGGTGATGTAGATGAAGGTGATGCCGACGCGGCGCTGGATGGCGCGCAGTTCGTTGCGCATGTGCTGGCGGAGTTTCAGATCGAGTGCCGACAGCGGCTCGTCAAGCAGCAGCACCTGCGGTTCGACGGCGAGCGCGCGGGCGATGGCGACGCGCTGCTTCTGGCCGCCGGACAGTTCGTCGATGCGCTTGCCGCCTTGGCCGGGCAGGGCGATCAGGTCGAGCAGGCGCTCGACCGTCTCCGCCCGCTTGCGCTTGGCCACGCCGCGCACGCGCAGGCCGTAGCCGATATTGTCGGCGACCGACATCATCGGGAACAGGGCGAGATTCTGGAAGATCAGCGCGGTCGGCCGGGCATTCGGCCCGATGCCGCGCATGTCGCGGCCGTTGATCAGGATGCGGCCCTCGGACGGGTCGACGAAGCCCGAGATCGCACGCAGCAGCGTGGTCTTGCCGCAGCCCGAAGGACCGAGGAAGGAGAAGAATTCGCCGGGGCTGATTTCGAGATCGGCGGAATTGACTGCGGTGAAGTCGCCGAAGCGGACGCTGACGCGGTCGAGATGGACGGCGGCTGTCATGGAGGATCACGGTCTCCGGCGGACGACACGAACGTGCACAGGGAGTCCGCGCGGGCGGGACGCACCCGCGCGGGTATTCGGGGAGACGAAGCCGGCTTGCCGGGTCACACCGGGCCGGCCGGATCAGGCCGCCTTGAACTTCTCGGCATACTGCGTGCGCAGTTCGGCGAACCACGACGGTTCCGGCGGACGGTGCCACAGGCGCGACAGCGCGTCGTCCGGGAAGGCTTCCGTGAAGTTCTTCTTGGCGACCTCGGACAGCATGCCGTCGGAGCCCTTGCAGACCGGGTTGTAGCCCGAACCGTCCGCGACCTTGGCCGAAACCTCCGGCGAATGGACGTAGCTCAGCCACTCGTAGGCCTGTTCGATGTTCTTGGCGCCGGACGGCATGGCCCAGCCGTCGAGCCAGGCGATCGCGCCTTCCTGCGGTGCCATGTAGGAGACCGGCTTGCCCTGCTTCTTGAGCGACAGCGCCGGACCGTCCCAGGTCTGGCCGATGACCACGCCGTTCTCCATCAGGCCCGACTTGGTGTTGTCGGCCGAATCCCAGAACTGCTTGATCCAGGCCTTCTTGCTGATCGCGACCTTGAGGATTTCGTCGTAGATCTTCTTCATGGACGCTTCGTCCTTGAAGGCGTCCATCATGCGGTTGGACGGCACCTTGCCGGTGGCGTCGAGCCACAGGCCGATGCCGGCGAGCAGCGAATGCGGCCGGCCCTGGACCTTGCCCTTGAATTCCTCGTTCCACAGCGTGCCGTAGCTGAGCGTCTTGTACTCGATCTTGGCAAGGTCGGTGCGCCAGGAGATGGCTTCCGAGCCCCAGCAATGCGGCACGTGATAGAGCTTGCCGTCCCAGGTCCAGACGCTGGTCGAGCCCTCCAGCATCGCCGGCAGCAGATTGTCGAGCTTCATCTTCTTCGGATCGAGCGGCTGCAACAGTCCGAGATCCTTGAACTGCGGGGAGCGGTCGCGGGTCGGCTGGCAGAGGTCGAAACCCTCGCCGCCGGTCGCCTGCAACTTGTTGATCTGCTCTTCGTTCTGCGAGAAGGGCGTCGAGACGACCTTGATGCCGGTCTTCTTCTCGAATTCCGGGATGACCGGGTTGGGCAGTTCGTCATCCCAGTGCAGGAGGCTGAGGGTGCCGGAAGAGGACAGCGCATCCTTGACGTACCACGGGCCGATCGCCGACGCGGCGCCGGCGACCGCGGCAGCCTTCAGCACCGAGCGGCGGGAGAAGTTGCGCGCCGCGGCCAGCGTGGCGGCGGTGTCTTTGCGAGGATCCTGCGTCTTGCTCATCGATTGAGTTCCCTGCATTGGAGCGGCCATCTGGAAGCACGAAGCGGGCCATGCGGGCCGGCCTTCGCTTCGGCTTGCGCAAGGGTTTCGGGCGGTTGCGGTTCCCGCATCCTGATGCATACCGAAACGGCATCTGCCGTAAAGATAGGCAGACGGCCCGCGCCTGCCGGAGCGATCCGGGTCGGATACGCCGACAAGGCGGTCCGTCACGCCAGATGAGGACGTCATTCTTCGCGGTGCGCGCCGCGCAGTTTCTTTTCCGCTCGGCGCTTCCTTCCGGAGCCAAGGAGTGATAGGCAGGGCGCCGGAAAAAATTTTCAGTCCATCCGCGAAAAGACTGCCTTGGGCCTCCTCGCCGCCGCCTCCATCGTGTTCGTCGCCGGCATCCTGCGCGGCATGACGGGCTTCGGCTTCGCGCTCGTCGCTGCGATCGGTCTCGCCCATGTCTGGCCGCCCGCGATGGCGACGCCGGTCGTGCTGCTGCTCGAACTGGTCGTCGCCGTCGTGCTGCTCTACGGGTTGGACAGGGCCGCGATCGAGCCGCGTCGGCTGGTCCGGCTCTGCCTCGGCGGGGTGGCCGGAACCGCGATCGGCACCCTTCTGGTCTCGGGACTGCCGGCCGCCTGGGCCAAGCCGGCGCTCGACACGGCGGTCTTCGCCTCCGCCCTGGCGGCGCTCGCCCATGTCAGCGCGCCGCGGCTCGATACGCCCGCCTGGGCGACGGCTGTCGGCTTCCTGGTCGGGCTGTTCGCCGGCGCCTTTGCGGTCGGCGGGCCCTTCGTGGTGGTCTGGTTCCTGGCCGTCGGGGCGCAGCCGGCCGCGATCCGGGCGAACCTGATCGTCTTCTTCGCGGTGGTCGATTTCGCCGCCGTCGCCTTCCGCTGGCCGACCATAGGCATCCCGGCCGAGGCCTGGGGCCATGCCGCCATGCTGCTGCCGCCGGCCTTTCTCGGCACCTGGGCGGGCGGGCTTCTGTTTCGGCGCGTCAATGCCGCATGGTGGCGTCGCATCGCCGCCTATTCCATCGCGGGCGGAGCTGTGCTCAGTCTGGCCCGATCCCTGCTCTCCTGAACAAACATCCGAGGAGAAACGCCTTGACCAAGACCGTGCTCATCACCGGCGCCTCTGCCGGCTTCGGTGCCGCCACCGCCCGCCGCTTCGTGGCCGGCGGCTGGCGCGTGATCATCACCGCCCGCCGGGCCGAGCGGCTCGCCGATCTCGCTGCCGAACTGGGCGGCCCCGAAGTCGCCCATGTCGCCGCCTTCGACATGCGCGACGAAGCCGCCATGGATGCCGCACTCGCCGCCCTGCCGCCGGCCTTCGCCGAGATCGACGCACTGGTCAACAATGCCGGCCTCGCGCTCGGCACCGGCCCGGCCCAGGCCTCGAGCCTCGACCAGTGGCGCCAGATGATCGACACCAACGTCACCGGCCTGGCCGCGATCACTCACAAGGTCCTGCCGAAGCTGATCGCCCGCAAGGGCAGCATCGTCAATCTCGGCTCGGTCGCGGCGCACTATCCCTATCCGGGCGGCAACGTCTATGGCGGCACCAAGGCTTTCGTCCACCAGTTCACGCTGAATCTGCGCTCCGACCTGTCCGGCACCGGCGTGCGCGTCACCTCGGTCGAACCGGGTCTGTGCGAGAGCGAGTTCACGCTGGTGCGCACCGGCGGCGACCAGGCCGCCTACGACAAGCTCTACAAGGGCGCCAACGCGCTGCAGCCCAAGGACATCGCCGAGACCATCTTCTGGATCGCGACCCTGCCGCCGCACATGAACATCAACATCATCGAGATGATGCCGGTCAGCCAGTCCTTCTCGCCCTTCACGGTCCATCGCGAAGGCGTCTGACCGCTTCAGCCGATCCCGCCCGGCCGTCCCGGCGGGATGGGCGGGCGGCCTGCCTGTCGATCCCGCCGAGCCGAGAGAGTCCGCGCGCCATGGTCAAACGCATCGAACGCTATCCGGAACTGGCCGACCCGCAATTGCGGCCGCGCTATACCGGCATCCCGACCTTCTTCCGGCGGCCCTACACGGAAGACCTCGCGACGGTCGATATCGGCGTCATCGGCGTGCCCTTCGACGGCGGCGTCACCCACCGCACCGGCACCCGGCACGGTCCGCGCGAGATGCGCGGCCAGTCCTCGCTGATCCGCCGCTTCAATCCGGCGACCGGGGTCGATCCCTTCGCGCTCGTCCGCGTCGCCGATCTCGGCGATGCCTGGGTCGAGAAGCCCTACGAGCTCGAAGGCGCCCATGCCGAGATCGCGGAGTTCTTCCATACGGTCTGCGGCGCCGGCGTGACGCCGCTCTCGGTCGGCGGCGACCATTCCATCTCGCTGCCGATCCTGCGCGCGGTCGCCCGCGGCGGCCCGGTCGGCATGGTCCATATCGACGCCCATTGCGATACCGGCGACGACTATCTCGGCTCGCGCTTCCATCACGGCGCGCCGTTCCGCCGGGCCGTCGAGGAGGGCCTGCTCGATCCGAAGCGGGTCATCCAGATCGGCATCCGCGGCAGCCTGAACGCGCCGACCATGTGGGACTTCTCCTACACGTCAGGCATGCGCGTGGTGCCGATCGAGGAGTTCGACGACAAGGGCTGGGCCTGGGCGGCCGAGGAGGCGCGCCGGATCGTCGGCGACGGCCCGACCTATTTCTCCTTCGATATCGACAGCATCGATCCGAGCCAGGCACCCGGCACCGGCACGCCCGAGGCCGGCGGCATCATGGTGCGCGAGGCGCAGCGCCTGATCCGGGCGCTGTCCGGCGTCGATTTCGTCGGCGGCGACCTGGTCGAGATCTCGCCGCCTTTCGATGTCGGTCAGATGACCACGCTCGCCGGTGTCACCGTCCTGTACGAGATGCTGTGCGTTATGGCCGAAGCACGGGCGAAGCGGTCGGCCTGAGCGGCCGGAAGCCTGGGGGATTGTCGTGGAAAGCTATGATCTTGCCGTCGTCGGGGCCGGTATCGTCGGCCTCGCCCATGCGCTGGCGGCCGCGAAGAAGGGCCTGAAGGTCGTGGTCATCGACCGCGACGCCCAGGCCAACGGCGCCTCGATCCGCAATTTCGGCTTCGTCACCGTCACCGGACAGGAGCGCGGCGCCTGCTGGCAGCGGGCGATGCGCTCGCGCGACATCTGGGCCGAGGTGGCGCCCGAGGCCGGCATCCGCGTCGAGCATCGCGGCCTCGTGGTCGCGGCACGCCGGCCGGAGGCGGCGACCGTGCTCGAAGCCTTCATGACGACCGAGATGGGCGCGGGCTGCCGGATGCTGTCGCCGGCCGAGGCGCGCGGCCTGGTACCGGCCTTGAAGGCGGACGGGCTGGTGGCGGCGCTGCACTCGTCCCATGAAATCCGGGTCGAGAGCCGGGATGCGATCCCGAAGCTCGCGCGCTGGCTGGAAGCCGCCCATGGCGTGACCTTCCGCCGCCAGACGGCCGTGCGCACCGTCGCCCCGCCGACGATCGAGACCACCACGGGCACGATCCACGCCACCCGTGCGGTGGTCTGTCCGGGCGACGACTTCCTGTCGCTCTTCCCCGAACGCATCGCCGCCTATGGCGTGACCAAGTGCAAGCTGCACATGATGCGCGTGACGCCGGCCGATCCGACCCCGCTCGGCGCGGCCGTGATGTCCGATCTCGGCCTCGTGCGCTATCTCGGCTATGCGGCGCTGCCCGAGGCGGCGGCGCTCAAGGTGCGGCTCCAGGCCGAACAGGCCGATGCGCTCGACAACGGCGTCCACCTGATCGTGGTCCAGTCGGCGGACGGCTCGCTGGTGGTCGGCGACAGCCACCACTACGGCCCGACGCCCGATCCCTTCGCGCCCGAGCATGTCGACCGGGTAATCCTCGACGAGTTCGATGCGGTGCTGGACATGCCCGGCCGCCATGTGACCGAACGCTGGACCGGCATCTACGCCTCCGCGTCCGACCGGCTGATGTTCGTCGACAAGCCGTCAGACGACGTGCGCATCGCGATGGTGACCAGCGGCACCGGGGCCTCGACAGCCTTCGGCATCGCCGAAGAGGTGATCGGGGAGTGGATCGGATGAGCCAGCTGAAAGCCGTCGTGTTCGACTGGGCCGGGACCATTGTCGACCACGGCTCGCGCGCCCCGATGGGCGCCTTTGTCGAGGTGTTCCGCCAGTTCGGCGTCGCCATTTCGATCGCCGAGGCGCGCGGCCCCATGGGCCTGCCGAAATGGGACCATATCGACGCGCTCCTGAAAACGCCCGCGATCGCGGCGCGCTGGCAGGCGGCGCACGGCGTCGTGCCCGGGGCCGCCGAGGCCGACCGCATCTACGAGGTCTTCGTGCCGCTCAACGCGCAGGTGGTCACCGACTATGCCGACATGATCCCGGGCGCGGTCGAGACCGTCGCCGCCTGCCGGGCGCGCGGCCTGAAGATCGGCTCGACCACCGGCTATACCCGCGAGATCATGGCCAATCTGACGCCCGTGGCGGCCGCGTCCGGCTATGCGCCCGACAACCTGGTCTGCGCCGGCGATCTCGCCGCCGGCCGGCCGACGCCCCTGATGATGTACCGCACCTTCCTGGATCTCGGCGTCTTCCCGGCCCATGCGGTGGTCAAGGTCGACGATACCGAGCCGGGCATCGCCGAGGGGCTGGCGGCCGGGACCTGGACGGTCGGCGTCGCCGTCTCCGGCAACGCCATGGGGCTGTCGCGCGAGGAGGTCGCCGCGCTCGCCCCGGCCGAGTTCGCCGCCCGCCGCGACGCCGCCGCTGCGACGCTGGTCCGCGCCGGCGCCCATGTGGTGATCGACAGCGTCGCCGACCTCCTGCCGGTGCTCGACGAGATCGAGGGCCGCCTGATGCGCGGCGAGCGGCCGTAGCGACCGGTCGATATGCTCCGCGCACTGCGGGGAGGGCGCCAGATGGCCGGGGAGGGCGATGGCGCGGGCGAGCCGGAAGCGGCCCGTCTGGCCGCTTGTCGGAGTCTTGAAACGGCGTATCATCGCCCGATCGACCGGACGGACGCGGGGCTGGCCCGCAGCGGCAGGAACGCTCGCCCATGCAGTCGCGCCAGGGCATGCCGGGATCACTGCAGGGGCTCGATCTGGCCCCGCTCTATCGCGACTGCCTGCTCGATTCGCGCGAGCGCCGCGAGACCTACGATGTCATTGCCGGCGAGCTGTGCGACTACGGCCTGCAATGGCGCGGCGGCACCGTCGATGCCAAGGCCTATCGCTGCCGGACCGGTCGCCTCGCCATCTATTCGATGCGCTACGGCGACGAGGTGACGATCACCCCGGACCTCTACCGCGATTTCCTGCTGGTCCATGTCTGCCTGCGCAACGGCATCGAACTCGACGGCGACGGCGAGCGCGCCCACGTCCCGCAGGGCGGGGTCTATTTCAGCGCGCCGCGCCGGCGTATCCGCCTGCGCTGGCAGGAGGGCTGCGAGCAGGTCATCATCCGGGTACCGTATGGGTTGGCCGGGATCGAGGCCGGCACGCCCCTGCGGCCCGGCGCGCCGCTGGCGGCCGGTCTGGCGCCGATCTTCTCCAGCCAGCTCAACATGCTGCTGTCGCTTGCCCGCCAACCTGAGGGGCTGCCGGGTCTGGCCGACTGGGCTCTCCATGCGGAGGAGGGCTTCGCGCGCTTCGCCGCCCTGCATCTGCGCCTCGATCCGGCGGACGCGGCCGCTGCTTTGCACGCCCGGGAGCCCGCGGTCGGCGAGGGGGCGGAGCACGACGGTCCGGAGCGGCATGCCGACCGGCGCGACCGGCTGGTCGCCTTCATCGAAAGCCGCCTCGCCCGTCCGATCCAGCTTGACGATCTGACAAGGGCGGTCGGAGTCGGGCGGTCGCAACTGAACGGTCTGACCCAGCAGGCCTTCGGCTGCGCGCCGATGGCGCTGGTGCGCCGGCTGCGCCTCCAGGCCGCCCGCCGCGACCTGGAAATCGACCCCGACCAGACCCTGACCCAGCTCTCGTTGCGCTACGGCTTCGAGCATCAAAGCCGTTTCTCCGCCTATTATCGCCGCCTATTCGGCGAGGCGCCGCGCGAGACGCGCGGACGGCTCCACGGCGCCCCCGCGGCAGCCGGTTCCGGAAAAAGCGGATAGCCGGCGGCGACGCCGCCGCAAGAGATGGATATTTCAAGCCTGAAAGAGACGCCATCCTGTCGGGGATTGGAGCCGGGCGTGCAGAAATCCGGCCGCGAAAGGGGAGCGTCATGAAAGACCTCGGTGCAGACCTCCGGTCCACTCTTCTGGACAAGCTCGAAACGTCCCTGCTGCGCGGAACGATCCGGCGCCGGCAATTCCTGCAATGGTCGCTCGCGCTCGGCCTCGCCATGCCGGCCGCCTCCGCCCTCGCCGACACGCTCGATGCCGCGCGGACCAACCAGGACGCCCGCGCCAAGGCCCTGTCGGGCGAATTCGACATCATCGTCTGCGGCGCCGGCACGTCGGGATGCACCCTGGCCGGCCGCCTCGCCGAGGCGGGGCTGAAGGTCGCGCTGATCGAGGCCGGCGATTGGGATACCGCGCCGAGCATCCTCGATCCCGGCCAGTGGTTCATGAATCTCGGCACCGAGCGGGATTGGGGCGATGTCGCCGTGCCGACGCCGAGCGTGAATGGCCGCGCCATCGCATCCCATATGGGACGCGCCGTCGGCGGCGGCTCCTCGATCAACGCGACCATCTGGGTCCGGCCGCCGCGGGCCGATCTCGACGGCTGGGCCGAGATCGCCGGCGACAAGGCGTGGGGCTACGACGCCGCGCTGAAGCTCTTCACCGGCCGGATCGAGAACTGGCAGGGGCCGGCGAGCCCCTATCGCGGTAAGGGCGGCAAGGTCTGGTCGCAAGTCGCCGCCGACCCGCCGCCGATCGCTCCGGCCATGCTGGCGGCGGCCCGCAATCTCGGTCTGCCGGTCGCCGACGATCTCAACGGCGCGCGCGAGGAAGGCCCCGGCGGCTTCGCGCTGATGAACCAGATCATCCGGGACGGCCGGCGCATGAACATGGCGCAGGCCTATCTCTATCCGGTGATCGACCGGACCAATCTGACCGTGCTGACCCGAACCCGGGTGACAGGGCTGGTGGTTGAGAACGGCAAGGCGGTCGGCATCAAGGCCCAGCGCGACGGGGCCGAGATCACGCTTCGGGCCGCGCGTGAGGTGGTGCTCTCGCTCGGCGCGATCCGCACGCCGCAGATCCTCATGCTGTCGGGCATCGGCGACCGCGCCCACTTGGCGCAACACGGCATCGCCTCACTTCTGCATGCCCCGGAGGTCGGCCGCAATTTCCACGACCACATCCTGCATGGCGGCTGCATCTGGGAGAGCCCGGAGCCGGTCAAGATGAAGAACTCGGCCGCCAACGCTTCCGGCTTCTGGAAGTCCGACCCGTCCTTCGACCGGCCGGACATGAACATCGTGCAGATCGAACTGCCCTATGCGTCGGATGCGATCGGCAAGGAATACAATCCGCCGGCCAGCGCCTGGGCGCTCTGCGCCGGTCTGGTCGATCCGAAGAGCCGCGGCGAGGTGCGCCTCGCCTCCGCCGATCCGACCGCCAAGCCCGTGGTCACGGCGAACTTCCTGTCCGATCCGCGCGACGTGAAATCCCAGATGGCCGCGATCGATCTCTGCCGCCAGATCGGCAACGATCCCGCGATGAAGGCCTACGCCAAGCGGGAGGCGGTGCCCGGCAAGGCGCTGGACCCGGATGCCAAGGCGCAGTTCGTGCGCAACGGCGCCACGACCTTCTTCCACCAAGTCGGCACGGCCCGCATGGGCAAGGACGACGGCGCCGTCGTCGGCGCCGACCTGAAGGTCAAGGGGCTCGCCGGCCTGCGCATCGTCGACGGCTCGATCATGCCGCGCATCGTCACCTGCGCCACCATGGCGACCTGCGTGCTGATCGGCGAACGGGGGGCGGATCTGGTGCTGGCGGGGAAATAGGAGGGGAAGGGGCAGTGGGCGGTAGGTATTAGGCCGTCGGCAGCCGGGAAGCGCCCCACGGGTTGGCATCCCCGGACAAGGCCCGAAAGGCCGCCGATCCGGGGCCTACTCGCCTTGCAGCGGCACCAAGATCGGTAATCCGCACAAGCACTTGTCGCGTGCGGCGAGCATAGTGGGTCCCGGCTCTCCGCTTTCGCTCCGGCCGGGAATGCGCTGAGAGATCGTGCGGTAGGTCCCTGGATCTTGCGGTGCAGCCGGCTTTGCCGGCGCGTCCCGCGCGCCCTGCACTCGAATATCTATGCCCCAATCCCGATGGCCAACCTTCCTGCCGCCGACTGCCTTCCCGGCCTTGTCCGGCGATGCGGCGCGGAGATCGGTGGGCCGTTGGAAGCCTTGGGAATGGAAACGCCATCTCGCAACGCATTCCCGGCCGGAGCGAAAGCGGAGAGCCGGGACCCACTCTGCTGCCGACTTGCCTCAAGTGTATGATTATCCTAACGATCTTGTTGCCGCCGCGAGGCGAGTGGGCCCCGGATCGGCGGCCCTTCGGGCCTTGTCCGGGGATGCCAACCGTGCGTCGCTTGCCGACTGCCGACTGCCGACTGCCGACTGCCGACTGCCCACCCGCCTTCACGCCGCCCGGGCCTCGCCCGGGGGCGCCATGGCGCCGGTCATGATGGCGACGGCGTCCGACATGGTGATCGCGCGCGGGTCGACGACGGCGTGGCGGCGGCCGAGGCGGTGGATGTGGATGCGGTCGGCGACCTCGAAGACATGCGGCATGTTGTGGCTGATCAGCACGATCGGCAGGCCCTTGGCGCGCACGTCGAGGATCAGTTCCAGCACCTTGCGGCTTTCCTTGACGCCGAGCGCGGCGGTCGGCTCGTCCATGATCACCACGCGGCTGCCGAAGGCCGCGGCGCGCGCGATGGCGACGCCCTGGCGCTGGCCGCCCGACAGGGTCTCGACCGGCTGGTCGATATTCTGGATGGTCATCAGGCCGAGCGAGGACAGTGCCGCGCGTGCCTCCCGGCGCATGCGCGGCCGGTCGAGCATGCCGAGGAGCGAGCCGAGCGGGCCGGCGACGCGCGGCTCGCGGCCGAGGAACAGGTTGTCGGCGATCGACAGCGCCGGCGACAGGGCGAGGTTCTGGTAGACGGTCTCGATGCCGATGCGGCGGGCGTCGATCGGGCTGTCGAAGCTGACCGGCTGGCCGTCGAACAGGATGGTGCCGTGGTCGGGTCGGATGGCGCCGGTCAGCGCCTTGATGAGCGACGACTTGCCGGCGCCGTTGTCGCCGATCACGGCCAGGATCTCGCCCGGCATCAGGTCGAAATCGGCATGGTCCAGGGCGGTGACGCGGCCGTAGCGCTTGACGAGGCCGCGCGCTTCGAGAATGGGCGCTTGGGGAACGGGCGTGCTCACTGCGAGACCCTCCGGAGCCACTGGTCGAGTGCGACGGCGACGATGATCAGCGCGCCGACGGCGAAGTCCTGCCAGAGAACGTTGACGCCCGAGAGCGCCAAGCCGTTGCGGAACACGCCGACGATCAGGGCGCCGAGCAGCGTGCCGACGATCGAGCCGCGTCCGCCGAACAGCGAGGTGCCGCCGATCACCACCGCGGTGATGCTGTCGAGATTGGAGGTCTGGCCGGATTGCGGGCTGGCCGAACCGTAGCGGCTGATCATCATCCAGGCGGCGAAGGCGCAGACGATGCCGGCGACGATATAGACCGACATCAGCACGCGCTCGACCCGGATGCCGGCGAGGCGCGCCGCCTCGGGGTCGTCGCCGACCGCATGGACGTGGCGGCCCCAGGCGGTCATCGACAGGAGATACCAGAACAGCGCAATGGCGATCACCATGGCGATCGAGCCGTAGGTCAGCCGGGCGTCGCCGATCGGGATCGCGGTGGCGAAGAACTGCAGCAGCGGCGCGGTCTCGCCGATATCCTGCGAACGGATCGTCTCGCTGTCCGAGTACCAGAGGTTCAGCGCGAAGACCATGTACCAGGTGCCGAGCGTCACGATGAAGGGCGGCAGCCGGAAACGCGTCACCAGGATGCCGTTGACCGCCCCGCAGGCCGCCCCGACCGCCATACCGATCAGGATGGCGAGCGGCGTCGGGACGCCGGCGGTGACGGCGAGCTTGCCCATCACCATCGAGGCGAGCACCGCGATCGCGCCGACCGAGAGATCGATGCCGGCGGTCAGCACCACGATCGTCTGGGCGATGCCGATCACCGCGATGATCGTGACCTGCTGCAGGACGACCGAAAGATTGAAGGCGGTCAGGAAGCGCTGCCCGCCGGCCATCGCGAAGACCGCGACCGACAGGACCAGCACGAGGGCGGGAATCGCGGTCGGGTGGACGTGGAGCAGATGCTGCACCCGCCTCAGGAGCGACGGCGTCTCTTCGTTGAAGGTCGCGACGGTCGCCTGCGCGCCGACCGCCGCCTTCTCGAAGTCCGCCGGCGCGCGGGGAGTCGTCTCATTCGCGCTCATGGATTCGGTTCCTCGCTGGGCGGCGCTGCGACGGCCACCGCGTTGCCCGGTCCGGCACGGCGCCTCCGCCGGGGAGGCGCCGTCCCGCCGACGCGACCGTATGCGCGCATCGGAGGGACGCGCCGGGCTCGGTCGACGTTCTGGGGATGGAAGGGACCGGGCGCGACCGAATGGCCGTCCGCCCGGCCCGTCAGGGGTTCAGCCCCAGCACTTCTTCAGCGCGTCGGCCGAGGTGATCGACGGCTGGCCGGCCACGGGCTTGTCGGTGACGAGCTCGACGCCGGTGTTGAGGAAGTCGAGGCCCGGGCTCTTCTCGGGCTTCTTGCCGGTCTTGGCGAATTCGGCGACCGCCTCGACGCCCTTGGAGGCCATCAGCAGCGGGAACTGCATCGAAGTGGCGCCGATCACGCCGCCCTTGACGTTCTTCACGCCCGGGCAGCCGCCGTCGACCGAGACGATCAGCACCGACTTCTCCTTGCCGACCGCCTTCAGCGCCTCATAGGCGCCGGCCGCGGCCGGCTCGTTGATCGTGTAGACGACCGTGATCGAGGGATCGCGCTGCAGCAGGTTCTCCATGGCGCGGCGGCCGCCTTCCTCGGAGCCCTGGGTCACGTCGTTGCCGACGATGCGCGGGTCCTTCTCGTCGCCGTTCTTGCGCGGGTCGCCGAGATCGATGCCGAAGCCCTTCAGGAAGCCCTGGTCGCGCAGCACGTCGACCGAGATCTGGTTCTTGTTGAGATCGAGCAGCGCGATCTTGGCCGCGGCCGCCTTGTCGCCGAGCGAGGCCTTGGCCCACTGGCCGATCAACTCGCCGGCCTTGAAATTGTCGGTCGCGAAGGTCGCGTCGGCGGCCTCGGCGGGCTCCAGGGGGGTGTCGAGTGCGATCACCAGCAGGCCGGCCTTGCGCGCCTTCTCGACCGTCGGGACGATGGCGCGGCTGTCGGACGGGGTGATCAGGATACCCTTGGCGCCGGCCGAGATCAGGCTCTCGATCGCCTCGACCTGGCCCTGGTTGTCGCCGTCGACCTTGCCGGCGAAGGAGCGCAATTCGACGCCCATTTCCTTGGCCTTGGCCTCGGCGCCTTCGCGCATCTTCACGAAGAACGGGTTGGTGTTGGTCTTGGTGACCAGACCGACGATCGGCTTGTCGGCCGCGGCGGCCGGGACAAGCGCTGCGATCAGGCCGGCGGCGGTGCCGGCCACGAGCATGCTGGCGAATTTCCTCATCGCGTCCTCCCTGGAGCGCCGGCCTCCGCGCGGGATGCCGAAACGGCGCCTCATCCCTTTGAAACGACAGCAGTCCGTTCGCGACCGTCCGAAACCGGCCGGTCGCCGGATGCCCTGCCGGCGGCGGGGCGAGGGCCTGTCCGGCCATCGTGCCGGTCTCGAGCCTTCGCCTCGTCCGTCAGGCTTGTCCCGGTTGTGACATGAGGGTCTGGACCTGTCAATAAATAAATCCACTGGATGAACTTATTGACAGCCTGGTCGGCGACAGGCAGGATCGGGCTCTATCGAGGGGCAGGGTGCCGCGTCCCGCGGGTCGCGGCGCCTCGGTCGGCGCCGAAATCCGCTGTAGCGTCCCCGGCGCGGTGGCCCTGCCGATTCCTCCGGAAGCGTCCCGGGCATCCGGGGCGAAGGGTTACGGGTCTGGCGACCGGGCCGGCCGTCAGGGACGTGTCGACCGGGTCGGCATGTCGATTGAGTGAGACGCTGGAGAGCGGTGTGGAAGAGGCAGACGATCCTTCGCGGCGCGCCGCCCAGCGGCCGGAACCGTCCGGGCACGAGGGGTTGCCGGCGGCCGATCTTCGCCGCGGGACCGACCAGGCCGGCGTGCGCGCCTATAACGAGCGCCTGATCCTGTCGCTGATCCGGCGCGGCGACGGCCTGCCCAAGGCCGAGATCGCGCGCCTGACCGGACTGTCGCCGCAGACCACCACGGTGATCATGAACCGGCTCGAGGCCGATGGGCTGATCCGCCGGGGCGAGCCGCAGCGCGGGCGCGTCGGCCAGCCGTCGATCCCCTATCGGCTCGATCCCGACGGTGCGCTCGCCTTCGGCCTGAAGATCGGCCGCCGCTCGACCGATCTGGTGCTGGTCGATTTCGTCGGCCGGGTGATCGCCCGCCGCCATTGGACGCATGCCTATCCGCAGCCGGATCTGCTGCTGGCCCAGCTTGCCGCCGGTACGGCCGATCTGACCGCCGGGCTGTCTTCGGAGCGGCGGGGCCGGATTGTCGGCTTCGGCATCGCCACCCCGTTCGAGCTCTGGAACTGGGCGCCGCAGGTCGGCGCGCCGGCGGGCGTCATGGAGGCTTGGCGCGGCTTCGATGTGGCGGCCGAGATCGGCGCCCGGGTCGCCTGGCCGGTCCATGTCATGAACGACGGCACGGCCGCCTGCGCGGCGGAGAATTTCTTCGGCCGGGCGCCGGCCCCGCGCGATTTCGTCTATGCCTTCATCGGCTCCTTCATCGGCGGCGGCATCGTGATCAACGGCAATGTCGTGCCGGGCCGGACCGGCAATGCCGGCGCGATCGGCTCCATGCCGATCCCGCTCGCGCGCGCCGACGGTTCGGTGACCACGGCCCAACTGATCAGCAGCGCCTCGCTGGCCGAACTCGAAGCCCGCCTGCGCCTCGAGGGGGTCGATCCGTCCGGTCTCTATATCCAGCCGCACGACTGGCCGGACTATGGCGCGACGCTGGAGACCTGGATCGCCGAAGCCGGGCGCAGCCTGGCCGTGCTGACCGCCGCCGCAACGTCGATTCTCGATTTCGAGGCGGTGGTGATCGACGGCGCGGTGCCGAGCGCGATCCGCACCCGCCTCGTCGAGGCGACCCGGGCCGGGCTCGGCCATCTCGACCTGCAGGGTCTGACGCCCTGCGATATCCGCGAGGGCACCGTCGGGGCCGATGCGCGCGCCATGGGCGGCGCGGCCCTGCCGTTCCTCGCCAATTTCGCCCGCAACAGGGAGGTCCTGTTCAAGGACGCCAGCGATGCTCAAAGGGATTGACCCGGTTCTCGGACCGGACCTGATCATGACGCTCCGCGCCATGGGCCACGGAGACGAGATCGCCGTTGTCGACGGCAACTATCCGGCCGTCGCCCATGCCCGCCGGCTGGTGCGCATGGACGGCCACGACGCGACCCGGGTGGTCGACGCCATCCTGTCGGTGATGCCGCTCGACGACGACCAGGCGGCCGCCTTCCGGCCCGGCATCCGGGGCGACGAGGCCGCGGTCGAACCGATCATGGCCGACTTCGCGGCCATCGTCCGGCGCCACGAGCCGGCCAAGTCGGTCACGCCGCTGATGGGGCAGGCCTTCTACGACCGCGTGCGGGCCGCCTATGCGGTCGTGGCGACCGGAGAACGGCGGCTCTACGGCAATCTCGTCCTGCGCAAGGGCGTCGTCCGGCCGGCCTGATCGGCCCCGACCAAGAACAGAATGGGAGGAGGCAGCCATGCTGCTCGTCGCCGGCGAGGCGTTGTTCGACATGATGGGGCACCGGACCGAGGCCGGCGAGGCCTTCCTGCCGGTGGTCGGCGGGTCGCCGCTCAACGTCGCCATGGGGCTCGCCCGGCTCGGCCGGCGCACGGCCTTCCTGACCAAGCTCTCGACCGACTTCTTCGGCGACCGGCTCGACGCCTTCATGGCGGCGGAAGGGATCGACCGGCGCCTTGTCGTGCGCGCGCCCGGCCTGCAGACGACCCTTGCCTTCGTGGCGCTCGGGGCAGACGGCCAGCCGGTCTATTCGTTCTACGGAACCGGCGCGGCCGACCGCTCGATGACCGAGGCCGATCTGCCGTCGCGCCTCGATCCGGACATCACCACGATCCATTTCGGCTCGATCGCGCTCGCCCAGGAGCCGACCGCCGGCACGCTCGACCGCTTCATGGCGCGCATGGCGGACGACAAGGTCATCTCGCTCGATCCGAACATCCGGCCGAGCATCATTCCGGACCGCCGCGTCTGGCTCGACCGCTTCGCCTGCCAGCTCGCCCGCGTCGACATCGTCAAGGCTTCGGCCGAGGACGTCGCCTGGATCGAGGGCGAGGGCGCCGATCTGGAGACGGTCGCCCGTCGCTGGTCGCGCGCCGGCCCGGCCTTCGCGCTGATCACCGACGGCGGCCGCGGCGTCCATGTCGCGCGCGGCGGCCAGCACGTCTTCATGTCCGCCCTGCCGGTCGCGGTCGCCGACACGATCGGCGCCGGCGATACCTTCCAGGCGGCCCTGCTCGCGCGTCTCGACGAACAGGGGCTGCTGGCCAAAAGCGCCTTGCGCATGCTGTCCGACGATCGTCTCGCCGACGCCATCGGCTTCGCGATCGCCGCCGCCGCCATCACCTGCACCCGCCGCGGCGCCGACCTGCCGCGCCGCAGCGAGGTCGCGGCCATGCTGTTGGCGGCGTGACGGGCGAAGTGACGCATTGATACATAATCGGCGGGGAGGTGACGGACCGGCGAGGTGACGGGCGGGAGATAGGACGATCCGGGGAGTTGACCGGCTCGGATACCACGGCTGGGACGAAAAGGGACTGCGATGCGCCGGGCCGTGAGTTGAAGGAGCGGGATGTTCAGGGGCTGGGGGTAAGCCGGGCGGAAGCCGATCCCCTGCGGATCGCGCGCCGCCGCCCGGGTCCATCCGTGCTGCGACGGTTGCGGCCTCGCCGCGAACTGGATATGAGAGGCCTCCGCCGGAACCGACACCGGCCCGTTGGGGCGTCGCCAAGTGGTAAGGCAGCGGATTTTGATTCCGCCATCCGCAGGTTCGAATCCTGCCGCCCCATCCAGAATTCTGCCGGAGCTGGACATCCGCACGCGGGTTGCGGTTGCGGGCCTCTCAGAAGGCTCCCGCCGAGCGGCCGTCCTCGATCTGGCGGAGAAGCCGGGCATGGGCGGTCGACTGCGGCGAACGCGTTTCGGCGCGGGCTGGCCGGAGGGTGGGGCTCGGGCCGGCGCGGCGCAGCCATCCGGCAAGGCGGCCGATCATCGAGGCCGGATGCGCCGATTGGAACGGAAGATAGGCAGCAAACCAGGGCGTCATGAGCGGTCTCCGATCTCGCGGGATGCCTGTCGGCGATGAAGGTTCAACGCCCATCCGCGGCTCCGGTTCCCTCTCTGGGGAAGGCATGGGTTGATGGCGGCCGCCGGGTCGGGTTTAAGTCCGGCCATGCCATCGTCCTCCTTTCTCACCGCCCTCTCCTCCGACCTGACCGCCTTCCCGGATCCGGAGGCCCTGCGCGGGCCGATCGCCGTCCGTGTCGCGGGCTGGCCGCTCGGCGCCCGGCTCGGCACCGTCTCCGGTCTGATCGCCACCGAGGCCGGGCTGATCCTCGACGGGCCGGATGCCCATCTCGAACTGGTCTTCCAGACGCCTCGGCCGCCCGGCTGGTATGTGCTCTCCGCCGATATCGAAGCCGACCAGGCCATCAAGCCGCGTGCCTATCTGGAAGGGGCGGGCGGCTATTCGGAAGCGCTGTCCTTTCCGATGCGCCCCGAACCGGACGGAACGCTGGCGGCCTTCTTCCGGGCGCCGGCGGCCTTTGCGCGGTTGCGCCTGACGCCGACCGATCGCACCGCCGAGGTGACGCTGCGCGAAATGCGGCTGCGGCGGGTCCAGACCCGCGAGTTGATGGCGGCCGCGCTCGACGCCGCGCGCTCGGTGCATCGGCGCAACGGCGTGCGCGGCCTGCTGCATTTCCTGCGCTCAGCGCTGATCACCGTGATGTTCCCGAAGCGCTTCGACAGCTTCGACCGCGCCCCGCCGAAGCCGGCCGAGCCCGGGCGGGTGGCGGACCGATACGCGCGCTGGGCCGGGCTCGACGAGCGTCGCGCGGCGCGCCGGCTCGCCCTGGCGCTGGCGGCCGGTGTGAAGCCGCGCATCGCGGTCGTCTCGCTGCCGCCCGGTCCGGATGAGACGCCGGCCGATGCGGCCGACCTGATCGGGCGTCTGGCCGGCCAGCCCTTCCCGAACTGGCGCCTTCTGGTCGCCAACCCGCCGTCGGAGACCGATCGGCGCGTGCAACGGTTGGAAGCGGCGACGGCGATCGAAGCGCTGCGCGCGGGCGCAGCCACCGGGGCCGAATTCGTGCTGGCCCTGGCCCCCGATGCCCGGCTTGCCCCGCATGCGTTGGCGGTCCTGGCCGTCGGTTTCGCCGGCCCGACCCAGCCGGCGCTGGTCTTTGCCGACGACGACGATGTCGACGAGGTCGGGCACCGCCTGAACGGCCGATTCCGGCCGGGCTGGTCGGAGGCCCATTTTGAAGCACGCGACTATCTCGGGCCGCTCGTTGCTTTCCGCTGCTCGGCGCTGACCACGGAGCGGCTCGATCGCGCTGCCGGTGCCCCGGCCCCTTTCACCCGATTGGTGCTCGACATGGCGGATGCCGGCCTCGCCTTCCGCCGGCTCGCCGAAATGCCCGTGCACCGGCCGCTGCCGGCCGACGGAGCCGCCCATCCCGACCGCGAGCCGGTCGCCGCCCGGCTGGCGACGCTGCAGGCGCGGGCCGCCGCGCGCGGTGCCGCGACGGTCTATGAACCGGCCGCGGGCGGCCGCTCGATCCGCGCCCGGCATCCGATCCCGCAGCCCGCACCGCTGGTCTCGATCCTGATACCGACCCGGGACCGGCTCGATCTGATCAAGGTCGCGGTCGAATCGGTGCTCGCCAGGACGCGCTATCCGGCCTACGAGATCGTCATCATCGACAACGGTTCGATCGAGCCGGAAACGCTCGCCTGGTTCACCGGACTGACTGATCCGCGCATCCGCGTGCTGCGCGATCCTCGGCCGTTCAACTATTCGGCGCTCAACAATCTCGCCGTCCGGCAGGCGGAAGGCGAGATTCTGGTTCTCCTCAACAACGATACCGAGGTGATCCAGCCGGACTGGCTCGACGAGATGGTCGGCTGGGCGGTTCAGCCGCGCGTCGGGGCGGTCGGCGCCAAGCTGCATTTCCCCAACCGTACCATCCAGCATGGCGGCGTGGTCCTGCTGTCGCGCCACGGCATTGCCGGCCACCTGCATCTCGGCGATCCGTCCGATGCCCCCGGCGACATGGACCGTTTGCTGCTGGCGCAGGACCTGATGGCCGTGACGGGGGCCTGCCTTGCGCTGCGCCGGTCGGTCTATGACGAGGTCGGCGGGCTCGACGAGGCCAATCTGGCGGTGGCTTTCAACGATGTCGATCTGTGCCTGAAGATCGGCCGGGCCGGCTACCGCATCATCTGGACGCCTCATGCGGAACTGATCCATCACGAATCGGTCTCGCGCGGTGACGACATGAGCCCGGCCAAGCGCGCCCGCTTCCTGCGCGAGGTCGACTACATGGCCAAGAGCTGGGGAGCGGTCCTCGACGACGATCCGTTCTACTCGCCGCATTTCGAGCGCCACAATGGCAATTTCCGATTGGCGGTCGATTGAGGCGCGGCGATCTCAACTTGCCTCGGGATGTTCGGAGAGGAAATGGCGCAGGGCCATGAACAGACCGGCGGCATGGTCGCGGTCGCCGCGGTCGAGCGCCGCACGCAGATCCTCGACGATCATGTTACGGATACGGTCGGCGCCGTGGGGAGCGTGCAGCAGATAGCTGCCGAGCGCTGCCGCAGCCACGTCGGGCATGTGTTCGTGTTCGGCGATCGCATCGACCTCGTCGGCTTCGAGACCGCACAGACCCAGAATGTCGTCCTTGGATATCATGGCAGCCTCCATCCTGCCGCGATGCTGCGCCAAGGCAGGCGCCGACGCCTTGATTCCGCGCAAACCGGTCCAACGGGACCCGGGTCCGACGGGGCCCTGAAGGGAAAAGCGATATGCCGGTCGATCCGATTCTCGTCGAAGTCCTGCGCGGATCCCTGGTCGAAAGCGCCCATCGCGCCTCGCTGGTCGTGGCCGACGCGGACGGGAAGGTTCTGCTCGGCCTCGGCGACACCGCGCGGGCGGTGTTTCCGCGCTCGGCGGTGAAGATCGTCCAGGCGCTGCCGCTGGTCGAATCCGGCGCGGCCGACGCCTATGGTTTCGGCGCGCAGGAACTTGCGCTGGCCTCCGCCTCGCACAACGGCGAGGACTGGCATGTCGCCACCGCGGCGGCCATGCTGGCACGCGCCCACCGGTCCGAAGCCGATCTGGAATGCGGAGCCCAATGGCCGGCCCGCCAGGAAGATTGCGGCCGCCTGCACGTCGCCGGGCTGAAGCCGGGCGCGCTGCACAACAACTGCTCCGGCAAGCATGCCGGCTTCGTCTGCTACGCCTGCCATGCCGGGATCGACCCGAAGGGCTATACGGCCATCGACCACCCGGTTCAGCAGGCCGTCACGGCTGCGTTGGAGGATGTCTTCGGCACGGCGCTCGGCGCGGATGTCTGCGGCATCGACGGCTGTTCGATCCCGACCTGGGCGATCCCGCTCGACCGGTTGGCGACCGGGATGGCCCGGCTCGCGACCGGGCAGGGGCTGGAGCCGCGCCGCGCCGCCGCCGCCCGGCGCATCATGGACGCCTCGATCGCCGAGCCCTTCATGGTCGCGGGCACGAATCGCTTCTGCACCGATTTCATGACCGCGCTCGGCGGCGTCGCCTATGCGAAGACCGGCGCGGAGGGCGTCTTCTGCGCCGCGGTGCCGGCGCGCGGCCTCGGCATCGCCGTCAAGTGCGACGACGGCGCCAGCCGGGCCGCCGAGGTGGTGGTGGCGACCGTGATCGCGGCCCTGCTCGGCCGCGCCGACGCGCCCGAACTGGAGCGCTTCGTCCGGCCGGTCCTGACCAACTGGAACCGCATGACCGTCGGCGGCCTGCGCCCGAGCGCCGAACTGGTCGAGGCCGCGGCGACGCTGGCGGGCTGAGCGCAGACCGGTCCCGGGGAAGGAAGATCAATCCGCGGCCTCTCGCCGTGCCGATGCCGGACGCCGTCGTCCGCATCGGCGGCGTGAGCCTGTGACCGGGAGCCGTGAAGCCTGTGATTGTGCAGGCGCGCCATGGGCTTGGTCGCACCCGGCTCTCCTCCATGAAGTAGTATTTGGATACTACAGAGTATATCTTGTGCGCTGCAATATTGATTGTGGTTGAACCGGATACCGGATCTGTTCAATCATCCGGACAATGCCCTACAAGGCAGGTTAGCCGCCACTTTAATAAAAAGGCGGTCGTGGGAGAAACATACGGTCGAAAGACCAAGGAGGACAGGATGCGTCATGTACTGCTCGCGGCGACGACCGCAGGGGCCATGTTGGCTGCCGTAACGACCGGCGCCCAGGCTCAGAGCAACGCCGGCAATCTCGAAAAGCTCGGACAGTTCAAGTCGACCGGGGCCATGGCGGATATCCCGCTCATCCCGCAGACGGGCCCGAAGGCCGATGCGATCAAGAAGAATCTGGCCAAGATCAAGCTGCCGGCCGGCTTCAAGATCAATCTCTACGCGCTGGTGCCCGATGCCCGCCACATGGCGGTCGGCCCGCAGGGCGTGGTGACCTTCGTCGGCACGCGCAAGAACAAGGTCTATGCGGTCACCGATCGCGCCAAGTCGGGCACGGCCGAGGAGGTCAAGCCCTTCGCGCCGACCATCGACCTGACGCTGCCCAACGGCGTCTGCTTCTCCAAGGACGGGTTCCTCTACATCGCCGAGCAGAACCGCGTGATGGTCTACCCGGCGGCCGAGTTCTTCTATGAGAGCCCGGACGTGGTCGCGATCCCGATCGTTCAGCAGGGCGACCTGATCCCGAAGGACGAAGAGAGCTACAATCACACCGCCCGCGTCTGCCGCGTCGGACCGGACGACAAGCTCTACATCACGCTCGGCCAGCCCTTCAACGTGCCGGCGCCCGAGAAGGCCGAACTCTACAAGAAGTGGGGCATCGGCGGCATCGTGCGCATGGACCGCGACGGCAAGAACCGCGAGGTCTTCGCGCTCGGCATCCGCAACTCGGTCGGCATGGACATCAACCCGAAGGACAAGACGGTCTGGTTCACCGACAACCAGGTCGACGGCATGGGCGACAAGATCCCGCCGGGTGAACTGAACCGCGCCGCGCAGCCGGGCCTGCATTTCGGCTTCCCGTGGTATGGCGGCGGCAAGGTCCGCGTCACCGAACATGGCTACGACAAGGAGACCCCGCCGGCGAATGTCGTCTTCCCGCAGGTCGAGATGGACGCCCACGCGGCCGATCTCGGCATGACCTTCTATTCGGGCACCAAGTTCCCGAAGAAGTATCAGGGCGGCATCTTCTCGGCGCAGCACGGCTCCTGGAACCGGACCGATCCGGTCGGCGCCCGCGTGATGTTCACCTCGCTCAAGGAGGACGGCACCGCGGACAAGACCGAGGTCTTCGCCGAGGGCTGGCTGACCGCGGACGGCGAATATATCGGTCGCCCGGTCGACGTGGCGCAATTGCGTGACGGTTCGATCCTGGTCTCCGACGACTTCGCCGGCGCCATCTACCGCATCAGCTACGAGCGCTGACCGCGACGGCCGTCCCGCTGGCGGGGTGGCCTGCGCAAGCCGGGTTCGGTCCGTCGCGACCGGACCCGGCCTTCAACCCCGATCGGAGCGCTGCGCCCTCAGCCAACATTCCGGCGCGGGGCTGCGGCGCCATCCGGCCCCTGTGGCCGGCACCTGAGCATGATGCGTCTGGACGGATCGCGTCATGCTCCCATTCTCCCTCCGTGGCGCCGCGGCCGGTGGCATCCGCCGGATGTCCGACGCTTCCGCGGGATGCAGGCCATCCGCGGGTTTCACCGAATCCGCCGGATGCGAGGCATCTGCCGGATCGCCCGGCCGGCGGCGCGCCCGATCTCCAGTACGTATCGACAAGGGGCCGATCCGTTGATCACTTCCAAGACTCTGGCTTTCGTACTGCCCGGCCTTGCCGCCGCCTGCCTCGCCACCGCGCTGATCGGCGCGACCGCTGCTGAGGCCGCCGGGGACGCGGCCGCCGGGCGCAAGAAGGCGGCACAGTCCTGCGCGGCCTGCCACGGCATCGACGGGCTCGCCAAGCTGCCCAACGCGGCCAATCTCGCCGGCGAATCCGTCTATTATCTCGACCGCCAGCTGAAGGCCTTCCGCTCCGGCGACCGCAAGGACGAGAACATGTCGGTGGTCGCCAAGGCGCTGTCGGACGCCGACATCGCCGACCTCGTCGCTTGGTACTCCTCGATCGAGGTCACCGTGACGTTGCCGAAGAAGTGAAGGGCCATCGAACCGTGACCCTGCCGAAGAAATAGCGGCCCAGCGAACCGGGACCCTGCCGAAGACGTCGCGGTCGATCGAACCGTCACCCTGCCGAAGACGTCGAAGCCGGCTTCACCCCGCCACCCGATTGCCGGTGATCGTCAATCCGCGCCAGGCCTCGGCGCCGCCCTGGGCGAGATCGCCGGTCGCCGGCGTCGCCTGGCGGAAACCGACGATGGCGCCGCGGCGGGCGCCGCGGATCAGGTTCTGGGCGATGACGACCGGCCCCGTGCCGTCGACGACCGAGACTGCGATGCCGTAGTCGGTGTCGCGGATGACGTTCGCGCTCGCCACGATGTCGCGCAGATAGGCGCCGAAGCCGAGCCAAAGGCCGGCCAACGGCGCGCCCTCGACGACATTGCCGGTAATGGCCGCGTCCGCCTCCACGGCGATGCCGATGCCGAAGCCGGGCGGATCGGTGCGGTAGGGACCGGTCGGCTTGAGGTTGCGGACGATGTTGCCCGTGACGCTGGCCAGTCGGCCGCCCTGATTGAAATTGGTCACCGAGATGCCGTTGGCGGCGCCGTCGACGAGGTTGCCGGAGATGACCGCGCCCTGGAAGGCGAATTCGGCATAGATCGCGGTCTCGCCGGAGCGCAGGCACTGGTTCGACAGGATCTGCACGTCCGAGGCGCTGTTGGCGCGGATCGCCGAGAAGGCGCAGTCGACGATCGTGTTCTCGGCGACGATCACGTTGCCGGCCCGGTAGAGATTGATGCCGTTGCCGTTCTGGCCGGTACCGCCGGACTCGGCCCGGATGCGGAAGATGCGGTTGCCGCGCAGCTGCGCGCCATCCTCGCCGATCCGGCTGCGCCAGACCAGGATGCCGCCGTCGCCGCAATCGCTGACCACGGCGCCGGTCACCGCGAGAGTGTCGCAATCGAGCGCGAACAGCCCGACCCGGCCGGCGCCGTCGATCCGGCAGGATTCAATCCGTCCGCCGACATCGGTGAGCCTCACACCGAGGCCGGGCGCGCGGGCGAAAGTGCAGTCGCGGATATGCAGTCCGCGCACCGTTTCGGCCGCGAACAGGGCCCGGTCGTTGCCGGCCTTGCCGCCCGGCCCCTCGAACCACAAGTCGCGCAGCCGGATGCCATCGACCCGGTTGGCGCTGAGCGGCGGCTCGCTGCCGGCCGCGCGGATCACGGTCGCGCCCGGCGCGCCGCGGATGGTCGTGCCGGCCGGCAGCCGCAGGCTCTCGATCGTGTAGACGCCGGCCTCCAGATCGAGCGGCCGTCCGGTCTTCGCGGCCTCCGCAAGCACCCTCTCGAAGGCCTCTGTGACCGGTTCGGCGCCGCGCGGGCTCAAGCCGCCGCCGGGGCGGAGCCCCTTCTGGGCAAAGGTTTGTGCCGGCAGGCCGACAAGGCCCCCGGTGAGGGCGGCCGCGGCGTTGGCGATCAGGCTGCGGCGTGTCGGCATGGCCAGGACTCCTCGCAGGCGAGTGTGCGGCAATCGCCGTCGCCGGTAAACCGGAGCGGACCCCGGCGGGCCGGCCGGCGGCGACGTGGCCGATCAGAGCCCCATCAGGCCTGCAATCTCCTCGACCGCCAGGGCCGCCGAGACGGTGCCGCCGCGCACCCCGGATTCGAGGTCCGGCAGCCGGGCGCGCACCGCCGGATTGCGGTCGAGCGCCTGCATCAGCCGATCTTCCAGCATCGACCACATCCATTTGACCTGCTGGCTGCGCCGCCGCTCGGCGAATTCGCCGGTCGCCGAAAGCCGCTCCCGGTGCCGTTCGACCTCGGCCCACATGGCGTCGAGCCCCTCATTGGCGAGGCCTGAGACCAGCACCACGGGCGGCGACCAGTTCGGGCTCTTCGGGGCCAGGATATGCAGCGCATGGCGGTATTCCGCAGCCGCGGCCCGGGCCCGGACGGCATTGTCGCCGTCCGACTTGTTGACCGCGATCAGGTCGGCGATCTCCAGAACGCCCTTCTTGATGCCCTGCAATTCGTCGCCGGCGCCGGGCAGCATCAGGACCAGGAAGAAGTCGACCATGTCGGCGACGGTGGTCTCCGACTGGCCGACCCCGACGGTCTCGACCAGGATCACGTCGAAGCCGGCCGCCTCGCACAGCAACATGGTCTCGCGCGTCTTGGCGGCGACGCCGCCGAGCGTGCCGGAGGAGGGCGAGGGGCGGATGAAGGCATTCGCGTCGACCGCCAGCTGCGCCATGCGGGTCTTGTCGCCGAGGATCGAGCCGCCGGTGCGGGTCGAGGACGGGTCGACGGCCAGCACCGCGACGCGATGGCCGGCGGCGGTCAGGTTGGAGCCGAGCGTGTCGATGGTCGTCGACTTGCCGACGCCCGGCACCCCGGTGATTCCGACCCGGTGCGCCCGGCCGGTATGCGGCAGCAGCGCCTGCACGAGGCGGTGCGCCTTGGCCTGGTGCTCGGCCTTGCGCGATTCGACCAGCGTGATGGCACGCGCCAGCACCGCCCGGTCTCCGTCGAGAATGCGGGCGGCGAGATCGTCGACCGAAAGGTCGCGGGAGGCGGGGGCCGAGGCAATGGACATGTCTGGCATCAAGCCTATCGATGCGGTGCGATCAAGCGCAATGGCGCCGCAGCGCGTCACCCCGCCGGGGCCGTCCAGATGATTCGCTGCAACTCGCCGCTGTCGAGCACTGCGCGCGCCGGCAGCTTGACGGACGTCGCCGCCTCGCCCTTGAACGAGAAGGTCAGCACCACGTTGGGCGCGCCGCGCGACGTGCAGATCGCCATGCCGAGCCAGAGATTGGTGCCAGGCCGGCAGGATGCCGGATCGACGCCGGCCTCCCGAAAGGTCATGCCCGGCCGTTCACCGGCCGGCCCGATCACATGGTGGGTGACCCCATGGATCTGCCCGATTCGGCCGTTCGGCGCCGACAGGATGTGCAGGACCTGAATCTGGCCCTCGTAGATCTTGCGGAACAGGACGGTGGCGTTGGTGGTGCCGGTTTCCAGCCCGATCAGAACGGAGCCGGTCGTGTAGCCCGGCATCAGGCCCTCGATCGTCTTGGCGTCATAGGCCGTGGCCCCCGTCAACGGGCCCGCCCCTTCGGCGGTGATGCGCAGGAAGGTCTCGGTGATTTCCGGCTGCTTGTCGAGACCGTCCATCTGCGTCTCGCAAGCGGCGAGCATGAGCGGGCCTGCGACGGCCAGCGCTGCAGCGCCGATACGGCGTACCGTCATGTCCGTGCCATCCCTCCTGTCCGTCCCGACCCGAGCCCTACACCGGAAGCGAGCGGGAGGGAAGTTCGTCGGTGCGGGAGATTGGAGGCTCTCGTCCGCCGGCCCCGATGGCGGGGGAAAACGCTCGCCTCCGGTCAGCTCCGTGCGAACCGGCCGCGGCCGGGCCGGCAACCGGCCTGCCGGGCCGGCAACCGGCCTGCCTGGCCGGCAACCGGCCTGACGGGCGGCGGATGCCGACGGGATCCCTTGTCGGCGGGCCGGACCCGTCATAGGGTCCTGCCGTCGCATCTGACGCAACGACGATCCTGGGATGCCTGGACCAGCCGATGACCGGAACCGAGCCTTCGGAACTCGACCAGACCGTCCGCAAGGACCAAGACACCGCCGCCACGACCGCGCCGCCAGCCGAACCTGCCGAAGAGCATCACGGCGGGCTTCTCGCGCTGTCGCTCGGTTCGATCGGCGTCGTCTACGGCGATATCGGCACCAGTCCGCTCTATGCGCTGCGCGAATCGCTGGTGCATTCGGCCAAGGACGGCTTGACCCGTGCCGAGGTGCTCGGCGTCGTCTCCCTGCTGCTCTGGGCGCTGGTCATCATCGTGACCATCAAATACGTCATCCTGCTGATGCGGGCGGACAACAAGGGCGAAGGCGGCATCCTGTCGTTGCTGGCCCTCGCGCAGGGCGCCGTCGGACGCCAGTCCGTCATGCTGATGGTGCTCGCCGCGCTCGGCGCTTCGCTGTTCTACGGCGATTCCATCATCACGCCAGCGATTTCGGTGCTCTCGGCGGTCGAGGGCCTGAAGCTCGTGACGCCGGTCTTCGAACCCTATGTGGTGCCGATCACGGTCGTCATCCTGGTCGGCCTGTTCGCCATCCAGCCGCGCGGGACCGGGGCGGTCGCGGTCTTCTTCGGCCCGATCACGGCGGTCTGGTTCATCGCCATGGCGGCGTCCG
This sequence comes from Prosthecodimorpha staleyi, assembly GCF_018729455.1. NCBI lineage: Bacteria > Pseudomonadati > Pseudomonadota > Alphaproteobacteria > Hyphomicrobiales > Ancalomicrobiaceae > Prosthecodimorpha > Prosthecodimorpha staleyi. Next base: position 315,847 of record NZ_JAHHZF010000002.1, on the reverse strand, counting down.
GCCTGTCGCACATTTCCGACGATCCCGGCATCTTCCTGGCGTTCAATCCGGTCTACGCGATCGATTTCCTGCTGCATGAAGGCGTGATCGGCTTCGTCGTGCTCGGGTCGGTCTTCCTGGCGGTCACCGGGGCCGAAGCGCTCTATGCCGACATGGGCCATTTCGGGCGCAAGCCGATCCAGCTTGCCTGGATCAGCCTGGTGTTTCCGTCGCTGGCGTTGAACTATCTCGGCCAGGGCGCGCTGGTGCTCGCCCATCCGGAGGCGATCGAGAATCCCTTCTTCCTGCTGGTGCCGAGCTGGGCCTTGCTGCCCTATGTGCTGCTCGCCACGGTCGCCACGGTGATCGCCAGCCAGGCGGTCATCTCCGGCGCCTTCTCGGTCACCCGCCAGGCGGTGCTGCTCGGCCTGCTGCCGCGCTTCGAGGTGCGGCACACCTCGGAGACCCAGCGCGGACAGATCTACATGCCGCGCGTCAACTGGATGCAGCTGGCCGGCGTCCTGGTCCTGGTCCTGATGTTCCGGTCGTCTTCGGCGCTGGCCTCGGCCTACGGAATCGCGGTCACCGGCGACATGGTGATCACCAGCTGTCTCGCCTTCATCGTGCTGTGGCGGGTCTGGGGCTGGGGACTGCCGGCGGCGGCCCTGGTGGTGGCGCCGTTCCTGGCCGTGGAACTCACGTTCCTGGCCGCCAATCTCTTGAAACTCTTCGATGGCGCCTGGCTGCCGCTGTGCCTGTCGGCCTTCCTGGTCACCTCCATGTGGACCTGGGTGCGCGGCACGCAGATCGTGTTCGACAAGTCCCGGCGCGACAGCGTACCGCTTGCCACCGTGATGCGCTCGCTGGAGAAGTCGAAGCCGTTCCGGCCGCCGGGTACCGCGGTGTTCCTCACGTCCGACCCGGATACCGCGCCGCCGGCCCTGCTGCACAATCTGAAGCACAACCGCGTCCTGCACGGCAAGAACGTGATCCTGACGGTCAGGACGGCGACCACGCCGAAGGTCGCCGAGGAGAACCGGATCGCGCTGGAACCGGTCAACGAGGACTTCACGCGGCTGTTCGTGAACTACGGCTACATGGAAGAGCCGAACATCCCAAAGGCGCTCGGCCAGTGCCGCAAGCTCGGGCTGAAATTCGACATCATGTCGACGACCTTCTTCGTCGCCCGCCGCACCTTCCGCGTTTCGGCCAATTCCGGCATGCCGCTGTGGCAGGACCGGCTGTTCATCGCCATGTCCAAGGACGCCGCCAACGCGACCGACTTCTACTCGATCCCGACCGGCCGTGTCGTCGAACTCGGCCAGCAGATCACGGTTTAGCTGGCAGTGCACCACCGGAATCGACAGAGTTTTACTGGCGCTTTTGTCTGTGAGTATTAATTTATGTCCTAAAATTCAATCAGAAATATCCAGCTCCTCTATGATTGAATATTTCTATTTTCCAATTTCGACCAGTTGTCGATAATGTTTGTAATATTATCAGGAAAAGTACAATGACACATCTCATTTCCTGATGTAGTCGTTGTCAGCTTAAAATGTTCATTTGGATTTATATTGGATCTTGAAGCAATGAAATCATTGAGTTGTGTCCAGGCTGAGCGCTCGTAATTCTTTGCTGCCTTTATATGAGTAAATGATATCCAGATATCAGAAAGAGCGTCATGTCGAGCCTCAAAAATATAGCGCTTTAACGCAAAGGGTCGCCAACCGGATGTGTGGTTTACGCTGTGCCCTGCATTCAGGCCGAGCATCTTGACAACATGCGTATAAAGACGATTCTTTAGTCCATTTGTACTTTGACCAATGTAGTATACGGGGTATCTGTCGCTCAATATAATATAAAGCCCCTCGCCAGAAAATGCACTACGATCGACATTTTGCTTGAAACGAAATATTGGCTTTAGTATAGGGCGATCCGGAAGTGTAATTTGTGATATATATTTATCGGCCTCAAATTTATATTGTAAATTCCACGCATCGATTGGAGCGCACTGGATACTAAATATTCTTTCAATATTGGTAAAGCATGGAAATATGATGTTCATGATAGACCCTCGATCCTGATTTGCTATTGCAGGCATATCTTTGTAATTTGGAGATTATGTAGCTAAATATTTGAATATTTTTTCTAAAAATTCCATTGAAATATTTATTGTAATTATAGATTGTATTGGGTGCCGTTATCTCATGCAATTAAATTTTGCATGGCAATTTGAGTAAGATGTATGTCGGCCTCAGCCGCCCGCGGACGGATCCAGCGGCTTGCGGCGGAACCGGCCGAAGAGCCACTTCAGCCCGGCGATACCGCCGACGGCCAGCAGGATCCAGCCCTTCTTGAGGAAGGCGAGGGCAATGGCCAGGAAGCCGAGCTTCGCCGCGACCTTTGCGGCCGCAGCACCGCCGATCAGGCCGGCAAGTCCGTAGGCCGCCTCCGTGTCGCCGGGCACCCAGTCCGCGTAGCGCTTGCCCTCGTCGAAGGCGATCATCTTCATGACATCCGGGATCGCGGCCTTGATCGACGGCAGCTCGTCCATGCCGGCGATGAAGTTCATCTGCAGCACGCCCTCCCGGCCGAGCGCGCGGACGGCATAGTTTAGTGTGTTCTTTTCGCTGTCGCCGAATTTCAGTTCCTGGGCCCAGTGCAGCTTGCGTTCCGTCCGGTCGTAGAAGGGCGGCGAGGCCCAGCCGATCAGGGCAATGGATGTGTAGCCGGCCTTCTTGCGTTGCTCGCTTTCCTCCGCCGTATCCGACTTCATGCTGGCCAGGAGTTGGTCGTAGTCGATCGCCGCGGCATCGGCGTCGTCGACCCGCCCGCTGGCGTCGAAGGTCACCACGGCCCCCCAGATTCCGTCATCGAGCGGGGTGCTCTTCGCCGGAAAGACCATGCCGAGCTTGCCTTTCGAGCCGGCCGGCGGGTTGCCCCAGGCGTCGACCAGCACTTTTTCGGTATCGGCCGAATCGAGAAAGTAGAAGTCCTTCGGAACGGTCAGTGAGGCGCCCGCCCCCGGCAGAGCAATCTTGCCGCGCTTGTAGTCGAGCTTCTCGAGAAATGCCTGCGCGGTCGCGTTTTGCAGCGGCGGCCGGTCCGGGAAGACCGACTTGTAGGGCTCGGCCAAGGCCGGCGCGGCCAGGGCCAAGACGGCGGCGAGGGTGAGGGCCGGGTAATGCATGCTGAAATCCTCTGCGCGGACTGAAACCTTCGCGCAGAAGTTAGGATGCCGTCATTCGGGCGTGCAACCGGTGACGGCAGCAAACGTTTCGATCACCGAACACTGCGGCATTCCTGCACCGCATGGCGGCCCGCCGGGATCGCTTCCCCGGCACCGGCGCCGGTGCGGACCCGGTGCCGACGGACCTGTCCGATCGGTCGGCGGGGTCTACTCCGCCGCCTGCAGCGTCTGGTAGCCGAGGCGGGCGTTGAGCTCGTGGATCAGCTTCTGCGCGGCGTCCGCCACCACGGTGCCGGGCGGGAAGATCGCGCTGGCGCCGGCGGCGATCAGGGCGTCGTAGTCCTGCGGCGGGATGACGCCGCCGACCACGATCATGATATCGCCGCGCCCGCGCGCTTCCAGCGCCGCCTTCAGCGCCGGCACCAGCGTCAGATGGCCGGCGGCGAGCGAGGAGACGCCGACGATGTGCACGTCGTTCTCCACCGCCTGGCGGGCGGCCTCGTCCGGGGTGGCGAAGAGCGGGCCGATATCCACGTCGAAGCCGAGATCGGCGAAGGCCGAGGCGATCACCTTCTGGCCGCGGTCGTGGCCGTCCTGGCCCATCTTGGCGACCAGGATGCGCGGCCGGCGGCCGTCATTCTCCTCGAAGGCCTCGACGAGGCGCAGCACCCGGTCGACCGCATCGCCCATTTTGGCCACCTCCCGCTTGTAGACGCCCTGGATGGAGCGGATTTCCGCCTTGTGGCGCCCGAACACGGTCTCCATGGCAAGGCTGATCTCGCCGACGGTCGCCTTGGCGCGCGCCGCCTTGACGGACAGGTCGAGCAGGTTGCCGCCCTCCGCCGCCGCCCGGGTCAAGGCCGCGAGCGCGGCCTGGGTCTCGGACTCGTTGCGCTCGGCCTTGAGCCGTTCGAGCTTTTCGATCTGGGTCGCGCGCACGGCCGAATTGTCGACCTTGAGCACGTCGATCGCCTGCTCGGTCTCGGGCTTGAACTTGTTGACGCCGACCACCGTCTGGGCGCCGGAATCGATGCGCGCCTGGGTCTTGGCGGCGGCCTCCTCGATGCGCAGCTTCGGGATGCCGGCCTCGATGGCCTTGGCCATGCCGCCAAGCGCCTCGACCTCCTCGATATGCGTCATCGCTCGGGCGGCGAGTTCGGCGGTCAGCCGCTCGACATAGAAGGAGCCGCCCCAGGGATCGATCGTCGCCGTCGTCCCGCTCTCCTGCTGCAGCAGGATTTGCGTGTTGCGCGCGATCCGGGCCGAGAAGTCGGTCGGCAGGGCGAGAGCCTCGTCGAGCGCGTTGGTGTGCAGCGACTGGGTGTGGCCCTGCGTCGCCGCCATCGCCTCGACGCAGGTGCGAACGACGTTGTTGTAGACATCCTGCGCAGTCAGCGACCAGCCCGAGGTCTGCGAATGGGTCCGCAGCGACAGCGAGCGGTCGTCCTTGGGGTCGAAATGCTGCCGGACCAGCTTCGCCCAGAGGAGGCGCGCCGCGCGCAGCTTGGCGACCTCCATGAAGAAATTCATGCCGATCGCCCAGAAGAAGCTCAGGCGCGGCGCGAAGCTGTCGACCGGCATGCCGGCGGCGATGCCGGCGCGAATATATTCGATGCCGTCGGCGAGCGTGTAGGCGAGTTCCAGATCGGCGGTCGCCCCGGCCTCCTGCATGTGGTAGCCGGAAATCGAGATCGAGTTGAATTTCGGCATGTTCTTCGCCGTATAGGCAAAGATGTCCGAGATGATCCGCATCGAGGGCGACGGCGGATAGATATAGGTGTTGCGGACCATGAACTCCTTGAGGATGTCGTTCTGGATGGTCCCGCTCAGCTTGGACTGGTCGACGCCCTGTTCTTCAGCCGCGACGATGAACAGCGCCAGGACCGGCAGAACGGCGCCGTTCATGGTCATCGACACGCTCATCTGGTCGAGCGGAATGCCCGAGAACAGCGTGCGCATGTCGTAGATGGAATCGATCGCCACGCCGGCCATGCCGACATCACCGGTGACGCGCGGGTGGTCGGAATCGTAGCCGCGATGGGTGGCGAGATCGAAGGCGACCGACAGGCCCTTCTGGCCGGCGGCGAGGTTGCGCCGGTAGAAGGCGTTGGAATCCTCGGCGGTGGAGAAGCCCGCATATTGCCGGATCGTCCAGGGCTGGTTGACATACATGGTCGGGTAGGGGCCGCGCAGGAAGGGCGGCAGGCCCGGCCAGGTGTCCAGGAAGTCGAGCCCGGCCAGATCGGCGGCCGTGTAGGCGGGGGCGACCGCGATCTCCTCCGGGGTCGTCCAGGCCGCGCCCTTCGGTAACGCGCCGGTGACGGTGTCGCGCTTGAAGGCGACCTTGGTGAAATCCGGGATGCGGCTCATCGGGCCATCCTCGCTGTCGTCCACCCTCGGCCGCAGCCGGGGCGCGGCGGGTCGAGCCCGCCGATCGGTCCACTGTAGCATCCGGCGCGGCACCCCGCGACCGGTCGAAAGGATCAGGCCGTGACGCCGGCGCGCGCCAGCAGGCCCTTGAGGGTCGCCGCCACATCGATGCCGACATGAACGAAGAGATCGATGCCGGCATTGCGCCAGCGCATCTCGGTCTCGCCGTCGGCCGGCTTGCCGGCCAGGATTACCAGGGTCGCACCGGCCGCCTTGAGGGCGCCGGCGACGCGCTCGGCCCCGTCCGCATAGAGTGCGTCCGAGGAGCACAGGCAGGCGAGCCCGGTGCCCGAGGCCCGGAAGGCCTCGACCAGCGCCGCCTCGTCGGCGAAGCCGTCATTGCTGAGGGCCGCGATGCCGCCGGCCTCGAACAGGTTCTTCGACCAGGTGGCGCGGGCGTTGAAGTCCGGGATGCGGCCGAGATTGGCCAGGAAGACGGACGGCGTGGCCGCAGCCGCCGCGCTGCGCAACTGCTCGAAGGCGGCGCCGAGCCGGCGCGCCGGCGTGGCGACGGCGGTCTCGGCGGGGGCGAATTCGACCGCCTCGGCGACCGGGCGCTCGAGCACCGCGACCGGGCGCTCCGAAATGTCCGGGAATTCGCTGATCCCGGTCAGCGGCAGCTTGCGCCGCGCGATCGCCTTCTCGCGCTCGGTCGCGACCGCGGCGATGCGCTCCTGCCATTGCCCGTTGCGGATCAGCGCCAGGATGCCGCCCTCGGCTTCGATCTGCTGGAACAGGATCCAGGCCCTCTCGGCCAGTTCGTTGGTCTCGGTCTCGACAAGCCCCGATCCTGCGGCCGGGTCGGCGACGCGCCAGAGGTTGGATTCCTCCAGCAGGATCGTCTGCGTGTTGCGGGCGAGCCGGCGGGCGAAATCGTCCGGCAGGCCGACCGCGGCCGTAAAGGGCAGCACGGTGACGGAATCCGCGCCGCCGAGCCCTGCCGCGAAGGCCGCGATGGTGGTGCGTAAGAGGTTGGTCTGCGGTCCGACGCGGCTCATCATGCGCCAGGCCGTCTCGGCATGGATGCGCGCTGGGATGCCGCCGATGCCGGCCGCATCGAGCGCGCTGGCCCAGAGCCGGCGCAGCGCGCGCAGTTTGGCGATGGTGCGGAACTGGTCCTGGTCGGCCACGATGGTGAAGCCGATCAGGCGGGCGGCCGCGTCGGGCTCGAAGCCGGCGTCGACGAGCCCACGCCAATAGGCGACCGCTGTCGATATCAGTCCGGCCAGTTCCTGCAGGTCGTTGGCGCCGGCCGCATGGGCGATCCGGCCATCGGCTTCCAGGATCGTGCCGTTGCGGGCCTTCGAGGCGTCGCCGGCCGCAGCACGGATGGTCGCCTCCACGGTCTCCGGAAGCTGGCCGCGCGCGGCGAGCCGGCCGATCGGGTCGACGAGGCGGTCGATCGACAGGGCCGCGGGGGCGATCCCGCGCCGCTCGGCGGCCGCCTCAATCGCCGCGGCGGTTTCGCCGGTGCCGGCACCGGCATCGACGCGCAGACGGATCAGATCGAGCAGAACGCCCTCGAACAGCCGGTCGAAATCGCCCTCCGACCGGGCGCCGAGGCCGTGCGGGCGTGCCCCGGTCCCGTCCGCGAAGACCAGTTCGAGGCCGCCGGCGCCGCCTTCCAGGTCGGCCAGAATGATCCGGTTGGCTTCGGCCGGATCGGGGACTTCGATGCGCTGGGTCACCGTCCAGGGCTGCCCGGCATGGCCGCCGACCGTGATCCGGCCGTTGCGATCGCCGCGATAGAGCGGTTCCAGCGGAATGCCTTCCGCGGTCATTCGCCGCAAACGCTCGAAGGGGACCCCCTTCAGAGCCTTGGCGACCGCCGCGCGCCACTGCTCTTCCGTGACCGGCTGGAAATCTTCGAGCAGTGTTGCAGGTTGAACGGTCACGGCCAGGCTCCGAATGATCGTCGCTCCGAAGGGTCGTCATGCGACGGGGCTTTGGTAGTCCTCGCGAAAATTTCCTGTCAATCGGACATTCAGCCCAGCGGGCCATACTGCCACAGGCGGCGGTGCGCCCGGCCGATCCCTGATCGGCATGTCCATTCGTAGGATGTTACCCGCCAGGGTAAAACTGAACGAAGGTCGCAGCCCGGCCGGTCGGCCGGCCGTACCCGCCGGCGTCGATGCCCGGGTCCGTCGCGACCGGATCGGTTTCGCCGTCCCGCTTCGCCCGCATGACGGCACCGCCTGGAGTCGTTACGTCCGCAGCGATGGCATCCAACGCGGCCGTTGGCTGCCGGAGAGTGGCTTGGCCACTATCTCGGCGCCCAACACGACAACGCCGGCCGATGGCCCGGCCGGCGCCCTCGAAAATCGAATTCGGACGATCCGTGCCCGGTCAGTAGGTCATCATCGGCGGCAGGCCCTTGGCCTGCTCGACCCAGTCGGCGACCGACTTGGCGGCCGGCACCTGGCGGACCAGCTTCTTGGCCTCGTTCACCTCGACCATCTTGTTGTAGAGGTTTTCGGCGTTGCGGGTGCGCAGTTCCTTGACGGTGTCGACGCCGGCGGCCTCGAGCAACTCGGAATACTCTTCCGCGACGCCCTTGATCCGCATCAGGTCGCACATGTTCGCCCATTTCAGGACGCGGCTTTCCTCGATGCCGGTCTCCGCGGCGACCGCCTTGCGGCCGCGCGGATCCTTGGCGCGCTCCAGGAGCGTTGCGGTGTCCTTGATGCCGGCCGCCTTCAGCTTCTCCGCATAGGCGGGGCCGACGCCTTCGATGCTCGCGATCGGGTAGTTCGACATGTCGAAGTCCTCCCTCACAGAAGCGCAGGCCGGACCGGATGCCGGCGGCGCGGAATTCAGTCAGCCGGCGAAGCGCGCCAGACCGGGAATCGACCCGAGCACTTCGTCGACCAGAGTATCGCCAGCCTGCTCGCGTGAGAACTGGATGACCTCGCGCGTCACCTTCTGGACCTGATCCATGTCCAGTCCGGCCTCGCTCAACATCGTAAAGGCCGCCATGATGCCGCCCATGCCGCCGCCGAGCAGGCCGCCCAGCATGCCGGTGATGGACCCCATCAGCCCGCCGGGCTTCGGGGGCGCCTCGCCTTCGGCCATCAGTTCCCCGGCACCGGGGATCGAGGCGACGATGCGGTCGATCAGTTCCGGCGGCGCTTCGCTCTTCAGGAAATGCAGGATGATCGCGACGGCCCGCGATGCAGTCTCCTCGTCGATGCCGACTTTGTTCTGGATACGCCCGACGAGTTCCTCGACCAAACGCGACTCCCTAGACTTAGCCTTCGCCGTATGTGACACGGCCCCTTTGGATAACTCAAGGCGGTACGACGGGGCCGGGCTTCTGTCCAGAGGGCCGACCGACTCTCCGCAGTCCGAGCCGGTTCCATCGAGCGCAGCCGTCCCCTATAACCGGCGCAGGCGCGCCGGCGGGCATCCGACGCCGCCACCATGGGAGTGCCGCATGCAGGTCGATGGCAAGATCTACCTTGGTCAGAGCGTCAAGGCCGAGTATCTCGAACTGAAGCTCTCCAACCGGCACGGTCTGGTTACCGGGGCGACCGGCACCGGCAAGACGGTCTCGCTCCAGGTCATGGCCGAGGGCTTCTCGGCGGCCGGCGTCCCGGTCTTTGCCGCCGATATCAAGGGCGATCTCTCCGGCGTCGCGGCGGCCGGCGAGGAGAAGGACTGGGTCGTCAAGCGTTGCCAGGCGATCGGCCTGACCGACTGGGAGCCGACCAAATTTCCGGTCGTGTTCTGGGACCTGTTCGGCCAGCAGGGCCACCCGATCCGGGCGACCGTCACCGAGATGGGGCCGCTGCTGCTCGCCCGGCTGATGGGTCTCAACGACACCCAGGAGGGCGTGCTTAACATTGCCTTCAAGCTCGCCGACGACGAGGGGCTGCTGATCCTCGACCTGAAGGATCTGCGCGCGCTGCTGTCGCATGTCGCCGAGCGGGCCGGCGAACTGACCACCGATTATGGCAACGTCACCAAGGCGACCATCGGCACCATCCAGCGCCAGCTCTTGGTGCTCGAGCAGCAGGGAGGCGAGGCCTTCTTCGGCGAGCCCGCGCTCGCCATCGCCGACCTGATGCAGAAGGCGCCGGACGGTCGCGGCACGATCAACGTGCTGGCGGCCGACAAGCTGATGGCCAATCCGCGCCTCTACGCCACCTTCCTGCTCTGGCTCCTGTCCGAACTGTTCGAGGAACTGCCCGAGGTCGGCGATCTCGACAAGCCGAAGCTGGTCTTCTTCTTTGACGAGGCCCATCTTCTGTTCGACGAGGCGCCGGCGGTGCTGATCGACAAGGTCGAGCAGGTCGTGCGCCTGATTCGCTCCAAGGGCGTCGGCGTCTATTTCGTCACCCAGAACCCGCTCGACGTGCCCGACAAGGTCTCGGCCCAGCTCGGTAACCGCGTCCAGCATGCTCTGCGCGCCTTCACGCCGCGCGAGCAGAAGGCCGTGCGTGCGGCCGCCGAAACCTTCCGCCAGAACCCGGCCTTTAAGACCGAGACGGCGATCACCGAACTCGGTGTCGGCGAGGCCCTGGTCTCGGTCCTGGAGAACAAGGGCACGCCGACCATGGTCCAGAAGACGCTGATCCGGCCGCCCTCGGCCAAGGTCGGGCCGATCTCGCCGGCCGAACGGGCGACCGTGATCAATACCGGGCCGCTGGCGGGCAAGTACGAGGACGTGATCGACCGCGTTTCGGCTTACGAGAAGTTGCGCGGCCATGTCGCCGCCAATGTTCCGGCGGGAACGCCCGCCGGCGAGGCGGGCGGCGGCTCGTCGGGCGGCATCCTCGGCGGCATCCTGGACGGCATCTTCAATACCGGCGGCTCGGCACCCGCGCCGGGCGATCGCGGCACCGCCCGCGGCGGCCGCAAGACCACCGACAGCCTCGCCGAGGCGGTCGCCAAGTCGGCCGCCCGCACGGCCGCCTCGACGGTGACCCGCCAGGTCACCCAGGCACTCGTGCGCGGCGTGCTCGGCTCCCTGTTCAAGGGACGCTGATCGCAAAGTCGCGGGCGGGCGAAGGGCCTCGGTGGCGTTCGGCCGCGCCTGCGGATATCGTCCGCCGCCGTCAACCGCCCTTGCCCGTGAGCGCCAGATGACCATCGATTCCGTACTGACCCGCATCGACGCCGACCTCGACGCCTCCCTGGCGCGCCTGTTCGACCTTGTCCGCATCCCGTCCATCTCGACCGATCCGGCCTTTGCGGCCGAAGTCCGGCGCGGGGCGGAATGGTGCCGGGCGGCCTTGGCGGAGATCGGTTTCGAGGCCTCGGTGCGCGACACGCCCGGCCATCCGATGGTGGTGGCGCATTGGCGCGGCCCGGTGCGCAGCGAGAGCCCGCATGTCCTGTTCTACGGCCACTACGACGTCCAGCCGGTCGACCCGCTCTCGCTCTGGGAGACGCCGCCCTTCGAGCCGCGCCTTGCCGAGGCGGCGGGCGGCCGCAAGATCGTCGTCGGTCGCGGAGCCGCGGACGACAAGGGCCAGCTCCTGACCTTCGTCGAGGCGGCACGCGCCTATGTGGCCGAGACCGGGGCATTACCCTGCCGGGTCACGGTGCTGTTCGAGGGCGAGGAGGAATCCGGCTCGCCGTCGCTCGCCGCCTTCCTGGACGCCAACAAGGCCGAGCTGTCGCATGACCTCGCGCTGGTCTGCGACACCAACATGTGGGACCCGGCGACGCCGGCCATCACGGCGACGCTGCGCGGCCTCGTCGGCGAGGAGGTGACCATCACCTGCGCCGACCGCGACCTGCATTCCGGCCTGTTCGGCGGCCCGTCGCAGAACCCGATCCGCGTCCTGACGCATCTGCTTGCCGGGCTGCATGACGAGCAGACCCGCGTGACCCTGCCGGGCTTCTACGACGGCGTCGCCGATGTCCCGCCGGCGCTGCGCGCGCAGTGGGAGGGGCTCGGCATGACGCCTGAGAGCTTTCTCGGACCCTACGGCCTGTCGACCGCCGCCGGCGAGACCGGCCGCTCGGTGCTCGAACAGGTCTGGGCACGGCCGACCTGCGAATTCAACGGCATCGTCGGCGGCTATACCGGCGAGGGCTTCAAGACCGTGCTGCCCGCGCAGGCCTCCGCCAAGGTCTCGTTCCGGCTGGTCGTCGGCCAAGACCCGGCCAGGATCCGCGCCGCCTTCCGCGACTACATCACCACCAATCTGCCCGCCGACGCCAAGGCGAGCTTCCGCGCCCATGGCGGCAGCCCGGGACTGGCGCTGCCCTTCGACAGCCCGGCCCTGATCAAGGCGCGCGATGCGCTGACGCGCGAATGGGGCAAGCCGGCGGTGATCATCGGCGGCGGCGGCTCGATCCCGGTCGTCGGCGACTTCAAGAACCGGCTCGGCATGGAAAGCCTGATGATCGGCTTCGGTCTCGACGACGACCGCATCCACTCGCCGAACGAAAAATACGATCTGACGTCGTTCCACCACGGCATCCGCTCCTGGGCGCGCGTGCTGGATGCACTGGCGGCCTGAGCGTCTGCACAGGACGGCTCGGCTTCACTTCATGAGGCCGAGCCAGCGCAGGTAGAGATAGACGGCGGCACTGCCGAGGCCGCCGCACAGAAAGGCGAGCCAGAAGCCGCTCTGCGAGCTCTCGAATGGCAGGCCGTGCGTGTTCATGCCGAACAGGCCGGTGACCAGGGTGGCCGGCAGGAACAGGGCCGTCATGCCGGACAGCGCGCTGAGCTGGCGGTTGGTCTCGGCCGCCGCCTTGGCGGCGACTTCTTCCTGCAGGATGCGCGCCCGCTCCTGAATGGCCTCGATCTCCCGCCCGACCGTGTCGAGCCGCAGCGCCACCCGTTCGACCATGGCGGCGACGGCTTCGGGCACATGGTCCTCGCCGGCATTGTCGACGAAGGCCGAGAAGTGCAGCCGCAGGGCGCCGAGCTGGCGGTTCAGCTTGAGCGCCGTGCGCCGGATCGGTCCGAGTCGGACATCCTCGGCCGCGACCGTTTCGTCGACCACCCGATCCTCGATCTTCTCGATCTGGCCGGACAGTTCGCGGGCGACCGCCCCGACCTGGGCGGCGAAGCTCTCGAAGATGTTCTCCAACACGCCGAGGCCGCCGCCCTCGAAGCTGCGCCCCGACAGGAGGGCGCCGCGCACCTCCTCGACCGCGTGCAGCGCGTGCCGGCGGCAGGTGACCAGCAGCGGACCGCTCAGGACGAAGCGCAGCCGGGCCAGGTCCTGGGTGCCGTGATCGAACTCGCGCCGGAAATCGGCGAAGACCCCGACCAGCGCGCCCTCCTCGGCGACCAGCCTCAAATGATCGTCGTCGTCGAGCAGCAACGCGCGTGCGCCCTCGGGGAGAGGAGAGCGCTCGGCGATCCAGTCGCGCCCGCGCAGGTCGGCGAGATTGAAATGCAGCCAGACCGAGGCCTCCGGATCGGACAGGACAGCCTCGAGCGGCCTGCCACCGAGCGGCGTCGCCCGGCCTTCCGCGTCGAACACCCAGGCCCAGATGAGACCGGGCCAGCCGGCCTGCGAGACGGATGCGGATGCGGAAGGATCGGGCCGGGGTTGCAGCATCCTGGATCTCTTGGCTCGCGGACTTGAGCGAGTTGTGCGCCAGTCCCTGCGAAGCTGCAATGACGACCATGCCGTAGTGTCACTGCGAGCACGGAGTATCTGGAATAACAACACATACAATAAAAATAACTTGATGGGCAGAAAATATAGATAAAGTGTGTCTCACTGTATGTAAAGAATGCTTGATTTTGCAATCAATGCATTCAAATGCAAATAACGGGGGCTACAATGAAGAAATACATCGCAGTTGTTGCATTCATTCTTGGGGTGTCCGGTCACGGCGTGCCCGCGCATGCGGTCGTAGAGTATGTCAAAGTCTGCGATACTTATGGGGCGGGCTATTACTATGTGCCGGGTTCGTCGATGTGCCTCAATCCCCTGACGGGGGAAACGCGCCTGACGACCGTCGACGGCGTGGTCAAGGGTCGGTCGGAATTGGCCAAGATGGTCGACCGGGCCAACAGCCGCGCCGATCTGGCCATGCAGGGCACGGCGCTCGCCATGGCGCTGCCGAACCCGTTCGTGCAGCCCGGCCACAACTTTGCGATCGCGGGCAATTTCGCCAGCTTCGAACAGACCGGTGCCCTGGGCTTTGGGGCGGCCTACAAGATGAACGAGAACCTGACCCTGACGGCCGGTGGTGCCTTCAGCACCGGAACGGTGGCCGGTTCCGGTCGCGGCGCCGCCTTGCGCGCCGGCTTCAACCTGTCCTGGTGACCGGCGGCTCCCCGGCCGTGGCCGGGGAGACCATCGCGCGGCGATTCGGCCTCCGAAGCGCCGTGCGCTCCGGGCCCCGGCGGTTCTTGCCAGGGCCAGCGATCAAGGCCGGGGCTTTGCCGGCTCAGGCCAGGGTGAGCAGGCCGCTCAGATCCGGCAGGACGGCGGCCGGCTGCATGTCCTGGTATTCTTCCGGCAGTTTGTTGCGGTTGATCCAGACCGTGCGGAAGCCGAAGGCGGTGGCGCCGGCGGCATCCCACCGATTCGAGGACTGGAATGAGACCGCCTCCGGGAACAGGCGGTAGCGCGTCGTGATCAGGTCGTAGACGCGCGGGTCGGGCTTGTAGATCTTGATCTCGTCGACCGAGACGACATCGTCGAACAGGTCGCCGATGCCGGCCGAGGTGCAGGCGGCGGCGAGCATCTTGGGCGAGCCGTTCGACAGGATGGCCAGGCGCGCGCCGCGCAGCTTCAACTGGCGCAGCAGTTCCGGCACCTCCGGATAGGCGTCGCAGGTCCAATAGGCGTCGAGCAGGGAGGCGCGCATCTGCCGGTTTGCGCTCGGCACCCGGTCGAGCGCGTAGTCGAGGGCCTCCTCGGTCAGCGACCAAAAATCCCGGTAGCGGCCCATCATGGTCAGCATCCAGGAATATTCGAGCTGTTTTGCCCGCCACACCTCCGACAGGAACTGCGCCTCCGGTCCGACCGACGCGGCGTGGCGGCGAACCGCGGCGTGCACATCGAACAGGGTTCCGTAGGCGTCGAACACATAGGTGGAGAGGGTCATAGGGTCCTCGGATCTCCGGAAGGGCGGCCCGATCGCGTCGTTTGCGCGCGAGCGGGCGCGGAGGCGGCGCATTAATGACCGGATCCGCGGCGGAAAGAAACCCGTTCCCGCGGGGCAGCCCGTCACGATTTCCTCTTTTCGCAGCCGTCCGACTGCGATCGAATGCCGGCCCCGAACGAAAAGCAGCGATGAGGACCGTCATGAGCGCCACCACCGGCTTCTCCCGCACCTGGAACTGGATCGACGGCCAGTGGATCGAGGGCAACCCGGCCGTCATCGGTCCGCGCACCCATGCCGCCTGGCTCGGCTCCTCGGTCTTCGACGGCGCCCGCGCCTTCGAGGGCGTCGCCCCCGACCTCGACCGGCATTGCGAGCGCGTCAACCGCTCCGCCCTCGCGCTCGGCCTCAAGCCGACCATGGCGGCCGACGCCATCGAGGCTCTGGCGCGCGACGGTATCCGGCTCTTCGACGACGAGACCGCACTCTATATCCGGCCGATGTACTGGGCCGAACAGGGCGGCTACATGTCGGTGCCCGCCGATCCGGACTCGACGCGCTTCTGCCTGTGCATCTACGAGACGCCGATGCCCGAGCCGACCGGCTTCTCGGTCACGTTGAGCCCGTTCCGCCGCCCGACCCGCGAGACCATGCCGCTCGACGCCAAGGCCGGCTGCCTCTATCCGAACAATGCGCGCGCCGCCTTGGAGGCCCGCGCGCGCGGATTCGACAATGCGGTCGTCTGCGACATGCTCGGCAACGTTGCCGAACTGGCCACGGCAAACTTCTTCTATGCCAAGGACGGCGTCGTGTTCACGCCGGCGCCGAACGGAACCTTCCTGAACGGCATCACCCGCCAGCGGACGATCGATCTGCTGCGGCACGCGGGAACCGAAGTGGTCGAGACCACGGTCCGCTATGACGATCTGAAGAAGGCCGACGAGCTCTTCTCCACCGGCAACTATTCCAAGGTCGTCCCGATCACCCGCATCGAGGAGCGCGACCTGCAGCCCGGCCCGTTCTACGCCAAGGCGCGCCGGCTCTACTGGGAATTTGCGCACGCCTGATTGGCGTTCACGAACCGGCGGTGTTCTTCTGCGAGCCGAAGAAGAACCCGCCGGCAGCGCCCGCAATGCTGCCGATGATCGCGAGGATCTCCTTGTTGGTCGGATTGGCGTAGAAACTCACGAAGAGGCTGACGACCACGAGCAGGAAAAC